>NZ_KB898993.1:0-416004 GCF_000377965.1 Streptomyces sp. CNB091
GTGAGAGTCGACGCCGCCGAACACGTCCTGGTCCGCGGTGTCGTCCTCGATCGCTGATGTCATGCTGATGCTGCCTTCCCAGCCGAAGGTGGGCGCCGGCCGGGTGGCGCAGACAGGACATTGAGGGGGCTTCTGACCAAGCTCCTATCAGGTCATGTTCCGCCCGGCCGGAGCCATGAGAACAGGTCCCGGCAGCCGGACAGAACAGCACGAGGACAGCCCAGCAGGGCGTCAGTCAGTGGTCGAGCCACGACCACCGGGACCTGAGTACCAGCATCAATGTCAGTGGTGGCACGTAAGCTGTGCGCATGGCTTTACTCCCGGACAGCTCCCGCCCCGCAGACCGCCCCGCGCCCGCCGCCGAGCACGCCAACGAGGCAATCCGCGCCCTCGTCGACGCCTCCGGACAGGACTGGTCCGAGGTGGAGGCGGCGACCTACGAAGTGCTGCTCATCGAGTGGGCGGCGGCGACCCGGGGCGGCCCCGACATCATCGAAGCCGCTTGACCCGCCCCTGCCACGCTCCGTCCGCTCAGCTTGTTCTTCGACCTTCCGCCCCAGGAGAAGGAATCGGCGCCGTCCTCGTCCACAGGTCGTGACCGTAGCGGTCGGTCGCCAACGCTCATAACCTCGTCGTGGAAGTCGAATCCGGGAGTCGGACCAGGAGGGCCGGGAACGGGTGTCGGGGCACCGTCCCCGCACAGTGAGCCAATCAGGGGTACCCGGAGGTGCCGCAGACGTTTCCGGTGCACACTGGGCACCAAGAGGCGTCGAATCCTCTCTGGAGGCGGAAGAGTGAACGCCGGCAGTGGTAGACGGCGCCTGCCCGGCCGGGGCTCCGCCGGGCGGCGCTCGGCCGGCGCGAACGTGCGGTTCCGCCGGAGCAGAGGCGTCCTGCCACCGGACCGGTTCACCACGCGCAGCCGTCTCGCCTGGCTGAATTCCGCCAGCTCCCGCATCGGCACGACCCTGGACCTGGAGCGCACCGCACAGGAACTCGCCGAGTTCACCGTGCCCAGTTTCGCCGACGGGGCGGCCGTGGACATCCTCGAGAGCATCCTGCGGGGCGACGAGGGCTCCCGGAAGACCGAGCCCGGCGTCCCGCAGATGCGGGCCACGGCGCTGTGCGCCATCGAGGAGCTCTCCAACCTGGAGCCGACCCCGGTGGGCGAGATCTTCGTGCACGCCGAGCAGTCGCACGAGACGCTGCTCCACCGGTACGTCCTCCGGCAGGGCAAGCCGGTGCTGCTGAGCAGGGTGCGCGACGACGACTTCATCCACGTCGCACCCACCGCGAGCGCCGCCGCGCAGTTGCGTGCCGCCGGCGTGCACAGCTACCTGGCCGTGCCCCTGATCGCCCGTGGGCTGCTGCTCGGCAGCGCCGACTTCGTGCGCGGCCGCGGAACCCCGCCGTTCTCCACCACCGACCTGGCGCTGGCGGAGCAGCTCGCCTCCAAGGCGGCGGTCTTCATCGACAACGCGCGTCTGTACGGGCGGGAGCGCGAGCACGTCGTCTCGTTGCAGCGCTCCCTGCTGCCGCGCGTCACCCCGGCGACGCCGGGCCTGCTGGTGCACTCCGAGTACGCGCCCGCGGCGGCGTATCACGGCGTGGGCGGGGACTGGTACGACGTGATGGCCCTGCCCGGCGGACGGACGGCCCTGATGGTGGGCGACGTGATGGGGCACGGGCTGCCCGCCGCCGCCACCATGGGGCGCCTGCGGACGGTGGCCCGCACGCTGATGACCCTGGACATGGCCCCCGAGCGGATCCTCGCCCGGCTCGACCTGGCCACCCGCGACCTGGAGGACGAGCAGGTATCCACCTGCCTGTGCGCGGTCTACGACCCCGCCGACTCCTCCTACACCCTGGCGAGCGCCGGGCACCTGCCGCCGCTGCTCCTCGACGGGCAGGGCGCCGCCGAACTCGTCCCGGTGCCGACCGGCGCGCCGCTGGGGGCGGGCGTGATCCCGTACGACCCCCTGCGGCTGCGCGTCCCGGACGGCGCCCACCTGGTCATGTACACGGACGGCCTGATCAAGTCCCGGGACGAGGACGTGGACGCCCAGTTGGACCGGCTGCGTGCGGCGGCGCTGAGCCTGCCGCCCGGGTCGCTGGAGAAGGGCGGTCTGGTGGAGCGCGCCCCGGCCGCCGCCGCCCGGTTCGACGAGGCGGTGCTCCTCGTCACCACGAGCGCCGCGGTCCCGGCGGGGGACCTGCGGGTGTGGGAGCTGCCGCAGGACGGCCGGGCCGCCTCGGTCGCCCGTGGTCTCGTCACCGGCCAGCTCGCCGCATGGGGGCTCGATGAACTCGCCGACGTCTCGGAGCTCGTCGTCTCCGAACTGGTCGGCAACGCACTGCGCTACGGGAACGGCCCCGGCGAGCTGCGGCTGCTGCGCGGGGAACGCTTCGTCGTGGAGGTGTCGGACACCGGCCCCGACCTGCCCCAGATCCAGCACGCGGGCCTCAGCGACGAGGGCGGACGGGGCCTTCAGCTCATCAACATGCTGTGCCGCCGCTGGGGTTCGTCCCGCACGGTCACCGGCAAGGTGGTCTGGGCGGAACAGAACATGCCGTCCTCGGTCTCGGACCGCAGCTCATAGCGGTGGGCCCGGTCTCGCGCCGAGTATTCAGTCCGCGTACGCCTCGCGCAGTTCGATCTTGCGGACCTTCCCGCTCACCGTCATCGGGAAGGTCTCCAGGATCCGCAGCCTGCGCGGGATCTTGTAGTGCGCGAGCCGCTCCCGGCAGTACGCGGAGATCTCCTCCAGGGTGGGCGGGTCGGCGGGGTCCCTGGGGATGACGCAGGCCAGGATCTCCTCGCCGTAGCGCTCGTCCGGCACCCCGACCACCTGGACGTCGGCGACCTTCGGATGGCCGTACAGGAACTCCTCGATCTCCCGGGGGTACACGTTCTCGCCGCCCCGGATGATCATGTCCTTGATCCGGCCGACGACCTGGACGTATCCGTCCTCGCGCATCACCGCGAGGTCCCCCGTGTGCATCCACCGGCCGGCGTCGACGACCTCGGCGGTGCGGTCGGGCTGGTCCCAGTAGCCGAGCATCACGCTGTAGCCGCGGGTGCGCAGCTCGCCGGCGGTGCCGCGCGGCAGTGTGACGCCGGTGACGGGGTCGACGACCTTGACCTCGATGTGCGGCAGCGCGCGGCCCACCGTGCCGGTACGGCGGTCCAGGTCGTCGTCGCGACGGGTCTGGGTGGAGACCGGGGACGTCTCCGTCATCCCGTAGCAGATGGACACCTCGGCCATGTGCATCTCGGCGACGACCCGCTTCATCACCTCGACCGGGCAGGGCGAACCGGCCATGATCCCGGTGCGCAGCGAGGAGAGGTCGTACCCGGCGAAGTCCGGCAGGTTCAGCTCGGCGATGAACATGGTGGGCACGCCGTACAGCGAGGTGCAGCGCTCCTGCTGGACGGCGGTCAGCACGGCTGCGGGCTCGAAGGACGGACCCGGGATCACGATGCAGGCGCCGTGCGAGGTGCTGGCGAGGTTGCCCATCACCATGCCGAAGCAGTGGTAGAAGGGGACCGGGAGACAGACCCGGTCGGCCTCCGTGTACGCGATCGTCTCCCCGACGAAATACCCGTTGTTGAGGATGTTGTGGTGGGAGAGCGTCGCCCCCTTGGGGAAGCCCGTGGTGCCGGAGGTGTACTGGATGTTGATCGGGTCGTCGCAGGACAACTCCGCCTCGCGGGCGGCCAGTTGCTCCCGGGTGACGGCGGGCGCGGCCGCGGTCAGCTCGTCCCAGGTCGGGTCGCCGATGTAGTGGACGGCGCGCAGGTCGGGGCAGGCGGACCGGACCTGTTCGACGAGGGCGCGGTAGTCGCTGGTGCGGTGGGAGAGGGAAGCGACCAGCAGGGAGACGCCGGCCTGCTGGAGGACGAACTCCACCTCGTGGGCGCGGTAGGCGGGGTTGATGGTGACCATGACGGCCCCGATCCGGGCCGTGGCGTACTGAACGAGCACCCACTCCGGGCAGTTGACCGCCCAGATGCCGACCCGGTCGCCCTTCGCCACCCCCGACGCCATCAGGGCGCGGGCCAGCACGTCGACCTCCGCGATGAGTTCGGTGTACGTCCAGCGCCGGCCCGAGGCCACGTCGACCAGCGCCTCGCGGTCGCCGTGTGCCGCGGCCGTCCGGTCGAGGTTGCGGCCGATGGTGTCGCCGAGCAGCGCGGTGTCGCCGACGCCGTGCGCGTACGACTGGGTGCTCATGTGAGGTCCCCCTCGTCGAACTCGGCGCCGGAGCCCAGGGCGGTGCGTTCCCGCAGTTCGATGCGGCGGATCTTGCCCGACACGGTCTTGGGCAGCTCCGCGAACTCCAGCCTGCGGATGCGTTTGTACGGGGCGAGGACCGCCCGGGAGTGCTCGAAGAGGACCTTCGCGGTGTCCGGCCCGGGGTCCCAGCCCTCCGCCAGTACGACGTACGCCTTCGGGACGGCGAGGCGAAGCGGGTCGGGGGCGGGCACGACGGCGGCCTCGGCGACCGCCTCGTGCTCCAGCAGGGCGCTCTCCAGCTCGAACGGGGAGATCTTGTAGTCGGAGGCCTTGAACACGTCGTCGGCGCGGCCCACATAGGTGATGTAGCCGTCCGCGTCCCGTGCGCCGATGTCCCCGGTGCGGTAGTAGCCGCCCGCCATCGCCTCGGCGGTGCGGTCCGGGTCGCCGTGGTAGCCGGTCATCAGGCCGACGGGGTGGTCGGCCAGATCGAGGGAGATCTCGCCCTCGGCCGCCCCGGGCCGGCCGGTGACCGGGTCGAGCAGTTCGACGGTGAAGCCGGGACTCGGCCGGCCCATGGAGCCGGTCTTGAGGAGCTGGCCGGGGGTGTTGGCGACCTGGACGGCGGTCTCCGTCTGGCCGAACCCGTCGCGGATGGTGACGCCCCACTCCCGCCGGACCGTCTCGATGACCTCGGGGTTCAGCGGCTCACCGGCCGCGACGACCTCGCGCGGCGGGGCCTGCAACTGGCTCAGGTCGGCCTGGATGAGCATGCGCCAGACGGTCGGCGGGGCGCAGAAGCTCGTGATGCCCGAGCGGTCCATCTCGGCCATCAGGCGGCCCGCGTCGAAGCGGGTGTAGTTGAAGATGAAGACGGTGGCCTCGGCCGTCCACGGGGCGAAGAGGTTGGACCAGGCGTGCTTGGCCCAGCCGGGCGAGGAGATGTTCAGATGGACGTCGCCCGGCCTGAGCCCGATCCAGTACATCGTCGACAGGTGGCCCACCGGGTAGGACACATGGGTGTGCTCGACCAGCTTGGGGCTGGCGGTGGTGCCGGAGGTGAAATAGAGCATCAGCGGCTCGTCCGCGTCCGTCTCCCGGCCCGGTGTGAACGTGGCGGACGCCTCGGCCACTCCCGCGTACGGCAGCCAGCCCGCCACCTCCTCGCCGACCGCGATCCGGGTGTAGTTCCCGGGGACCTCGTCGAACTTCGCGGTGTCCGCGTCCCGCACCAGCACATGGCGCACCCGGCCGCGCTCCACGCGGTCGCGCAGGTCGGCGGGGCCGAGGAGCGGGGTGGCGGGGATGACGACGGCGCGCAGCTTCATCGCGGCGAGGGCGGTCTCCCACAGCTCGACCTGGTTGCCGAGCATCACCAGGACGCGGTCGCCCGCCCGTACGCCCTGTCCCTTCAGCCAGTTGGCGGCCCGGTCGGAGCGCTCCGACATCGCCGCGAAGGACACCTCGGTGCGCCGGCCGTCCTCCTCCACGATGTGCAGGGCGGTGCGGTCGTTGTCCTCGGCGATGACGTCGAACCAGTCCAGGGCCCAGTTGAAGTGGTCCGCACGGGGCCAGCGGAAGCCCGCGTAGGCCCGCTCGTAGTCCTCGCGGTGCTCCAGCAGGAAGTCCCGGGCGGCCCGGAACGTCTCGGTAGCGCTGGTTGCCGACATGTGCCCTCCTCATTACGGACCGGTCGCCTAACATCATGTAAACAGTGACCCAGGTCTCACCACCCCCGGACGGGGGTGGTCCGCTCCCCCGTGCGGGGGAGAGCGGCACGGGCCGGGTGGGAGGACGTCGGAGTGCCGGAACCGGTCGACGCGGTCGAGATGCAGGCCGCGCTGTTGAGGCTGCGCCGCACGAGCGGGCTTCCCGTGGTGTTCGGCGGCCTGCTGTCCGACGCGCGCCATGCCCGGATCGCCGAGCTGAACGGGGCGCAGACCAGTGCGCTGCGGGGGCTGGTGATCTCCGCCGGGAGCGGTCTGGGCGGCAAGGCCATCGCGCTGTCCCGGCCCTGTGCCGTGACGGACTACGCCTCTTCGCGCCACATCAGCCACGAGTACGACGCGGCGGTTGCGGCGGAGGGGCTGCGCTCGGTCGTCGCGGTCCCCGTCGTCGTACGGCGTTCGGTGCGGGGCGTGCTGTACGGGGCGCTGCGCACGCCGGTCACGCTGGGCGACCGGACGTTCGACGCGGTGGTGGCGGCGGCCCGTGACGTGGAGCAGTCGCTCGCGGTGCGGGACGAGGTGCGGCGGTTGCTGGCGGCGGGCCGGGAGCAGGTGACCGATCCGGACACGGCGCCCGGCGTTTGGGAGGACGTGCGCGAGGCCCACCGCGAACTGCGCGCACTGGTCCCGAGGGTCCTGGACCCGGCCCTGCGCGACGAGTTGCTGGACGTCTGCGGGCGGCTGGCCTCGGCGGCGGGGGCCAAGGTGCCCGCGGCCCGGGAGGTCCGCCTCGCACCGCGCGAGGTGGACGTGGTGGCGTGTGTGGCGGCGGGCGCGACGAACGCGGCCGCCGCCGAGCGGCTGGGGCTGCGGCCGGAGACGGTGAAGGGGTATCTGCGGTCCGCGATGCGGAAGTTGGGGGCGCACACGCGGCTGGAGGCCGTGGTGGCGGCCCGCCGGGCGGGGCTGCTGCCCTGACCCCTGCCCCCTGACCTGCGGGCACACGGGGCCACGGGGCCGCAGGGCTCAGTCGCCGTAGTCCAGGAACGTGCCGAACCGGACGTCGTGGTCCGTCGCGTCCGTCATCACGGTCAGCATCCGCGCCGCCTCCTCGGTGATCTCCGCGCGCTCGGCGCGGACCAGGCTCCGCAGCGGCTGGACGGTCAGGATCGCGGTTGCGCCCTCGCGTTCGACGCGCCAGACCGCGTCGAAGAAACCGTCGATCAGCACGGACCCGTATGCCTGGTTGCCGACCCCGTTGCGCCCCTTGTTCGCCGCGGGAATCACCCGGGTGCGGTCGGCGTGGCCGAGGAGAAGGTTGTCGAACTCGGGCAGGAGGCGCGGCGGGGCCGGGGTGCCGGGGTCGGGGCGCGGGGCGTCCGGGAGGTCGAAGAGCTCGACGCCCCTCTCGTCCCGGAAGGTGAGCAGCCGGGGCCTGAGCCGTTCGAAGACCTCCTTCGTGCGGGTGAGGCCCGCCCATGACTGGAAGTCCATCACCGAGGCGGGGCCGAACGCGCCCAGGTAGCGCAGCACGGTGGCGTCGGGTGCGGGCACCGGTTCGGCGGGCCGGCCCAGCCAGTGCTCCACGGTGGTCAGGGCGACCTGTCCACCGCGTCCCCACAGTCCACGTGGGGTGACCTGGACCAGGGGCAGCAGACAGCGGGCGGCGACGGTGAGGGCGAGGGGGTCGGCGTCCGGCCAGCGGGCGAGGAGCTCCTCCCGCAGCTCCTTCACCGGACGCGGGCGCTCCACGACCAGCTCCTCGGCCACCGCGGCGAGCCGGTCCAGGTCCACTCCTGCCAGCCCTCGCCGGAAGGTCTTCAGCTCCCGCTCGCGCGCGGCCTGCACCAGGGGGCGCAGGGTGAGCGCGTCGTCCGCCGTATGGGTGTGGAGGGTGGAGCGGAGGGTGACGATCCGGACCACCTCGCGGGACGCCATCAGGGCGGAAAGCTCTTCGGGGTCGAAGTCCGCGAGCCGGGCGTACAGCTGGAAGTACGGGGGCTTGGTGTTCTGGGCCTGGAGCCCGAGGAGGTGGGCGACGGCGTCCTTCGCGGACATCGGCGACCGGTGCAGCAGGAGCTGTCGGTCCAGGGTCGCCCGGTTCAGCGCCCGCGCGGAGAGGACGGTGGGCTGTGCGGCGGTGCGGTGCGTCTTCGCTGCCATGGTCCGCACGGTACCGGGGCTTGCGGACAGCTACGGTCCGCCAGGACCCGGTCCTCCTGATCCGCCGGACGCGCCCAAGGGGTGACGGGCGCGCGTCCACGTCCGCCGGACCCGTGCGCCGGGAGCCCCGGTCAGGCGGCGGCCACCGGGGTGACCCGCTCGCCCGGGGGCACCGGGCCCGGGGGTGTGCCGTCGCCGAAGGGGCGGCCGCCGAGTTGTTCGCGGTGGTGCGGAGCGGTCCAGCCGGAGAGGTCGGGGCCGGCGGGGACGATGCCGGTGGGGTTGATGCCCGTGTGCACCTGGTAGTAGTGCCGCTTGATGTGGTCGAAGTCGACCGTGTCGCCGAATCCGGGTGTCTGGTAGAGGTCGCGGACGTAACCCCACAGGACGGGGTCCTCGGTCAGTTTGTTCCGGTTGCACTTGAAGTGGCCGTGGTAGACGGCGTCGAAGCGGACCAGGGTGGTGAAGAGCCGGATGTCGGCCTCGGTGATGGTGTCGCCGACCAGGTAGCGGCGGTCCGCGAGGCGGGCGGAGACGAGGTCGAGGCGGCGGAACAGGGCGGCGTACGCCTCCTCGTACTCCTCCTGGGAGCTGGCGAACCCCGCGCGGTACACGCCGTTGTTGACGTCCCGGTAGACGCCCTCCATGACCTCGTCGATCTCGTCGCGCAGCGGTTCGGGGTAGAGGTCGGGGGCGCCGGGGCGGTGCAGGGCGGTCCATTCGGTGGCGAGGTCGAGGGTGATCCGCTGGTAGTCGTTGGTGACCAGTTTCCCGCTCGGTACGTCCACGATCGCGGGCACGCTGACGCCTCCGGGATAGCCGCGCTCCCGGGCGTCGTAGGCCTCGCTCAGATAGTGGATGCCGAGGACCGGGTCCTTGCCGCCCGGGTCGAGGGTGAAGCGCCAGCTGCGGTCGTCCTGGATCGGGTCGGCCACGGCGAGCGGCAGCGATTCTTCAAGGCCGAGGAGCCGCCGGGAGACCAGCGCGCGGCTCGCCCAGGGGCAGGCGCGGCTGACGACGAGGCGGTAGCGGCCCGGCTCCACGGGCCAGCCGTCGCGTCCGTCGGCGGTGATCCGGTCGGCGAAGTGGCTCCGGGACCGTTTGAAGGGCTTGTGGCCGTAGGAGGTGTTGCCGTCGCTCCCGGCGCTGTCCGCTGTCGTGTCGCTCATGCCGCGCTCCTCGATGCTTCGTTCGGTTCGTGTGCTGTGCGTCGTCTGCCCCGTCGGTCGGCTCCGACCTCCGCCAGCGCCACGATCAGGGCGGCCAGGACGAAGGCGACGGAGACGACGAGCCCGTGGTCGTAGGCGTCGGCCCAGCCGTCCGGGCCGACCTGGGCGAAGAACACGGCGCCGACGGCGGCGATCCCGATCGCGGAGCCGACCCGCTGGCCGGTCTGCAGGGTGCCCCCGGCGCTGCCGGCCCGGTTCACCGGGACCTCCGCGAGGGTCAGCGTCTGGTTCGGGGCGATGACCAGGCCGCTGCCGATTCCGGCGAGGAGCAGCGGGGCGGCCATCGCCCAGCCCGCGCCGGTGCCGGGGACCAGGTGGACGGCGAGGGCGGTGCCGGCGAGGCCGAGCGCGACCATGGCCAGGCCCGCCACCACGAGGGGGCGGCCGAAGCGCCCGACGAGCCGGCCGCCGATGGACGCGGCGACGCCGGAGCCGAGGGCGAAGGGGGTGATGGCGAGTCCGGCCAGGAGGGCGGAGTAGCCCAGACCGGACTGGAGGTAGAGGGTCGTGACGAAGAAGATCGAGGTGAACCCGGCGAAGTAGAGCAGGATCAGCAGGCAGCCCAGCCAGTAGGTGCGCAGCCGGAACAGCGACAGGTCCAGGACCGGGTGGGTGCGTCCGCCCGTGCACCGCGACTCCCAGACCATGAACGCGGTCAGTAGGGCCCCGGCCAGGACGAGCAGCAGCCACTTTCCGTTTCCGGGCCACTGCTGGGCCTGGACGAACGGCAGCAGCAGCGCGAGCAGTCCGGCCCCGAGCAGGGCGACGCCCACCGGGTCCAGGTCGCGTGGCCTCACCCGGCCGGCCGACGGGGTGTCCGGGAGCAGCCGGTGGGCGAGCAGGAGGCAGACGGCGCCGAGCGGGAGGTTGACGTAGAAGACCCAGCGCCAGCCGTGGTCCGGTCCGGCGGCCTGGATGAGGAGGCCGCCGAGCAGCGGACCCACGGCGGTGGAGATGCCGACGACGGTGCCGAACATGCCGAACGCCCGGCCGCGCTCGCGCCCGGAGAACATCTGCTGGATCAGGGCGGAGATCTGTGGGGAGATCAGACCGCCCGCGATGCCCTGCACCAGGCGGGCGATCACCAGCCACAGGCTGGACTGGGCGGCCCCGCAGGCGGCGGAGGCCAGGGTGAAGAGGGCGAGCCCCGCCATGAAGACCGCCCGGCGGCCCCGCGCGTCGCCCAGGCGTCCGGCGGGGATGAGGAAGAGCCCGAAGGCGAGGGCGTAGCCGGAGAGCACCCATTGGAGGTCGGACTCGGGGGTGTTCAGGCCCTCCCGGATTGAGGGAAGGGCCACGTTGACGATGGAGACGTCCAGCAGGGTCATGAAGCCCGCCACCAGGCAGACGGCCAGGGCCCGCCAACGCCGGGGGTCGGGTCCGTCCGGGGCGGCGTCGCCGCCGGCCGGCCCGGGATGCTCCGCGCTCCGTGCCATGGTTCGCACCTTAGGTCGCGTGGGGTGATTCCTCATCCGGGACGCGTCCGCACCGGTGGCCCGGATTCCGGATTCCCGGGCGGGCCCGTGGCGGCGTGGCAGCGCCCGGTGGGGGTACTGGTTCCCGCATGACTGTGGAGAAAACGAGCGTCCTCGTCCTTGACTGCGCCGAACCCATCGAACTGGCCGAGTTCTACGCGGCTCTGCTCGACGCGGAGATACGGATCGGCTCCGACCCCGATTTCGTCGAGATCGTCGGCAACGACGGCGTCCGGCTGGCGATCCGCCGCGACCACGGCTACGCCCCGCCGAGCTGGCCGCGCCCGGAGGACTCGCAGCAGGCGCATCTGCGGATCCTGGTCGGTTCCGAGAACATCGACGAGGCCGAGCGGGAGGCGATCGGGCTGGGGGCCCGGCCCGTCGACACCGGCGACAGCAACAGCGGCCCCCGGGACGTGAGGGTGTACGGGGACCCGGCGGGCCACTCGTTCTCGCTGGCGGTCTACCCGCTGCCCCAGGGCTGAGCGGTCCGGGAGGGCCGGGCGAGAAACGGGACACGGGCATATCGGCGCACAAGGGAGCGCGCTCGGCGGAAGGTCCCAACAGGCCCTTCCGCCAAGCGCGTTAATAGGCAGGAAAGTTTCCCAACGCTGTTGACGACAATTGGAAGGAAGCTTTACTTTCAGTTCTGCCGACATGGCGCCTCCCACCCCCTCCGAAGGGAGCACCACCATGCACCAGCGCACCACTCCCCCCACCGGTTCCACCCCCACGACCGGCCGACGCGGAATGGCCCGCAAGGCCCTGCTCGCCGCGTCCGCGCTCGGTGTCGTCACCGCACTCATGGCTCCCGTCCGGGCGGGTGCCGCCCCGGCCCCCGTCTCCCCCACCGCCGCCACCCCGCTCGCCGCCAACGGACAGCTCTCCGTCTGCGGCCGCCAGCTCTGCAACGACTCCGGCCAGGCCGTCGCCCTCAACGGGATGAGCACGCACGGCACCCAGTGGTACGCCCAGTGCGTCACGGACGGATCGCTCAACGCCCTGGCCCAGGACTGGCGCGCCGACGTACTGCGCGTCTCCACCTACGTACAGGAGGGCGGGTACGAGACCGACCCGGCCGGATTCACCGCCCGTGCGCAGAAGTTCGTCGACGCGGCGCACGCACGCGGCATGTACGCGGTCATCGACTGGCACATGCTCTCCCCGGGCGACCCGAACGCCAACCTGGCGCGGGCGAAGACCTTCTTCACGGCGATGGCGAAGAAGTACAGGAACCACCCGGGTGTGCTCTACGAGATCGCCAACGAGCCCTCGGGGGTGAGCTGGTCGCGCATCAAGTCGTACGCCGAGCAGATCATTCCGGTGATCCGGGCCCAGGACCCCGACGCGGTGGTCCTGGTCGGGACGCGCGCCTGGTCCTCCTTCGGTGTTTCCGAGGGCTCCGACGAGTCGGAGGTCGTGAACAACCCCGTCCGCGCCTCGAACATCATGTACACCTTCCACTTCTACGCGGCCTCGCACCGCGAGGAGTATCTGAGCGCGCTCGACCGGGCCTCGAACAAATTGCCCGTGTTCGTCACCGAGTTCGGCACGCAGAACTACGCGGGCGAGGGTGCCAACGACTTCGCCATGTCGCAGCGTTACCTCGACCTGATGAAGCGCAAGAAGATCTCGTGGACCAACTGGAACTACTCCGACGACCACCGTTCCGGGGCGGTCTTCAAGACCGGCACCTGCGACGGGACCAACTGGACGGGGACCGGGGTCCTGAAGGAGGCCGGGGTCTGGATCCGCGACCGCATCCGCCAGTGACCCCGGCCGTCCGGCCGGGACGCACACGCTCATGACCCGCCCGGTGCGGTCCTCCCCCGGACCGCACCGGGCGCCGGTTCGCGGTGCTCACCCGGGATACGCCCGGAATTAACCTCCAACGCCTTGTCATGCCTGTTCTACGCGCATAGCTTTTGCCCCTCCTACTCAGTTCAGTTGGGGGCACCTCCCGTGCAGATACACAGATCCGGTTCCGTTCTGCTGACCGGCGCCGTCGCCGCCGCTCTCGCGGTGACCGCCCTGCCCGCCGCCCAGGCGGCCCCGTCGGCCACCGCCGTCATCTCCGAGGTGTACGGCGGCGGGGGCAACTCCGGCGCGACGCTGACCCGGGACTTCGTCGAGCTGGCCAACGCCGGCTCAGCGCCCTTCGAGGTCGGCGGCCTCAGCGTCCAGTACCTGCCGGGCAGCCCGTCGGCCGGCTCACGGTGGCAGGTCTCCGAGCTGTCCGGGTCGATCGCGCCCCGCGGCCGCTACCTCGTCGCCCAGGCCGCGGGCACCGGTGGAACCGTCGCGCTGCCCACCGCCGACGCCACCGGCACGGTCTCCATGGCGGCGGGGAGCGGCACCGTCGCCCTGGTCTCCGGAACGGCCCCGCTCACCTGCAAGTCGGCGGCGGACTGTGCGGCGGACACCCGGATCGTCGACCTGGTCGGTTACGGTTCCGCGGTCGTCCGGGAGGGCGGCGGCCCGGTCCCCGGCGCGTCGGCCACCGCGTCCGTCGCGCGGGCCGCCTCGCTCGCCGACACCGACGACAACGCGGCCGACCTCGCCGCGGGCGCACCGACGCCGGTCAACGCCCAGGGCGAGACGTCCGGCGGCGGGCAGGAGCCGGAGGAGCCCGGCCCCACCGAGCCCGGCGACGTACGGATCCACGACATCCAGGGCACCACCCGGGTCTCCCCGCTCGACGGCACGGCGGTGACCGGCGTCCCGGGCGTCGTCACCGGAGTGCGGGCCAGTGGCTCGCGGGGCTTCTGGATCCAGGACACGGCCCCCGACGGCGACGCGCGCACCGGCGAGGGCCTGTTCGTCTACACCGGGTCCACCGCGCCCGCCGTAAAGGCCGGCGACGCGGTCCTGGTCAGCGGAAAGGTAGCCGAGTACTACCCGGGCACCGGCACCCAGTCCCTCACCCAGATCACCGCGCCCCGCACCACCGTGCTGTCCTCCGGCAACGCGCTGCCCGCCCCGGTCGTCCTCGACGCCCGCTCGGTGCCCGGCCGTTACGTGCCCTCGGCGGGCGGCGGGGCGATCGACGCGCTGCCCCTGGACCCGTCCCGGTACGCCCTGGACCTGTACGAGGCGCTGGAGGGCTCCCGGGTCGAGTTCGCCGACACCCGGGTGACCGGGGCGACGACCGCGTACGACGAGATCTGGGTGACCGTGAAGCCGCGGGAGAACCCGACCCGGCGCGGCGGCACGCGCTACGCCTCGTACGAGGACCAGAACACCGGCCGCCTCAAGGTGATGTCGCTGGACCCGGCGCGGCCGGTCCCGACGGCGAACGTCGGGGACGTGCTGGAGGGCCGCACCACCGGCGTACTCGACTACGCGAGCTACGGCGGATACAACGTGCAGGCCACCGCGCTGGGCACGGTCGTCGACAACAAGCTGCGGCGCGAGGTGACCCGCAAGCAGAAGAAGAACGAGCTGGCGGTCGCCACGTACAACGTGGAGAACCTCGACGCGGGCGACGACCAGGCGAAGTTCGACACCCTGGCCGAGGGCGTCGCGGTGAACCTGTCCTCCCCCGACATCGTCTCGCTGGAGGAGATCCAGGACGACAACGGTGCGGTGAACGACGGCACGGTGGGCTCCGAGGCGACGCTGAAGCGTTTCGCCGACGCGATCGTCGCGAAGGGCGGGCCGCGCTACGCCTGGCGCTACATCGCCCCCGAGAACAACGAGGACGGCGGCCAGCCCGGCGGCAACATCCGCAACGTCTTCCTCTACAACCCCGAGCGGGTGTCCTTCACCGGCCGCGCGGGCGGCGACGCGACCACGCCGGTACGCGCCGTCGACACCTGGAAGGGCGTCGAGCTCTCCGCCTCCCCGGGCCGGATCAACCCGGCGAGCCCGGCATGGGACGACAGCCGCAAGCCGCTGGTGGGCGAGTTCGTCTTCCGGGGCAGGCCCGTCTTCGTCATCGGCAACCACTTCGCGTCCAAGGGCGGTGACCAGCCGCTGCACGGCCGACACCAGGAGCCGACGCGTTCCTCGGAGACCCAGCGGATCCAGCAGGCCGCCGAGGTCAACGCCTTCGTCGCCTCCCTGCTGAAGGCGGACAAATCCGCGCGGGTCATCACGCTCGGGGACATCAACGACTTCGAGTTCTCTCCGACGATGAAGGCACTGACCAGGAACGGGGCGCTCAAGCCGCTGATCACGACGCTTCCCCCGTCGGACCGGTACAGCTATGTCTTCGACGGCAACTCGCAGACGCTGGACCACATCCTGACGAGCCCCGGCGTCCGGCGCCCCGACTACGACGTGGTGCACATCAACGCCGAGTTCGCCGACCAGGCGAGCGACCACGACCCGCAGGTGGTGCGGATCAAGGTCGGCGGCTCCTGGCACTGACATGACGGCGCAGCCCCCGGCGGGGCGGACCGGGGATCTCCGGTCCCCCCGGCCGGGGCCGCTCAGGTCCCTGCGACCGGGGCCCCGCTCAGGACCGCCCGGCCGGGGCCCCGCTCAGGTCCGCCCGGCCGGGGCGCCCGCCTGGCGCGGCAGGGTGACGGCAGCGGCCTCGTCGGCCACCGGCTCCCGCCCGGTGAGGAACCGGGAGACCAGTGCGGCCACTTCGTCGGCCCGCTCCAGGATCACCCAGTGGTCGGACTCCCCGATCGTCAGGAACCGGCTGCCCTCGATCGTCTCGGCGAACTCCCGCTGCCGCGCGGGTGGCGTCACCGTGTCGTGCTCCCCGGCGAAGACCAGTGCCGGTACGCCGGTGAGACCGCCGGAGAAGTCGGGCCGGTCGGCCAGCGCCCGGTAGAGCGAGTCCGCCACGTGCGGCGAGTGGGTGGCCACGTGAAGGAAGGAGCGCCGCACATAGCGGCGGGCCAGCTCCCGGCGGTGTACGGCGCGTTCCGGGTCCAGGCACATCAGGGCGTCGGCAGCGGTCGCGGCGAACCCCTCGCGGTCTCCTGCGGCCAGCAGCTGCCTGGCGTGCTCCCAGGCGGCGACCTGGACCGCGTCGATGTGGACCGGGACGCCGCCGAGGGCGAGGCGTGCCACCCGTTCCCGGTGGCGGCGGGCGAAGCCGAAGGCGATGGCGGTGCCGTAGGAGAAGCCGAAGATGTTGAGCCGGGGTGCGCCGAGGTCGTCGGCGATGCCGAGCACGGCCCGGCGCAGCAGGTCGGCGCTGGGGCCGGGCGGGAGCGGGTCGGCGCTGCCCATGCCGGGCAGGTCGGCGGTGACCACGTCGGTGGCAGGGCCCAGGTGGTCGTCCATCTGGGGCCAGCCGTACATGCCCTGGAGCGCGCCGCCGAGAATGAGCGTCGGTTCGGTGGCCGGGGGCTCGCCGGGGTGGGCGCCCGGCAGGACGCGGTAGCTGTAGCGCACTCCGTCGACCGACAGGGTCCGGATGATCTCCTCGGGCATGTGCTCCTGCGTTCCCTTCCGTTCAGGTCCTGGTGAGGACGAGTGCCGCGTTGTGGCCGCCGAAGCCGAGCGAGGTCTTGACGGCGCAGTCGAAGGTGGCGCCGCGGGCTTCCTTGGCCACCACGTCGATCGTGATCTCCGGGTCGGGTGCGTCCAGGTTGACGGTGGGCGGCACCAGTTGGTGCTGGAGGGCGAGCACGGTGAGCGCGGTCTCGATGCCGCCCGCCGCGCCGAGGGTGTGGCCGGTCATCGCCTTGGTGGAGGTCACCAGAGGGCTCTCGCCGAGGACCCGGCGGAGCATCGTCGCCTCGATCAGGTCGTTGGAGAGCGTCGAGGTGCCGTGCGCGTTGACGTGCCCGACGTCGGCCGGGGAGAGGCCCGCGTCGGCGAGCGCGGTGCGCAGGGCGCGCTCGATACCGAGGCCCTCGGGGTCGGGGGCGACGGCGGAGTGGGCGTCGCTGGAGGCCCCGTACCCGCTGACATGGGCGCGGACGGCGGCGCCCCGGGCGCGGGCATGGTCCGGGTGTTCCATGACGATCAGCCCGGCGCCCTCGCCGACGACGAAGCCGTCGCGGTGGGTGTCGAAGGGCCGGCAGGCGGCCGCGGGGTCCTCGCGGCGGGTGGAGGCGGCCTTGAGGCTGCAGGCGCTGGCGATCAGCAGGCGGGTGCAGGTGGATTCCGCGCCCCCCGCGATGACGATGTCGCAGGCCCCGGAGCGGAGCATCTGGTGGGCGGTTCCGATGGCGACGGTGCCGGAGGAGCAGGCGGTGGAGACGGCCTGGCTGGGCCCGTGGACGCCGAGGTCCAGGCTGACGCTGCTGGCCGCGCCGTTGACGACGCTGAGCGGGGCGAGCTTCGGGGAGACCCGGCGGGGCCCGCGCCCGGCGAGCGCGGCGTGCTGCTCGTCGTAGAAGGGCAGCCCGCCGTGGGCGGAGCCGACGACGACGCCGACGCGGCCGCTGTCCCAGACGGACGGGTCGAGTCCGGCGTCGGCGACGGCCTCGCGGGCGGCGATGACGGCGAGCTGGGCGAAGCGGTCCATCAGCCGCTGGGCGGCCACCCCGAGGACGGCTCCCGGGTCGCAGTCGGTGACGGAGTAGAAGAAGTCGCAGGGCAGCCCGTCCAGTTCGGGTCGCGGGCCGGCGGAGGGCGCGAGGCCCTCGGTGACGCCGTGCCAGGCGGCGTTCGCTCCCGTACCGGCCGCGGTGACCAGGCCGACGCCGGTGACGGCGGCGGCGAACGGGGCGAGCGGCGCCCGGCGGTAGGGCCGACCTGGGGCCGCGCTCATGCGGAGACCTTCCCGTCCACGGCCTCGACGAGGCGGTCGAAGGTGTCGCGCGAGGTGAGCGTGACGTCCTCCAGGTCCACGTCCAGCCGGTCCTCGATGTGCAGCCGCAGCTCTTCCAGCGCGAGGGAGTCCAGCCGCAGCCGGTGCAGCGGAACACCGGGGCGGATGGCCCCGGGGTCGGTTCCGAACTTCGCTACCAGCAGGGCGCTGATCTCTTCCGAAGTGCTCATTGGCGCTCCTGGGATCGGTGACGCGGTGACGCCGGCCGCGTGAGGGAGGTGGGGGGAGGGGCCATCGGGGGACGCCGGCTGCTCCGGAAGGACCCTTTATACGCCTTCCCGGGCGGGTTCCCGGCCCGCGTTCCCCCGTGCGGTGGGAGGGCTGTCCAGGTGTACGAATCCCGGGGGCGACTCGGGTGGGTGCCAGGATGGGGGCGCAGCCCGTACGGGACGGCACGAGAGAAGGAGAAAACCATGACGGCCGAGCAGGACGCCAACGCGGAGGTCGCGCTGAGCCCCGCCGACTGGGTCGCCCGGCAGGCCGAGCTGTACGAGTCCTCCGGCGGCACGAAGGGCACCACTCAGCTGGGTGTGCCCTGCCTGCTGATGGACTACGTCGGCCGGCGCAGCGGGACGGTGCGGCGCACGGTGCTCATGTACGGGCGGGACGGCGAGGACTATCTGATCGTGGCGTCCAACGGCGGCTCGGACCGCCCGCCGCTGTGGTACCTGAACCTCCAGTCCACCCCGGAGGTCGAGCTCCGCGTGAACACCGAGCGGTTCGGGGCCGTCGCGACGACGCTCCCGGCCGAGGAGAAGGCGCGGGTCTGGCCGGGGCTGGTGGAGCTGTTCCCGCGCTACGGGGAGTACCAGGCGGGCACCGAGCGGGACATCCCGGTGGTCCGGCTGACGCGGCGCTGACCCGTCGTCCGGCTGACGCGGCGCTAACCCGTCGTCCGGCTGACGCGATGCTGACCCGTCGTCCGGCTGACGCGGCGCTGACCCGTCGTCCGGCTGACGCGGTGCCGAGTCGTGGGGGCCAGGGGTGTCCGTCATGTCCCCGCGCGGAGTGTGTCAGACACCCCTGGGCGCGCCGGTCCGTGCCGAGCGCCGGGTTCACCGCTCCGGGAGCAGGTGGGCGAGCAGCAGCTTGATCACCAGGACGGGGGCGAACCAGGCCAGCTCGCCGGGGACGGCCACCGAGGTCGTCACGGCGGTGATCGCCAGGGCGGAGACGGCGAAGGCGACCGGTCGCCGGAGCTCCGCGGGGGTGATCAGGACGCATGCCGCCCCGGCGAGCGTGAGGGCGTAGACGACGCCGGCGGAGATCCAGCCGAACCCGGGGACGAGCAGGGCCAAGGCGAACGGCTGGATGTGGGCGGCCACGAACGCGAAGTGGTGGCGCCGGGAGCGCCCCGGCCGGTGGAACCGGCGCTTGGCCGACCGGGTGGCGTTGACGACCGTGCCACCGAACAGATCGAAGGCCACCACGGCGATCACGGTCAGCGTCGGCCACGCGTACGGGCCGCGCAGGGCGAGGGCTGTCGCGAACACGGCGCCGGCGAGCGCCCCCGCGTAACAGATGATCCGCTCGCCCCGCTCGGCGTCCGGGGCCACCAGCAGCGCGTCGAGCCGACGGGCCGCCGTGACCCCCGCGGCCCTCATTCCGCTCCCCCGCGGCGCAGCCCCTCGACGCACACGTCGAGGAGAGGCTCCGTCAGCTCCGCGACCGGCAGGGTGGGGTCGACGATCCACTGCACCAGACAGCCCTCGATCGCCCCGACGACGACCACCGCGTGCCCCGCGCCCACCCCGGCGCGGCAGACCCCCTCGGCCTCGGCGTCGGCGAGCAGCTCGGCGATCACCGCGCGGTACTCCCGGTACACGGCCGCGATGTCGACGCCGGCGGGGGCGCCCTGCCGTCCGGCGGCCCACAGGTCGATGAGGATCCGGGCGAGTTCGGGCTCGGCCACGACCATGTCCAGCACCGACCGCACCAGCCGGGCGAGCCGCTCCAGTCCGTCTCCCGGACCGGTGCGGGCCTGCTGGAGCACCGCCCGCGCGTGGGCCCTGTACTCCTCGAAGGCGGCCGTGAGCAAGGCGTCCCGGCTGTCGAAGTGGAGATAGACGCTGCCCTTGGCGACGCCCGCTTCTCCGGCGACGTCGTCCACCCGGGTCGCGGCGAACCCCTGCCGGGCGAACACCCGCACCGCGGCCTTCAGGATCAGGTCCCGGCGCGCCGCCGGGTCGGCTCTCCTGGCCATGCCGTGGCCCCTCTGTCGAATGACTGACTGGTCAGTCATTGTAGGGCACCGCGCGACGCCAACCGCCGCCATCGCAGCGGAGATCGGGCCGGGCCGCACCTTCGCACGCAGGGTGGGAGACACCGGCGGAGGAGCCCGCCTAAACTCCGCGATCATGACCATGGAAACGGTTCAGGCCGACCCGTCCGCCCTCGGCGGCCCCGCTCTCTTCGACACCATGTCCACCATGCGCGCCATGCGCCGCCTCAAGCCGGACGCGGTGCCGGACGAGACGATCGAGCAGCTGATCCAGGCCGCCGTCTGGGGACCCAGCGGCGGCAACATGCAGTGTTACGAGTACGTGGTGGTGACCGACCGCCAGGTGATGGCGCGGCTCGCCCCGCTGTGGAAGCGGTGCGTCGACGCGTATCTGGCGACGACCGGGAAGTACGCCCCCGCGGGCATGGACGAGGCGGCGTACGGCCGGATGGTCGCGGCGATCGAGCATCAGCGCGACCACTTCGCCGACACCCCGGTGCTGATCGTGCCGTGCTACCGGTTCCCGGAGCCGCGCCTGGACGAGGAGGGGCTGGCCGCGTCGGCGCGGGCGCTCGGCCCGGCGGGCACGGAGCACATGATGAACACGCAGACGCGTTTCCAGGCGCTGGCCGAGGGCTCCTGCGTCTATCCGGGAGTACAGAACCTGCTGCTCGCGGCCAGGGGGCTGGGGCTCGCGGCGAACATCACCATCTGGCACCTGATGCTGGAGCAGGAGTGGAAGCGGGAACTGGGCATCCCGGAGGAGATGGCGACGTTCGCCGCCGTGCCGGTGGGGTGGCCCGCGGGCAACTTCGGCGCGGTCCGGCGCCGGCCGGTGGCGGACGTCATCCACCGCGACCGCTGGTAGGGCGTCTTTCGAAAGCCCCGCCCGCTGGGCGGCGTCCGGCCCGCACCGCCCTCGCCGGCACCCCCTGTCGGGTGACACTCGACATCACCCGACGGGGCGGCGGCGGCTCACAACTCCCGTAATTTTGCAGGATGTTGCCAGCAGAATCACCCCCTCGACTCTTTGTCATGCCCACTCCATCTCGATAGCCTGACCGTGTTCGGCATCCCTCTGGCCCGCCCCGGGCCCGAGGGCTTTTCTCTTCCCTCCACGCCCACCCCACAGAGCAGGAGCCCTCATGCCCCTACGCACCGCCGCCCGAACCCGGGCCCGCGCCTGTGCCGTGGCGGCCGTCATGGCCACGGCCCTCCTCGCGGCCGGGCACCCGGCGACCGCCGCCCCGCGAGCGGACACGCCCGACCCGATGAACCGCGCGTTCGCCGAAGCGGCGGACGCGTACGGCGTACCGCGCGATCTGCTGGCCGCCGTCGGCTACGGCGAGAGCCGTCTCGACGGCCACGCGGGCGCGCCCAGTCAGGCGAACGGCTACGGCGTGATGCATCTGGCGAGCAACCCGGCCAACCGCTCCCTGGAGAAGGCCTCCGAGCTGACCGGCGAGAGCGCGGCCCGGCTGCGCCGGGACACGACGGCCAACATCCTCGGCGGCGCGGCCGTCCTGCGCGACCACGCCGACGCGCTGGGCCTGGACGCCGCCGAGCGCCGGGACGTGAACTCCTGGTATCCGGCGGTGGCCCGCTACAGCGCCGCCCAGGGTCCGGCCGCCGCGCTCTACGCGGACGCGGTCTTCACGTCCCTCGCCGAGGGCGTGTCCGCCACGGCGCCCGGCGGCGAGGAGGTCCTCGTACCCTCCCGGCCGGTCGACCCGGACAAGCGTGCGCTGGCGGCGTCCGACGGCTACGCCGCGAGCCCGGACTACCCCTCGGCGCGCTGGGTTCCCGCGTACTCCGGGAACTTCGTCGTCGGCCGCAAGGCCGCCATCGACAAGGTGGTCATCCACACCACCCAGGGGTCGTACGCCGGTTCCATCAGCTGGTACCAGAACCCGGCCTCGGAGGTCAGCGCGCACTACACGATCCGCTCCTCGGACGGTGAGGTGACCCAGTCGGTCCTGGAGAAGGACACCGCCTGGCACGCCGGCGGCACCAACTCCTCGTCCGTCGGGATCGAGCACGAGGGCTACGTCGACAACCCGGCCTGGTACACGGAGGCGATGTACCGGTCCTCCGCCGCCCTCACCAAACACCTGGCGGCGCGGTACGGCATCCCGAAGAACCGGTCGCACATCATCGGCCACAGCGAGGCGCCCGGCGCCGACCACACGGACCCCGGCCCCAACTGGGACTGGAACCACTACATGGAGCTGATCGACGGCGACCCGGGCAGCGGCGGCGACGGCCTGACCTTCCCCACGTACACGACCCAGCGGTCCGGCTCCACCGGCCCGCAGGTCAAGGCCGTGCAGACGCTGCTCAACGCGCAGGGTTACCAGGCGGGCGCGGCGGACGGCAGCTTCGGGCCCACCACGCAGAGCGCGGTGCAGGCGTTCCAGCGGGCCCGCGCACTGGAGGCCGACGGGGTGGTCGGCCCGAAGAGCTGGACGGCCCTGCTGTCGGCGGGCACGACCCCGGCCCTGTCGCGGGGCAGTTCGGGCGACGCGGTGAAGCGGCTCCAGCGGTCCCTGACGGCGGCGCTCGGGACCACCGTCGGCGTGGACGGCGGTTTCGGCCCGGCCACGGAGACGGCGGTACGCGGCTACCAGACCAACCGGAAGCTCTCGGTCGACGGCAAGGTGGGCCCGGCCACGTGGAAGGCGTTGCAGAGCGGGAAGTGAGCGCGGGCCCGGGCGGGCCCTCCCCTGCTCCGGAGGGGCCGCCGGGGCCTGCCGGGCCGCGCCCGGGGCCGGTACCGTCGTGGTGTGTGCTACTACGCGATGACGCACTACAAGCTGCACTTCGCCTGCGTTCCCTGCCGCGTCAGCTTCAAGCGGCATCCCTCGGGCGACCGGGAGCAGCCGTGCCCGAACTGCGGTCGCGCCCTCGTCTGCGCGGGCCACGACTTCGCACCCCCGCCGCACCGTGACACCGCGGCCTGGGGCGCGGTGGCGGCCGTCCTGGGGGCGGGCCTGCGCTACGAGGGGCTGGAGCCGTGCGGCTGCGGCAAGCTGCCGCGTTTCCGGCCCCGGAGGCGCGCGGAGGTCCGGGCCCGGCTGGCCGTGGCGGCCCGGACGGGTCTGCCGGTCGCCGAGGCGCTGGCCCGCCGCGACCCGGCGACCCCGGAGGCGGACTGACCGCCACGGGCACGAGGCGCACGGCGTCCGGGGCGCGGCCTACTCCCCCGTGCCGACGGGGTACCCGATCTCCTTGACGTCCTCGGCCAGTTCGGCGGGGATCCGCTCGGGGGCGAGGGCGGCGATCACCTCGTCGGTCAGCGGTCGCAGCGCATAGACGTGGCGTACGGCTTCGAGGTCCACGGAGACCTCGAAATGGTCCTCGGCCCACTCCTGGTAGGACTCGGGGGTGCCCGTGACGAGGAGCTGGAAGAGCCAGTCGGCCCCGTCCGAGTCCTCACCGTCCTCCGGGAAGTCGACGGCGCCGGCCCGCCAGCGGTCGTCGTCGCTCGCGCGCCAGAGGCAGGCGGTGACGACGGGCATGCCGAACTCGTCGGTGAACGAGGGCTCGTCGACGTAACGGCGGAACACGGCGGGCACCTCGTCGAGCACCCCGGGCCAGGGGCCGTCGTCCACGTACGGGCTCATCGGCGACTCGTGGTCGAAGCCGCGCGCGTACGCCCCGTCGGCGGAGAAGACCACGGAGTACTCGCCGCCCGAACCGTCCCGCATCGAGGCCATCGCCTCCGTCGGCGACCAGTGCGCGTCGTAGCTGTGCCAGCGGTGGTCCCACTCGGGACACAGGATCGCGTCGAGCATCGCCAGGGAACGGCAGAGGTCGGTGAGGGCGGATATGCCCGGCAGCCTGCGGGCCACGTCGTGAACGCTCATGGTCATATCCAACCGCACCGGCCCGGCGGGGCCGTTCGCACGCTCCCCCGAACACCCGCCGGGCGGACGGCGCCCCCGCGCCGGGGTCAGGGGCGCCAGTCGAAGGGGAAGTGCTTGCTGGATCCACCGCGGTACTCGTGCGAGAAGTCGAACCCTTCCGCGCGATCACTCTCGACGACGCCCCACGTGGCGATCTGTCCGGGGCCGACCTCGGAGCCCGGAGCGTTGACCAGCTGAACGCGGCGGGAGGGGTCGGCCGTGGGACCGGTGAGGGCGGTCGCGCCGACGGAGACCTTGTCGTCGACCCGGGCCCGCCAGTACGAGAGATCCTCGGCGGCGTCGAAGTGGACCGGTGCGTGCCGCACCTCGCGCAGTTCGCTGATGAGCGAGCCGAACTGGCCCGGCCAGCCGCCGACATGACCGGCGAAGATCTGCTCCAGCGCTCCACGCTGGGCCTGGTCGCCCTTGGCGTCGATGTAGAGCATCACCTTCATCGTGGCCTCCGGGTCGCCCACCCACATGTTCCCGGCGAACTCGCCCAGCGCCACCACGCCCAGGCCGTCCAGGGAGACGTCCCCGAAGTGCCCCTCGTGGACCTGCCAGACCAGCGTGAAGAGGCAGTCTCCATGGGTCGGCGTCTGGGCGAACGTGCAGGGGCAGGGCAGCGCACAGCTGCACACGTCGAACCATTCACCCCGCAGGTGCCAGTCGGGGAGCGTGCCGTCGTTCGTGCCCGCCCGGACGACGGCGGGGGCGCTCTGCGATGCGGCGGAAGTGGTGCACATGGGGGTCCCTCCAGATCATGTATCACGTATACCCCTAGGGGGTATCTTGCTCACAAGGGAGAGACTAGAGTCCGACCCGCTTCCTGGTCAACTACCCCCATGGGGTATACAAATCGACTCACTGACGCATGTTGGTCCCGCACTCCGGAGGAGGGAGTGCGGGACCACGTCAGCAGGTCACTTCAGGCCGAAGGCCCGGATGATCTCCTGGTCGACGACGAGCCCGCCGGGCCCCTCCGCGTGCGCCTTGAGCGAGACCGAGGTCGCGCCCTTCGACGGAGTGCGGAACGTGGCGGTCCACTCGCCGGTCCTCTTCTTGCGGAGGTCCACCTTCGTCCAGTGCTCGCCGTCGTCGTAACTGACGGACATCGAGGCCTTGTTGGCCTTCACCGCGCCCGGCAGCCACTCCTGGGTGGTGGAGGAGAGGCCGATCTCCGTCGTACGGCCGGCCCGGACGTCGCCCGCCAGGTCGGTGTCGACGGCGTAGTCCAGCTGGAGCATCGGGATGTCGGCCTGGGACGGGCCGTCCTCGTCCAGAGCGCCCGAGACGAAGCCCCACTCGGAGTGGGTGCGGGTCGACGTCTTCCAGGTCTCCGCGTCCCGCTCCGAGTCGATGACCAGGCGGTACGGGAGCTCCTCGGCGGGGAGGTCCCAGACGTATCCGGCCCTGCCCGCACCCTTCTTCAGCTCCTTGTCGCCCTGGTAGACGGCGTAGGAGGTGGTGTCGTACTCGTCCTCGGGCATCGCGCCGGAGTGGCCCGCGCCCGCGTCCGTCCACGGCGTGACGTTGAACTGGACGTCGTTGGAGACCGTGCGGAACGGACCCCAGTAGCCGGTGCCGAGACGGGGGCGGACCACCGGGGCGAACCACTCGGCGCGGTACTCCTCGCCCGCCCGGTAGTCCAGATCGGCGCTGCGCATCTCGTGCGCCCGGCCCGACTGCTCCGCGTCCAGGACCGCGTGGCTCTCGTACCAGAAGGAGTCGCCCGGCAGCGGGTTGACCCATTCGGTGCGGACGTCCGGGAACTGCTCGTACTCCTCGAAGCCGAGGCCGGGCCCGTACTCCGGGATGTCGTAGCGGTAACCGCCGCCGAGCGTCTTCTCGTGGCCGTAGAACGTGTTCTCCACCTTGGCGAGCTGACGGGGCGAGGGGGCGAACGTCAGCGAACGGTCCGGGATCGTGCCGTCGTGGCGGTCCACCAGGTCGTACAGGTAGTCCGCGAACTTCTTCTGGTCGACCTGGACCTTCTTGCCGCGCTGCGCCGCCCTGATCAGGCTCTCGCCCGCGGAGGCCTGGACCGAGGCGACCGGGATGGTGGTCTCCTCGCCGTACGGGGTGTAGCTCTCCATCGCCACGCCACGCTCGTCGTTGACGACGAACAGGGCCTCGGCGCCGGCCGCCAGCGCCGCCGCGAGACGTTCGGCGGGAGCGACGTCGGCGCTGCGGGTGATGACCACGGCCTTGCCGCGCGCGTTCACACCCCGGTACTCCGCCGGCGCGCCCTGGCCCGCGTACACCGCCTTCAGCTTCTGCCTGCTGTCCTCGGCGACGGCCGCGCCGCCCTGGACGTAGACCGGCACGTCCCGGCCGTCGGCTTCGACGTCGATCAGCTCCTCGCCCTGTCGCCAGCGGGTCAGGAAGCTGAAGCTGCCCTGCGTGACCTTCTCGGTGGGGCTCGCCCACAGCTGGTCGTACGTCAGCGGGATTTGGTACGCGTCACGCTGGACGGTGCCGTCCGGGGCGGTGCGCGCCATGTCGTAGCGGAGCTGGCGGGTCTCGGTCTCCTTGGGCGTGCGCACGTCGATCCTGCGGGCCTCGGAGGCGTCGAGGGTGACGGTGGTGGAGCCGGTGAGGATCGTCTCGGGGGCCGCGAGGAACGCGACCGCCCTGGAGTCGGGGCGGTCGCCGTCGATGTCCACGGTGGCCCAGGTGGTGTAGTTGCCGGGCGGCAGGCGCAGGGTGGTCTCGCCGCCGCTGACCTGGACGAGGCCGAGCTGCGGGTCGCCCAGCTCGGCGAGGACGACGACGCCGTCCATCGGCTTGCCCGACCGGTCGCGGAGCTTCACCGTCAGGTCGTGCAGCTCCTTCTCCTTGGTGAGCGCGAAACCGGTGTGCGCGACCGTCGTGCCCGCCGCGTCGGTCGCGACGACCTGGCCGGAGAAGGTGGTGTCGTTGGCGACCTTCGCCGGGTCCAGTGACAGGACGGCCTCGGCGGTGCCGCCCGCCGGGACGGTCAGCGTGTCGGTGGACAGCGTGTACGCGGCCTCGTCCGTGTCGGTGGCCAGGTTCAGCGTGATGTCCGTGTCACCCGCGTTGCGGTAGGTGACGGTGCGCTCGGCGACCTGGTCGGACGGGCTGTGCGGCCAGTCGTAGGAGGCGACCTCGACCGAGCCGGTGGCCTCGATCGTCGTGTCGATCGCCGCCTTCACATCCAGCCGGCCGGTGCCCTGCTCGTACGGGGTGTAGGCGTCGAGCTTCCTGGACGAGGTCATCAGCGCGTTCTTGATGCGCTGACCGGACCAGTCGGGGTGACGCTGTTTCAGGATCGCCGCCGCGCCCGCGACGTGGGGCGTGGCCATCGAGGTGCCGGACAGCGACTGGTACATGTCCTCGATGCCGGGGATCGACTGCGAGGCCGCCGCGCTGATGTCGACTCCGGGGGCCGACAGGTCGGGCTTCAGGCCGTGGGAGCGGACCAGCGGTCCCATCGAGGAGAAGGGGGCCCGGCCGTCCTGTTTGTCGACGGCAGCGATGGTGAGCGCCTGCTCCGCCGAGCCGGGCGAGCCGATGGTGCCCGCCCCGTACGCGTTGCCCGCCGCGATCACGAACAGCGGACCGCCGGCCGCCGAGAGGGAGTTAACCGCCTGGGACATCGGGTCGGTGCCGTCGTCGGGCACCGGGGAGCCGAGGCTCATGGAGACGACGTCGGCCCCTTCGGCCTTGGCCCACTCCATGGCCTCGATGATCCCGGAGTCCGCGCCGGAGCCCTCGTCGCCGAGGACCTTGCCGACGAGCAGTTCGGCGGCCGGGGCGACGCCCTTGTTGGCGCCGTCGGAGGCGGCGCCGGATCCGGCGATGGTGGAGGCGACGTGCGTGCCGTGACCGTTCTTGTCGTCGACCTCCTCGCCCGGGACGAAGCTGCGGGCGCCGACGACGCGGTCCTTGACGTCCGGGTGGTCGGCGTCGATGCCGGTGTCCAGGACGGCGACCTTGGCGCCCTTGCCGTCGAAGCCGTCGGCCCACGCCCGCGGAGCGCCCACCTGCGGCACCGACTCGGTCAGCAGCGCTTCGGAGCGGCCGTCCAGCCAGAGCTTCGCGATCCCGCCGTCGAGCGAACGGGCCTTGCTCGAACGGGTGATGGAGCTCCAGAACGTCCGCGCGTCGTCCTTGTCGGCCGTGAGCGCGGTCCCGTTGACGGATGCGAGGGTGCGGACCTTCTTCGCGCCGCGCGGGGCCGTGGGCAGGGCCTTGGCGCGGGCGGGCGGATAGGTGGCGATGAGCGGGACGGAGCCGGTGCCCTCGTCGTCGTAGCCCATCCGCACCAGGGCCGAGACGTTGAACAGCCGCCGGTCCAGGACGCCGGACGCGATCAGCGTGGTGGCCTCGTCGGGCAGGACGTACACGTCCTCGCCCGCCTGCTGGACGCGGACGCCGCCGTCGGCGCCGTGGGGGCGGTCCACGGTGACGGTGTCCTGGTCGCCGGGGCCGTCCCCGTAGCGCACGACGTCACCGGTGATCAGGGTGACGGTGTGGCTCTCGGTTCGTACGTCGGAGCGCGGAGTTTCGGCGCGGGGTGCGGGGGCGGCGCCGGCGGTGCCCGCGAAGGGGACCAGCATGCCGCCCAGCAGGGCCGCCGAGGTCGCCAGGAGCAGGGCTCTGCGTCCCGGGCGAGCGGGTCTCGCCCGGCCGAGAACGGAGGAGGGGGAAGAAGTCATGCAGCTGATCTACCGGCAAATCCGGGGCGACCGCTGCGTATCCGACGGGCGGGAAACCGCCGTGGCGGCAACCCGCCCGGGACGGACGGGGTGTTGACGGGAGGTTGACGGACGTTTCAGGCCACCGAGACGAGCGGCTGTCCGCTGCTGTCGTGATGGATGGGGGTATGCGCCCCGGTGAGCGGTACGCCGCTGCCGCCGCGCCGGACCGCGACGATCTCGGCGGCGATGGACAGCGCCGTCTCCTCCGGCGTACGGGCGCCGAGGTCGAGGCCGATCGGCGAGTGCAGCCGGCCCAGTTCACGGTCGGTGAGGCCGGCCTCGCGCAGCCGGTCGTTACGGTCCAGGTGGGTGCGGCGGGAGCCCATCGCGCCGACGTAGGCGACCGGGAGGCGCAGGGCGGCCTCCAGCAGCGGAATGTCGAACTTGGCGTCGTGGGTCAGGACGCAGAGCACGGTACGCGCGTCGGTCGCGGTCGTGGCGAGGTAGCGGTGGGGCCAGTCGACGACGATCTCGTCGGCCTCGGGGAAGCGGGCCGCGGTGGCGAAGACCGGGCGGGCGTCGC
Organism: Streptomyces sp. CNB091; assembly: GCF_000377965.1. Classification (NCBI taxonomy): domain Bacteria; kingdom Bacillati; phylum Actinomycetota; class Actinomycetes; order Kitasatosporales; family Streptomycetaceae; genus Streptomyces; species Streptomyces sp. CNB091. Next base: position 28,888 of record NZ_KB898993.1, read on the forward strand.
AGACGGTGACCCGGTAGCCGAGGAACTTCCCGGCACGGACCAGCGCGGCGGCGAAGTCGATGGCGCCGAACACGATCATGCGGGGCGGCTCCACGCTGGACTCGACCAGCAGCTCGATGGGCCGGCCGCAGCGGGAGCCTTCCGCGCCGATGGCGAGCGGCCCGGTGCGGCCCGCGTCCAGCAGGGCGCGGGCCTCGGCGGCGGCGGTCCGGTCGAGCGCCGGATGGCCGCCGAGCCCGCCCTCGTGGCTGCCGTCGGCGCGGACCAGGAGCGGGAGTCCGAGCAGTTCCGCGGGTCCGTCCGTGACCCGCGCCAGCGCGGCCGCCGTCCCCTCCGCGGCGGCCGCGAGCGCGGCGGCGAACACCGGGCGGGCGGGGTCGTCCGCCCGTACCGGTGTCACCAGGATGTCGATGACGCCGCCGCAGGTCAGACCGACCGCGAAGGCGTCCTCGTCGCTGTAGCCGAAGCGCTCGCGGACGGATACCCCGTCGTCCAGGGCCTGTTGGCACAGTTCGTAGACGGCCCCCTCCACGCATCCGCCGGACACCGAACCGATGGCCGTGCCGTCGCGGTCGACGGCGAGGGCGGCTCCTGGCTGCCGGGGCGCGCTGCCGCCGACCGCCACGACGGTGGCGACGGCGAACTCGCGTCCCTGCGAGACCCACCGGTGCAGCTCTTCGGCGATGTCCAGCATGGCGTATCTCCTTAGGCGGGAAGGGGGCCCGGGCGTCAGTGGACGCCCAGCCAGCTCTCGATCGGGTTGAGGGCGAAGAAGACGATGAAGATCACCGTCAGCCCCCACATGAAGGCCCCGACCTCGCGGGCCCGGCCCTGGGCGAGCTTGATGGCGCTGTACGCGATGACGCCCGCGGCGACACCGGTGGTGATGGTGTACGTGAAGGGCATCAGGACCACGGTCAGGAAGACCGGGATGGCGACCGATCGGTCGCTCCAGTCCACGTGCCGGGCGTTCTGCATCATCATCGCGCCGATGACGACGAGGGCGGCGGAGGCCACCTCGGTCGGCACGATCGCGGTGAGCGGGGTGAAGAAGAGACAGGCGGCGAAGAAGAGTCCCGTGACGGCGGAGGCGAGCCCGGTCCGGGCCCCTTCGCCGACGCCGGTGGCCGACTCCACGAAGACCGTCTGGCCGGAGCCCGATGCGACACCGCCGATGACGCCGCCGGCGCCGTCGATGAACAGCGCCTTGGACAGGCCCGGCATGCGGCCCTTGTCGTCGGCGAGCTTGGCCTCGGTGCCGACGCCGATGATGGTGGCCATCGCGTCGAAGAAGCCGGCCAGCACCAGGGTGAAGACGATCATGCCGACCGTCATCACACCGACGTCGCCCCAGCCGCCGAACTCGACGTTCCCGAAGAGCGAGAAGTCGGGGGCGGAGACCGCGCTGCCCTCCAGCTCCGGCGGGCCGCTGCTCCACTTCTTGGGGTCGATGTCGACGATCGCGTTGATGACGATGGCGACCAGGGTGCCGACGGCGATGCCGATCAGGATCGCGCCGGGGATGTTGCGCGCCTGGAGCATGAAGATGAGCAGGAGGGTCACGCAGAAGATCAGGACGGGCCAGCCGGCGAGTTCACCGGCCGGACCGAGGGAGACCGGGGTCGCCGCGCCCTTGTGGACGAACCCGGCCTTGTAGAGGCCGATGAGGGCGATGAAGAGCCCGATGCCCATGGTGATGCCGTGCTTGAGCGCGAGCGGAATCGCGTTCATGATCAGCTCGCGGAGGCCGGTGACCACCAGAAGACAGATCACCACACCGTAGATCACACACATGCCCATGGCCTGCGGCCAGGTCATGTTGGGCGCGACCTGCGAGGCGAGTACACCGGAGACGCTGAGCCCGGCGGCGAGCGCCAGGGGCACCTTCCCGACGAAGCCCATGAGCAGGGTCGTGGCGGCCGCCGCGAACGCGGTCGCGGTGATCAGGCCGGGCTGGCTGAGGAGGTTGCCGTTGACGTCCTCCCCGCCCAGGATCAGCGGGTTGAGCAGGAGGATGTACGCCATGGCCATGAAGGTCGTGACGCCGCCGCGCAGCTCGCGCGCGACGGTGGATCCTCGTTCGGATATGTGGAAGTACCGGTCGAGCCATGATCTTCCGGCGGGAACGCGCGAGCCTGGGCCCGCACCTTCCGGACTGGTCTTCGGTTCCACTGACTGCTGGGTCATGATGCCTGACTCCCAAGGTTCACAGGGGCACCCGCTTGGAGATTCCTGAATGCGGGATTTGGGATGACTGCGTCGGCTGCACGACCCGGGGACGGCCGGGACGGACTGTTGAAGCAGAACGGATGTGCCGGCGGCACGGATGGTCCGTGAGGCGTTGCCGTGCGCTCGGCACGGCGAAGAACCGCGAGCGGTGCGGTACTTGGTGCCTCCGGACGGTGCGGGGTGCGGAAAGGTGTGACGTTCTCGGCGCTGCGCACCGCCCGGAGAGTTCGGGGGGCTGCTCGGAGTCCGGGGCCGCTCGGAGTCCGGGACTGCTCGGAGTCTGCCGGGCGACGACCGGTGGGAGGTCGCCCGGCAGGTCTCTCAGGTGCTGGTGAGGTGTTCGGGCCGCACCGGCGTCCTGTTGAGCTCAAGACCCGTCGCGTTCCGGATCGCCGCGAGGACGGCCGGGGTGGACGACAGGGTGGGGGCCTCGCCGATGCCGCGGAGCCCGTACGGGGCGTTCTCGTCGGCGAGTTCGAGCACGTCGACCGGGATCGTCGGCGTGTCGAGGATGGTGGGCAGGAGGTAGTCCGTGAAGGACGGGTTGCGCACCTTCGCGGTCTTCGGGTCGACGATGATCTCCTCCATCACGGCGACCCCCATGCCCTGGAGGGTGCCGCCCTGGATCTGGCCGAGGACGGAGAGCGGGTTGAGCGCCTTGCCGACGTCCTGGGCGCAGGCCAGTTCGATGACCTTGACCAGGCCCAGTTCGGTGTCGACCTCGACGACCGCGCGGTGCGCGGCGAAGGAGTACTGGACGTGGCCGTTGCCCTGTCCGGTGCGCAGGTCGAACGCCTCGGTGGGCCGGTGGCGCCACTCCAGCTCGATGTCGATCGCCTCGTCCTCCAGGACGTCGGCGAGGTCGGCCAGCACCTCGCCGCCGTCGGTGACGACCTTGCCGCCCTCCAGGAGGAGTTCGGCGGTGGCCCAGGCCGGGTGGTAGGTGCCGAACTTGGTGCGGCCCAGCTCCAGGACCTTCTCCCGTACGGCTTCGCAGGAGTTCTTGACCGCGCCGCCGGTGACGTACGTCTGGCGGGAGGCGGAGGTGGATCCGGCGGAGCCGACCCGGGTGTCGGCGGGGTGGATGGTGACCTGGTTGACGCCGAGTTCGGTACGGGCGATCTGGGCGTGGACGGTGACGCCGCCCTGGCCGACCTCGGCCATCGCGGTGTGCACGGTCGCGACCGGTTCGCCGTTGATGACCTCCATCCGGACCCGGGCGGTGGAGTAGTCGTCGAAGCCTTCGGAGAAGCCGACGTTCTTCAGGCCGACCGCGTAGCCGACACCCCGCACGACGCCTTCGCCGTGGGTGGTGTTGGAGAGCCCGCCGGGCAGCGCGCGGACGTCGACGGAGGTGCCCTCGCTGCCTGCCGCCAGCCACTGCTGTTCGGGCGGCAGCGGCCGGGACTTGACCCGGCGCAGCAGTTCGGCGACCGGGGCCGGCGAGTCGCAGGGCTGTCCGGTGGGCAGCAGGGTGCCCTGTTCCATGGCGTTGAGCTGCCGGAACTCCACCGGGTCCATGTCCAGCTTCGCGGCGAGCTTGTCCATCTGCGCCTCGTAGGCGAAGCACGCCTGGACCGCGCCGAAGCCTCGCATCGCGCCGCAGGGCGGGTTGTTGGTGTAGAGCGCGATCGCCTCGATGTCGACGTCCTCGATGACGTACGGGCCGACGGAGAGCGAGGAGGCGTTGCCGACGACCGCCGGGGAGGCGGAGGCGTAGGCCCCGCCGTCCAGGACGATGCGGCACTTCATGTGCGTGAGCTTGCCGTCCTTGGTGGCGCCGTGCTCGTAGTGGAGCTTCGCCGGGTGCCGGTGGACGTGGCCGAAGAAGGACTCGAACCGGTTGTAGACGATCTTGACCGGCTTGCCGGTGCGGAGCGCCAGCAAGCAGGCGTGGATCTGCATCGAGATGTCCTCGCGGCCGCCGAAGGCCCCGCCGACGCCGGAGAGCGTCATACGGACCTTCTCCTCGGGCAGGCCGAGGACGGGGGCGATCTGGCCGAGGTCCGAGTGCAGCCACTGGGTGGCGACGTACAGCTCGACGCCGCCGTCCTCGGAGGGCACCGCGAGGCCGGACTCGGGGCCGAGGAAGGCCTGGTCCTGCATGCCGAAGGTGTAGTCGCCGGTGACGATGACGTCGGCGCGCTTCGCGGCCTCGTCGGCGTCGCCGCGGATGATCGGCTGGCGGTGCACGATGTTGGGGTGCGGGACGTGGCCGATGTGGTGGTCGTCGCGGCCCTCGTGGACGAGCACGGCGTCGGGAGCGGTCGCCGAGGCCTCGTCGGTGACGAGGGGCAGCTCGCGGTACTCGATCCTGATCTTGGCGGCGGCGCGGCGCGCGGTCTCCGGGTGGTCGGCGGCCACGATGGCGACCGGCTCGCCGTGGTGACGGACCTTGCCGTGGGCGAGAACCGGGGTGTCCTGGATCTCCAGGCCGTAGTTCTTCATCTCGGCGGGCAGGTCGTCGTAGGTCATCACGGCGTAGACGCCGGACGTCGCCAGCGCCTCGGAGGTGTCGATGGAGACGATCTCGGCGTGCGCGACGGTGGAGCGCAGCGTCTGGCCCCACAGCATGTCCTCGTGCCACATGTCGGAGGAGTACGCGAACTCACCGGTGACCTTGAGGGTGCCGTCGGGGCGGAGCGTGGACTCGCCGATGCCGCCCTTGGTGGGCGACCCCTGGGTGATCTTGGTGGGCGTCCCGGCCGGTACGGTCCGGTCCTTGGGGGGCGTCGTCATGACTGGACCGCCTCTTCCTGACGGGCGGCCGCGAGGCGGACCGCGTCGAGGATCTTCTCGTAGCCGGTGCAGCGGCAGAGGTTGCCGGAGAGCGCCTCACGGATGTCCTGGTCGGACGGCGAGGGGGTGTTCTCCAGCAGCTCGTCGGCGGCGACCAGCAGGCCGGGGGTGCAGAAGCCGCACTGGACGGCTCCGGCGTCGATGAACGCCTGCTGGATCGGGGAGAGTTCGACGGCCTCGCCGGTCTGGCCGTCGGTGGGCCTGGACTGCCAGCGCTTGGCGGCGTCCAGGCTGGTGCCGCAGGCGCCGGAGGCGCAGCCGCCGCCGGGGTGGGCGTCCTCGCGGTGCTTGGCGTAGTCGGCCAAGCCCTCGACGGTGACGACCTCGCGGTCCTGCACCTGGCCGGCGGCGACGAGGCACGCGCAGACCGGGACGCCGTCGAGGCGGACGGTGCAGGATCCGCACTCGCCCTGCTCGCAGGCGTTCTTGGAGCCGGGCAGGCCCATGCGCTCGCGCAGGACGTACAGGAGGGACTCGCCCTCCCACACGTCGTCGGCTTCCTGCTGACGGCCGTTGACCGTGAAATTGACTCGCATGGTTACGCAGCTCCTTCCAGCGTGCGGCCCGCGCCGCGGTACTGCTCCCAGGTCCAGCCGAGCGTGCGGCGGGCCATGATGCCGACCGCGTGCCTGCGGTACTTCGCCGTGCCGCGCACGTCGTCGATCGGGTTGCAGGCGCCGGACGCGAGGGTGGCGAACTGCTGGGCGATCGCGGGGGTGATGATCTTGCCGTTCTCCCAGAACCCGCCCTCTTCGAGCGCGGCGTTCAGGAACTCCTCGGCCTCCTTGGCCCGGACCGGGGTCGGGGCGGCCGAGCCGATGCCGGTGCGCACGGTGCGGGTCTCGGGGTGCAGGGCGATGCCGAACGCGCAGACGGCGATGACCATGGCGTTGCGGGTGCCGACCTTGGAGTACTGCTGGGGTCCGTCGGCCTTCCTGATGTGCACCGCGCGGATCAGCTCGTCCGGCTCCAGGGCGTTGCGCTTGACCCCGGTGTAGAAGGCGTCGATGGGGATCAGCCGCGTTCCGCGTACGGATGCGGCCTCGACCTCGCAGCCGGCCGCGAGCAGGGCCGGGTGGGCGTCACCCGCCGGCGACGCGGTGCCGAGGTTGCCGCCGACGCCGCCGCGGTTGCGGATCTGCGGGGAGGCGACGGTGTGCGAGGCGAGCGCCAGGCCGGGCAGCTCGGTGCGCAGGTGCTCCATGATGCCGCTGTACGGCACGGAGGCGCCGAGCCGCACGCTCTCCTGGCCCACCTCCCACTCGGACAGCTCACCGATGCGGTTCAGGTCCAGGAGGTACTCGGGCCGCCGGTGGTCGAAGTTGATCTCGACCATCACATCGGTGCCGCCCGCGATGGGCACAGCGGTGGGGTGCTCGGCCTTGGCGGCGAGCGCCTCCTCCCAGCTGGCGGGGCGAAGGAAGTCCATGAGTGGCTCTCTTCTTCTCAATCGGTTCGTTCGCCGGGGCTGGGGACGGCCGGCCCTCGACTGGCTCGTTCATGTGGTGTTCACGTGGTGTGTGGCCCAGTACACAAGCCCTGCTCCTACCGGTGCAGTCACCGAAACACTGAAGGAGTTGGCTGGTGTCCGTCCTCGTCTTGTAGATTCGAACGAATGGCGGGAATCAGTAACCTCGCCGCAATCAACAGATACCCGTATCCCTCACGGCTCCCCCCACCTCACGGCCTCCTTCACCCACTGCCACCCCCACCTGCTCCTTCACGAACTTCACCTGCTCCCCCTACGGAAAGATCGGCGGCGACGAGATGCGGCTGCGCGCACTGCTGGAGAACGACGCGCTGGGCCTGCGGCTGCTCGGCGGCGAGGACGAGCTGGACCGCTCGGTCCGGGGCGTCATGACGACCGACCTGCGCGATCCCAGCCGCTACCTCTCCGGCGGGGAGCTGGTGCTCACGGGCCTCGCCTGGCGCCGGGACGCCGCGGACTCCGAACCGTTCGTCCGGATCCTGGCGGGCGCCGGGGTGGCCGGCCTCGCGGCCGGTGAGGCGGAGCTCGGCGACATCCCCGGCGATCTGGTCGAGGCGTGCGCGCAGCACCGCCTCCCCCTCTTCGCCGTGAACGAGACCGTTGCTTTCGCGACGATCACCGAGTACGTCGTCCGCCAGGTCTCCGGGGAGCGGGCGGGCGACCTGGCAGCCGTGGTGGACCGGCACCGACGGCTGATGACCTCGGGCCCGGCGGGCGGCGGCCCCGAGGTGGTCCTGGACCTCCTCACCTCCGACCTGGACCTGCGGGCCTGGGTCCTCTCCCCCACCGGCCGCCAGATCGCGGGGGCGGGCGCCCCGCTGCCCGGACCGCTGGGCGCGGCGCTGGCCGGGCACCACCTGGCCGCGACCCGTACCGGCCGCCGGGGCCCGCACCGGGCGGCGGTCGCCGGCACGACGTATTCGCTCTTCCCGATCCGGAACACCGGGAGGGGTGCGGTGCCGGCCGCCCGCGACGTACGGGAGTCGGTGCTCTCCGACTGGCTGCTGGCGGTCGAGGCGGACGCCTCGGACTGGCCCGCCGCCCGGCTCGACCTGCTCCAGGGCGTCACCCAGCTGATCGCGGTCGAGCGCGACCGCCGCGACGCGGCCCGTACGGTACGCCGCAGGCTCGCCCAGGAGGTCCTGGAGCTGGTCCAAGCGGGCGCCGCCCCCGCCGAGATCGCGGCCAGGCTGCGGGTCGCCGCACCGGTCCTGCTGCCCGGCCTCGGCGTGGCCCCGCAGTGGCAGGTCGTGGTGGCCCGGGTCGACTGGAGCGCCGGGGGCCAGGCGGCCGCCGCGGGCGGCATCGCGAGCGGTCCGGTGGCCCAGGCGCTGCTGGAGGAGATCCTCGTCGACCCGGCGGTCAGCGGCCCCGACTCGGCCGACCGGATCGCCGTCGCCCACACGGGCGAGGAGGCCGTCGCCCTGGTGCCGCTGCCCACGGCCACCACCGCGACCGCGGGCTCCGGGGAGGGCGCTTCGGGCGAAGCCACGCGGGCGGACGTCGAGGACGCCGACGCCCTCGACGAGGAACCCGGGCTGCACGCCGACGCGCTGCTCGACTCCGTGCGCGAACCGCTCTCCGCGGGACTCGCCGACGACGGCCGGCTGACACTGGGTGTCAGCGCGGCCGTGCATTCCGCCGAAGGCCTGCGCGGCGCGCTGGAGGAGGCCCGGCACGCCCGCCGGGTGGCCGCGGCCCGTCCGGGGCGGGTCTGCGCGGCCGGGCACCACGAGCTGGCCTCGCACGTGCTGCTGCTGCCGTTCGTCCCCGACGACGTCCGGCGTGCCTTCACCGCCCGGCTGCTGGACCCGCTGCGCGACTACGACCGGCGCCATCGGGCGGAGCTGATCGAGACGCTGGAGGCCTTCCTGGACTGCGACGGGTCCTGGACCCGCTGCGCGGCCCGGCTGCACCTGCACGTCAACACGTTGCGCTATCGCGTCGGGCGAATCGAGCAGTTGACGGGGCGTGACCTTTCGCGCCTGGAGGACAAGCTCGACTTCTTCCTCGCCCTGCGCATGAGCTGACCTTCGGGCCGCGCGGCGGGGCCCGGCGGGCCCCGTCGCGCCCCGGCCGATTGTGAAATCTTTCACCTGACATTGTCCGGACCCCTTGGCCCGGCGTGCCAATCCGTGCTGAGATGCGCCGTACCCAACAGCACAATGGCGCGCTCGGGGAGGGCAATGTGGCGCATACCGCCATGTCTGGTTCCGGAACGACAGCAGATGACGATCCTCCGCTCCAGACCGCGGTATGGCGGCTGCGCTCACGCGCCTGCTGGACGGACGCGGCCGCACTGCTGGAGCACGACGCGAGCACGGAACCGGCAGCCGCTCTCCAGCGCACCGCGCTGCTGACCGAGCGGTGTCTCTACACGGGAGAGGGCTGGACCGACGCCGAGGACGCCCTGCGCACGGCGGAGGCCATCGCCCGCACCGACGACGAGCGCGGGTCCGCCGCCTCCGAGCGGGGCCATCTGGCGTACGCCTCGACCCTCCTGGCGGTACGGGACCGGGCCGACGAGGCGAGCGTGGCGCTGAGCCGGTCGGCGGCCCTGCTGGCGCCCGCTTCCCCGGCCCGGCCGCTGCTGGACTTCCGGCGCGGGCTGATCGCCCAGAACATCGCGGAGTCGCCGGAGTCGGCGCGCGCCGCGTTCCGCCGGGCGCACGCCGGTGCGGCGAACCGGGGCGACGAACTGCTCCTCTCGTCCACCTGGCGGCATCTGGCGGCGCTCGCCCTGCGCGAGGGGGAGCTGGCCGAGGCCCGGCACGGCTTCGCGGAGTCCCTGCGGATCCGGGAGGAGCTGGGGTTCCTGGTCGGTACGGCCCCGGCGCTGATCTCCCTCGCGAAGACGGAGGAGGAGCCGGAGGCGGCGCGGCTGCGGGCCGAGGCAGGCCGGCTGTTCCGGCTGCTGGGCGGCGTGCCCACCTGGCTGGCGCCCCACCTGGGCCCCCCGGCCCCGCGCACCGCCGGGGCGAGCTGAGGCAGCGGCGGCCCCAGCATCCCGGGGCCGCGGACACCGCCCCGCTCAGCCGTCGGCGCCGGCGAAGTGTTCGCGGACCAGGGCCTGGACGACGGCGAGGTCCTGGGAGACGAGGGCGTCGAGCAGGGCGGTGTGCTCGGAGGCGTCGGCCAGCAGGTCGGCCCGCCTGGTCGCGGGGCCCGAGACCAGGGGCCACTGGGAGCGCCGGTGCAGTTCGTCGGCGACGGTCACGAGCTGCTCGTTGCCCGACAGCATGAGGACCGCGCGGTGGAAGGCCCGGTCCGACTCGGCGTAGGCGGCCCGGTCGCCGACGGCCGCCGCGGTGACCGTGGCCTCCGCCAGCGGGCGCAGGCCGCTCCAGCGGTGCGCCGGGACCGTACGGGCCAGGCTCAGCATCACCGGGACCTCGATCAGCGCCCGTACCTCGGCCAGTTCGGCCAGTTCGCGGGGGCCGCGTTCGCTGACCCGGAAGCCGCGGTTCGGCACGACCTCGACGGCTCCCTCGACGGCCAGCCGCTGCATGGCCTCGCGCACCGGCGTGGCGGAGACCCCGAAGCGGGCGCCGAGGGCGGGGGCGGAGTACACCTGGCCGGGCACCAGCTCACCGCCGACGAGGGCGGCGCGCAGGGCGTCCAGGATCTGGCCGCGGACGGAGTGGCGCTGGACGACGGCACGCGGCGCGGGCGGCTCGCTGTGGGTGTGTTCGCCCCGGGCCGCCTGTTCCCCCTCGGCCGGTCGCCCGCCGGTCCGCCGGGCTCCCGCCTGCTCGCATCCGGCCTGCTCGCCCCGGGCCTGTTCCGGCACCCGGCACTCCGGCATCCGGCCTTCCGCCGGGGTGCGCGGGAACGCTCCCAGGGCGTACGCCGGACGTGCGCTCTCGCGCGCGCTGCCCTGCTCCACCCGGACCTCCTCCGCCTGCCACGGGCCGACTCGCGTGCGCCGGACCTCCTGTGCACGATAGAGGGAGGAGGCTGCGGTTCAAACATCGATGGCATCGGGTAAGGTAAGCCTTACCTGCAAACGATCCCGATTCGGTGGTCCCCTGCATGACCCTCTCCCCGCCGTTCACCGGCACCGCGACGTCCCCCGTGACCGCCGCGTACACCCGCCTGACCGAGGTGTTCCCCGGGCTGCGGGCCGACGTGCTCGACGGCGACGCCGTGGCCCCGTCCGGAGCGGGCTGGGTCGGCGCGGCGGAGCTGGCCGCCGGTGGCCCCGCCGTGGACGCCTTCCTCGCCTGGGACAATGCCCAGGTGCTGCGCGACTACGGTCAGCAGGCCCGTCCGGACGTGGTGGCGAGCTTCGGTCTCCACCGGTACGCCTGGCCCGCCTGTCTGCTGGTGACCGTGCCCTGGTTCCTGCAGCGCCGGGTGCCACGGATCCCGGTCGAGGACGTTGCCTTCCAGCGGGCGCTGGGGCATCTGACCGTGCGGGTCCGGGAATTCGCCTGCCTGCCGGACGACCCGGCCGCCACCCTGCCCGGGGCCCGGGTCGTCGCGGACGAGGCGGCGCTGCGGGCCGAGGTCCTGACCTCCCTGACCGAGCACCTCGGCCCGGTACTGGAGGGCTTCGGGCCGCGCATGCGGCGCGGGAAGCGGGCCCTGTGGGGGATGGCGACCGACGAGATCGTCGAGGGCCTCTGGTACATCGCGCATCTGCTCGGCGAGGAGCGCCGCGCCATGGCCGAGCTGGAGCTGCTGCTGCCCGGCACGACCAAGCCGTACGTCGGCACCGCCGGCTTCCGCGAGCTGACCGGACCCGACGGCCGGTCGCTGCCGACCCGGGACCGGGCGAGCTGCTGCCTCTTCTACACCCTGCGCCCCGAGGACACCTGCGTGACCTGTCCGCGTACCTGTGACACGGACCGGGTGCGGAAACTCGCCGCGGCTTCCTGATCCACACCGCCCGTCCGGATGACGCGGAATCGAACGCGACCCGCCTCGACCGAGCGGCCGTTCGAGAAGATTCCACCCATCGATAGCCTCTCCCACCCCCATGGCGTGCTCTTGTCCCGAAACCACCGGAGCGGGACGGGAATTCCGTCACGATGGCGCACGAAACGCCCTACGTGACGCAAGGGACCGCGCATGAGACTGACCGACATATCGCTTGACTGGCTGCTTCCGGGCGCCGTACTGCTCGTGGGGGTCATGGCGGCGGTGACGGTGGTCGCACGCGGCAAGCGTGCCGCCGGCAAGGCCGCGGCCGACGACTCCTGGGAACGCAGCGAGGAGCGCCGCAGACGCAAGGAAGCGCTGTACGCCACCGCCAGTTACGTCCTGCTGTTCTGCTGCGCGGCGGTCGCCGCCGCGCTCTCCTTCCATGGGCTCGTCGGCTTCGGCCGGCAGAACCTGAACCTCACCGGAGGCTGGGAGTATCTGGTCCCGTTCGGGCTGGACGGGGCCGCGATGTTCTGTTCCGTGCTGGCCGTACGGGAGGCGAGCCACGGAGACGCGGCGCTCGGCTCCCGGCTGCTGGTGTGGACGTTCGCCGGGGCCGCCGCCTGGTTCAACTGGGTGCACGCCCCCCGGGGCATGGACCACGCGGGCGCTCCGCACTTCTTCGCGGGGATGTCCCTCTCGGCCGCGGTGCTCTTCGACCGCGCGCTGAAGCAGACCCGCCGCGCCGCGCTGCGCGAACAGGGCCTGGTGCCCCGGCCGTTGCCGCAGATCCGGATCGTCCGCTGGCTGCGGGCGCCCAGGGAGACCTTCGGCGCCTGGTCGCTGATGCTCCTGGAGGGCGTCCGCACCCTGGACGAGGCGGTGGACGAGGTGCGGGAGGACCGCAGGGAGCGTGAGCGGGACCGGCTCCGCCGACGCGACCAGGAGAAGCTGGACCGGGCCCGTATCAAGGCCCTGAACCGGCAGAACCGGGTCTGGGGGCGCGGTGGACGGGGCGACCGGCAGCTGGACGTGCCCGCCATCGCCGCGGGCGGCGCGGCGCCGGCCGTCGCGGAGCCCGCCATAGCAGAGCCGGGTCAGCTGCCTCTGCGACCCCGGCCATCCCTGCAAGCCGTCGGCCCGAAGCGGGCGGACGGTTCGAGCTCGAAGAACCTGGACGCTTCGAGCCGGGGAAGTGACCCGCGGACCGTCGACCTCACCGCCGAGGACGACCCCCAGACACTCCCCCGGCTCGACTCGCTGGAACAGAAACTGAAGGATCTGGAGCAGCAGTTCGGCTGAGAGCGCCGTGCGGCGGAGGGCCCCTCAGGGGCTTCCGCCGTGCAGCTCGAACCAGACGACCTTGCCCAGGGCCTGTGCCTCCACGCCCCAGGCGTCGGCCAGGCTCCGGACCAGGATCAGGCCCCTGCCGTGCGTACCGTCGTCGGCGTTCGGTACGTACGGCGCGGGCAGATCCTCCGAGGCGAAGTCCTGGACCTCCACCCGCAGTCGGGCCGGCGTCGCCGTGGCGGTGACCACGGCCCCGTGGCGGGTGTGGATGAGAGCGTTGGTCACCAGCTCGCTCACCAGCAGCTCCGCCGCCTCGGTCCGCTCCTCGTCGGAGCTGTCCCGGAGGAACTCCCGCAGCTCCCGGCGCACTTCGCCCACCGCCGACCGTTCGGCGTGGCCCACCCTGCGGCGCATCCGGGTCGGCGGTGGCCCCTCGCCCGGTCTCCGGCCACGGGGGCCACGCCCCTCGATGACCGCGGTCCTTCTCTGACGCTTCGCCATTTCCCCCGCCCGCACAGTGGACCGACCTCCTCTGATCCGGCCGCTCGTCGAACAGCCTCACGAGATGCATGCCCCTGTACGTACACGGTCACGCTTGTCGACTCGTCAAGAGGTGAACGGTCAGGAGCGGCGAGGGGCGCACGGAACATCCCACCCGCGCACGCCATCACCGCGTAGGCGCAGCTCCGGTCAACGTGCGGCCCGTGCACCTGAGTTGGCATGGGCACCGGCCCCACGGGGTCGGGCCGGCCCCCGCCGACTCAAGGACGGGGAACGTTACGGAGGTTGGAGCGGGCCATCTGGAGCATCCGGCCCACTCCGCCGTCGAGCACGATCTTGCTCGCGGAGAGCGCGAAGCCGGTGACCATGTCCGCGCTGATCTTCGGCGGGATGGAGAGCGCGTTCGGGTCGGTGACCACGTCGACGAGCGCGGGTCCCTTGTGCTTGAAGGCGTCCTTGAGCGCGCCCTGCAACTGCTTGGGCTTCTCCACGCGTACGCCGTAGGCGCCGGCCGCACGGGCGATGGCGGCGTAGTCGGTGTTCGCGTGTCCCGTCCCGTACGACGGCAGGCCCGCCACCAGCATCTCCAACTCGACCATGCCGAGCGAGGAGTTGTTGAACAGGACGACCTTCACCGGCAGGTCGTGCTGGACCAGGGTGAGGAAGTCGCCCATCAGCATGGAGAATCCGCCGTCCCCGGACATCGCGACGACCTGCCGGTTACGGTCGGTGAACTGGGCGCCGATCGCCTGCGGCAGGGCGTTGGCCATCGAGCCGTGGCTGAACGAACCGATCACCCGCCGCTTGCCGTTGGGCGTCAGATAGCGGGCGGCCCACACGTTGTTCATGCCGGTGTCGACGGTGAACACGGCGTCCTCGTCGGCCATCTCGTCCAGCACCGAGGCGACGTACTCGGGGTGGATCGGGACGTGCTTGTCGACCTTGCGGGTGTAGGCCTTGACCACGCCCTCCAGGGCGTTCGCGTGCTTCTTCAGCATCCGGTCGAGGAACTTGCGGTCGGACTTGGGCTTCACCCGGGGCGTCAGGCAGCGCAGCGTCTCACGCACATCGCCCCAGACCGCGAGGTCGAGCTTGGAGCGGCGGCCGAGGTGCTCGGGGCGCACATCGACCTGGACGATCTTCACGTCGTCCGGGAGGAAGGCGTTGTACGGGAAGTCCGTGCCGAGCAGGACGAGGAGGTCGCACTCGTTGGTCGCCTCGTACGCGGCGCCGTAGCCGAGCAGCCCGCTCATCCCGACGTCGTACGGGTTGTCGTACTGGATCCACTCCTTGCCGCGCAGCGCGTGCCCGACCGGGGACTTGATCTTCTCGGCGAACTCCATGACCTCGGCGTGCGCCCCGGCCGTGCCGCTGCCGCAGAACAGTGTCACCCGTTTGGCCTCGTCGACCATGCGGCAGAGCTTGTCGATCTCGTCGTCGCCGGGCCGTACGGTCGGCCGTGCGGTGACGAGGGCGTGCTCGATGCTCTTCTCGGGGGCGGGCTTGGAGGCGATGTCGCCCGGCATCGAGACGACGCTGACGCCGCCGCGCCCGATGGCGTGCTGGATCGCCGTCTGGAGCAGCCTCGGCATCTGCTCCGGGTTGGAGATCATCTCGTTGTAGTGGCTGCACTCCTGGAACAGCAGCTCCGGATGGGTCGCCTGGAAGTAGCCGAGACCGATCTCGCTGGAGGGGATGTGCGAGGCGAGGGCCAGCACCGGGGCCATCGAGCGGTGCGCGTCGTACAGGCCGTTGATGAGGTGCAGGTTGCCCGGCCCGCAGGAGCCGGCGCAGGCCGCGAGCTCGCCGGTCACCTGCGCCTCCGCACCGGCCGCGAAGGCGGCGGTCTCCTCGTGGCGGACGGGGATCCAGTCGATGGCCGGGTTACGCCGGATGGCGTCCACGACGGGGTTCAGGCTGTCGCCGACGACGCCGTACAGGCGTTTGACGCCTGCCCTGGCGAGGATGTCGACGAACTGCTCCGCCACGTTCTGCTTGGCCATGGGTGCGCGCCCTTTCCTTGCCCGTGCTCCGTGCACTTCGGTTGTCCGGACTCCGGAGCCCGAAACACCGTGTCGCCCGGCTCCGGAATCCATCAACCCACGGTGTGCGCGGTTACGCCTCCCAGACCGCGGCGCAGGTGCGGTCGTCGGCGTACCCCTTGATCCGGAGCTGGGTGTCGGCGAGGAAGGCGGGCAGTCCGGGCGGTCCGGCGCTCCCCCAGCGCTCGGCGAGCTCGCCGGGGAGCGCCGGCTCGCCGCGCATCGGCTCGGCGAGTCCGTCGCTGCACAGCAGCAGCGTGTCGCCGGGGCGCGCCACGGAGGCCCGGAAGCGGAAGGGCTCGGCGGGCTGCCGGACGGGGCCGTCCGCGTGCGGGGACGGAGGTGTGGCGATCTGGAGATCCATGGTCAGCCGGTCCCCGTCCGGACCCTCCTCCTCCTCATCACCCGCCGACGGGCCGCCGCCCTCCGGGACGTGGGGCTCCAGGTCCTGCCAGCGTCCGTCGCGGAGGCGGAAGAGGCCGCCGCTGCCGACGCCGAAGAAGACCCGGGTGCGGCAGTCCGGGTCGGCAGGCAGCAGGAGGCACCGGAGGCTCGCGGTGTACGCGTCCGGTGCCACGCCGAGTTCGGCGGCGCGGGCGCGCAGCTTGCCGTACGTACGGTCGGTGAGCCGGTGCAGCCCGGCCCTCAGGTCGTCCCGGCGGCCCGCTCTTATGTCCTCGGAGAGCCGGAGATGGCTGCGGGCGACGGCACCGCCGATCCAGCGGCAGGCGTCGGCCGCGGCGAGGTGCGCCGCTTCGCCGGCCCGGTCGCCGCCGGCCACGGCGACGAGGACGAGGGCGCTCTCGGCCGCGCCGAAGCGGGCGGTGAGCAGCCCGTCGCGCCGGGGTTCTCCGCGGAAGCGGGCGGAGTCACCGCGTACGGAGGCGGTGCGCAGGGTGTACGTTCCGTACCGCGCGCCGTCCAGGACGGTGTCGGGGGCGAGGCCGTCCAGGTTCTCCGAGGTGGCGGAGGGCAGGGCGGCGGGCTCGGCGTCGTAGGTCGGCGGCCGGTCCCCGAGGTGCCCGACGGACGGCCGGCCGCCGGTCGCTTCGTCGTCGGCGGGATCCGGCGGAAGTGCGTGCAGGGCGCTGGGGTCGGGCGCGAGGGCGGGCGCGGGCGCTTCCGGCACGCGCGGCGCGGCGAACGTCCGGGGCCCCGGCTGCCCGACGGGCGCCTCCCAGGGGGCGGGAACGGCGGTGGTGCGGGGGGCGGCCGGCTCCGGCTGCCGGTCGCGCTTCGCGTACGGGTCCTCGTGGCGGTCCGCGTCCGGCTCCTCGTAGCGGTCGGCGTAGGGGTCCTCGTACGCGTCGCCGTACCGGTCCCGGACGGTCTCGCCCACGGGGTCCCGGTGGTCGCCCGCCGGGGTGCTCAGCGTGTCCGACACGGAGTCGAAGCGGTCGTCGAGGCTGTCGGCCGCACGGCCGGGACCGGTGTCGTACGCGGTCTCGTCGTACAGCTTGCGCCACCAGTCGTCCTCGTGGGCGGCGGGCTTCTCCCCCTGCTGACTCATGCCCCTATAGTCCACCGCGAAGGCGGCCCGAAAACGGGACATCGGGAAAATGTGGCGCGCAGATGGGGAGTGAGCGGCGTCCCGGCGTTACGGCCGTTCGTACGACCGGCCGATCGCCGGTTCAGTCGATATCGGGCGCATCGCTCTCCCCAGGTCAATCCGGCACGAAGCAGCCCAAGGGGCCGCATCCCGGCGGTAGTTGGTGCTGCGGTGGCGTCACAGTGGCAGAGGGGCCGGGGGTACAGGGGATGATGTGGGCGGCGGGTTTGCGCCGTGGCCTCTTCCCGCCACCCGGGACCCGTCGCAGGGGCGCCTCGATGCGCGATCACCACACCCGGGGAGGTCGGAGAATGCTGGGGGCCATAGGTCTCGACGAGAGACAGGAAACCGCGTACCGCGCGCTCGTCGCGGCGGGAGCCGCGGAGCTCGCCGATCTCGCGCACCGGCTGGCGCTGACCGAGGCGGACACCGAACGGGTGCTGCGGCGGCTGGAGCAGCAGGGCCTGGCCGCACAGTCCTCGGCCCGGCCGGGCCGCTGGGTGGCGGCGCCGCCCGGTGTGGCGCTCGGTGCGCTGCTGATCCAGCAGCGGCACGAGCTGGAGCAGGCGGAGCTGGCGTCCGCGCTGCTCGCCGAGGAGTACCGGGCCGAGGCGAGCGAACCGGCGGTGCACGACCTGGTGGAGGTGGTGACGGGCGCGAGCGCCGTCGCCCAGCGCTTCCACCAGTTGCAGCTGGGGGCGGTGTCGGAGGTGTGCGCCCTGGTGACGGGCAAGCCGATCGCGGTGACCGGGATGGAGAACGAATCCGAGGAGCGGGCGACGTCGCGCGGGGTGAGCTACCGGGTGGTGGTCGAGCGTGAGGTGCTGTCGACGCCGTTCGGGATCCTGGAGCTGTCGGCGGCGCTGAGCCGGGACGAGCAGTGCCGGGTGGTGGACCGGGTGCCGACGAAGCTGGTGGTGGCCGACGGGAGCCTCGCGATGGTCCCGCTGACCGCTCGGGGCGCGGAGCCCGCCGCTCTGGTCGTGCACGCCAGCGGTCTGCTGGAGTCGCTGATGGGCCTCTTCGAGGCGGTGTGGCGAGAGGCGATGCCGCTGCGGCTGGGCGAGGGCGGCGGCGGGGTGCGCGAGGACGAGGTCGGGCCGGATCCGACGGATCTGGAGATCCTGTCGCTGCTGTTGGCGGGGCTGACGGACGCCAGCGTGGCCAAGCAGCTGGATCTGGGGCTGCGGACCGTGCAGCGCCGCGTCAAGGGCCTGATGGAGCTCACGGGGGTCTCGACGCGGCTCCAGCTGGGCTGGCACGCGTACGAGCGTGGCTGGGTGGCCCGTACCGGGTCGGCCTGATACCGCGTCGGCGCAGGTCGACGCGGGTGGGCGGGGTGCGCTGACGGGCGGAGCGGGGCACTCTCCGGCAGGCTGGTCAGATGAGTGTGTGGCAGCTCGTCGCCGTGGGCCTGGTCATGCTGCTGGGCCTGGTCGGGGTGCTGGTGCCGGGCGTGCCGGGTCAGGCGATCGTCTGGGCGGCGGTGCTGTGGTGGGCGCTGACGGACATGACGCCGGCCGCCTGGGGCGTCCTGATCGGCGCGACGGCGCTGATGCTGCTGAACCAGGCGCTCAAAGCGCTGCTGCCACCGCGCCGCCCGGGTGAGTCCGGGGCGCCTCGCCGGACCTTGATGATCGGCGGGGTCGCCGGGATCGTGGGCTTCTTCGTCGTGCCCGTGGTCGGCGGGGTCCTCGGGTACGTGGGGGCCATCTTCGGCGCCGAGCGGCTGCGGCTGAGGAGCCGCGGCGCGGGGTGGGCGTCGGTGCGCTCGGTCATGCGGGCGACGGGCTACGCGGTGCTGGTGGAGCTGTTCTGCTGTCTGCTGGTGGCGGGCGCCTGGCTGGGCGCGGTGCTCTGGGGCTGACCGGAGCGCCCCGGGGCCCGGGTCAGCCGGGGACCGCCGCCCACGCCTGCTCCGGGGCCCCGGTCAGCCGGGGACCGCTGCCCCCGCCGCCTCCAGATGACGTACCGCGTAGGAGCGCCAGGGCCGCCACCTTTCCGCGCCCGGCGTTCCGTACGGGTCCACGTCGGGGTCTCCGAGCGCCCGCATCCGGATCAGGGCGGCGGTGCGGCGGCCGATCCCGGGCAGGGTCAGCAGCGTCCGTTCCGCCTCGTCGCGGTCGGCCCCGGCGTCCAGCCGCAGCCCTCCGTCGGCGAGCGCGGCGGCCAGGGCGGCGAGGGCCGGGTCATCGGCGGAACCGGCGAGCGCGTCCGGCTCCGGAAACACATGGGTGAGCCCGCCGCACGGCACGTCCAGCGCCTTCCCGTACCGCTCGACCAGCTCCCCGGCGGCCTCGCGCCCGACCAGGGTCCGCACCGCGGCCTCCTCCGGGTCGGCCGCGCCCGGCGACCGCAGCCCGGGGCGGGCGGCGACCAGCGGGGCGAGCCGGGGGTCGGCGGCCAGCGCCTCGTCCACGGCGTACGGGTCGGCGTCCAGGTCGAACAGGCGGCGCACCCGCTGGACGGCGGTGGTCAGGTCGCGGAGGTCGGTGAGCTGGATCCGGGCTTCCAGCCAGGGGCCGCCGGGCGAGGCCTCGTCGACCGCGACGAGCCCGGCCCCGTACGGCAGTCGCAGGGTGCGCCGGTAGACGCGGCGGCCGGGCGGGCCCGTCACCTCCTCGACCCGGGCGACCGCGCCGGCGGCCAGCAGGTCGAACAGGGCGGCGGTGGCGTACGGGCCCCGGTGGGCGAGCCGCAGCGGGATTCCGGCCCTGGTCCCCTCGCGGCGTGCGCCGCCGAGTCCCGTACCGGCCTCGGCGCGCAGGGCGCTGGGCGTGCGGGCGTAGATCTGCCGGACGGTGTCGTTGAACTGCCGGACGCTGGCGAACCCCGCGGCGAAGGCGATCTCGGTGACCGGCAGCCCGGTGGTCTGGAGGAGCACCCGGGCGGTGTGGGAACGCTGGGCGCGGGCGAGCGCGACGGGTCCCGCGCCCAGCTCGGCGTTGAGCTGGCGCTGGACCTGCCGGGCACTGTAGCCGAGCCGCCCGGCGAGGCCGGGGACGCCCTCGCGGTCCACCACGCCGTCGCCGATGAGGCGCATGGCCCGGCCGACGATGTCCGCGCGGACGTTCCAGTCGGCGGAGCCGGGCACGGCGTCCGGCCGGCAGCGGCGGCAGGCCCGGAAGCCGCCGGCCTGGGCCGCCGCCGCGGTCGGGTAGAAGCGCACGTTGGCGCGTTTGGGCGTGACGGCGGGGCAGCTCGGCCGGCAGTAGATGCCGGTGGTCACGACGGCGAAGAAGAACGCGCCGTCGAACCGCGCGTCGCGGCTGCTGACCGCCTCGTACCTGGTCCGTTCGTCCATCACACCGTCCAGTGTGCGGCAGCCGGGGTCGCCGCACTCGCGGTTTTCGGACGTCGAACCGGTCGCTCCGGGCTACCGCACCCGGCCGCGCTTGGCCTGCATGGCCGCGCGCCCCTCCGCGCCCTTGCGCTTCCAGTCCCGCAGGATCTCGGAGCGCACCCGGGCGTCGGTCTTGGCGACGATCCGCTGGTTCTCGCGGATCAGTTTGCGGTAGCTGTCGAGCCGCCGCTCGGGCAGGACCCCGTCCGCCAGCGCGCCGAGGACGGCGCACCCCGGTTCGGACTGGTGGGCGCAGTCGTGGAACCGGCATCGGGTGGCCAGCTCCTCGATCTCGGAGAACACCTCGCCGACCCCGGTCCCGGCGTCGTACAGGCCCACTCCGCGGAGCCCGGGGGTGTCGATGAGGACGCCCCCGTGCGGCAGGACGAGCAGGTTGCGGGTGGTCGTGGTGTGCCGGCCCTTGCCGTCGACGTCCCGGGCGGCCTGTACGTCCATGACGTCCTGGCCGAGCAGGGTGTTGGCCAGGGTCGACTTGCCCGCGCCGGAGATGCCGAGCAGCACGCTCGTACCACCGGAGACGACGGCGCCGAAGACGTCGAGCCCCTCGCCCGTGGTGGAGCTGACCGGCAGCACCTGGACCCCGGGGGCGATCGCCTCGACGTCCCCGACGAGGTGGGCCAACGTGACCGCGTCGGGCAACAGGTCCGCCTTGGTGAGCAGCACGATCGGTTCGGGGGTGTGGCCCGCGCCCCGGCCGTCACCGAGCAGGGCGGCGCCGCTGGAGCTGGAAAGGGCGAGCGCGAGGAAGCGCTCCAGGCGGCCGAGGTCCAGCTCGACGGCGAGCGAGACGCAGATGGCGATGTGGTCGATGTTGGTGGCGAGCACCTGCCCCTCGGACCGCTGGGAGGAGGTGGAGCGGACGAAGGCGGTGCGGCGGGGCAGCAGCGTACGGACGAAGCGCGGATCGCCGCCGGCGTCGAGCGCCACCCAGTCACCGGTGCAGACGATCCGCATGGGGTCACGGGGCACGACGAACGCGGTGTCGGCGCGGACGGTGCCGTCGGCGGTGATCACGTCGCACTGACCGCGGTCCACGCGCACGACGCGTCCCGGCACGAGCCCCTGCTCGGCGTACGGGGAGAAGGCGGCCGCCCAGTCCTCGTCCCAGCCGTACGGAGTCAGCGGGTGCGAGGAGGAACGAGCGGTGAGGAACGAGAAAGACAAGGGAAACCCTTCACAGGGTGGCCCCGGCGCGCGCGCTCGGCGCGGGAGTGAGGGAAGTCGGTCAGCCGGTGGCCACGGGGATGAGGACGATGCTCTTCCGGTTGTGGGCAGTGCCCATCGCAACGACAGTCATCAATGTCCTCACCTCCTGGTTCTTTCCGCTTCCATGCCGCGGGCGTCATGGCGACGCCCGGAACAGTGGCCAGATTAGCCGGACCTCAGGGAGCGGCGTCAACAGCTTTTCCGCGCACCTCCGATGGAGGCGGCCCGGCCGGGGTGTTCGCCGGAGTTGGGCACAGATCTCCCTCGATCGGGTGATACGCATGCATAGAGCCTGGTCCGGGGCCGTTAGGGTGCCGAGCATGACCACACCCCAGGCCTCCACCGGCACGTTCACTCAGGCCCAGTTGGGCACGCAGATCCTGATCGGCTGGAGCGGCCGGCAGCCCGACGCCGACCAGGACACCGCCTTCCTCCTCGCCTATTCGCTGGGCGACGGGCAGGACGGCCCGGTGGTCGGCCGCGAGGCCATGCGCGCCATGCTGGAGCGCGCGGGCCTCCGCGTCGGCGGCCCGATCCAGGACGCGGGCGAGACCCCGGCCATCCAGGCGAAGCTCCTCGTCCAGGCGGGGCAGGCCGTCCTGACGCTTCCTCACCTCTCGGCGCAGTACCCGGCCCCCGAGGAGTGGCTGGCCGCCGCGCAGGCACAGGGCCAGGTGTACGGGATGTTCGCCACCAGCCCCTGGCCGGACGCCGTGCCCGGGCAGCCGGTCAGCGAGGACCGGCTGCGGGCCTTCGCCACCGACGTGGAGGTCGTCCGCACCGCCGCCCACTGCCTGCTCCCGGTCCGCTCCCTGGGCTGAGGAGCCCTTCCGCCGCCCCGGACACACGACGAGGCCCACCACCCCCGTGGAGTGGTGGGCCTCACCCGTACGGTGCGCGACGCGCGGCGCCCGAGGGGGCCGTTGCCGCGAAACGGGGACGGGCGGCCCGGAGTGTGATCTCCGGACCGCCCGCACTCAACACCTCAGGCTGTGGTGCGTCAGTTGTTGCCGACGCCGTTGCCCGAGAGGACCGGGATGTCGTCCAGGATGTGCGACAGCGGCTCGTCGCCCTTGGCCTGGGTGGAGTTGTCGGTGCACTGCTGGTTCTGCGGGTTGGACAGGACGTTGATGTCCTGGGCCGTGATCGGCACGACGCCGATGAGCGAACCGACGTTGGCCTTGAGGGGCAGGCCGACGCAGAGCTTGTTCAGGGTGCCCTGGACGAGCTGGTTCTGCGGGCTCCAGTTGCCCTCCGTCTCGGCGTTGCCGATCTCCGACTCGGCACCGTTGCCGTTGACCGTGGTGGTGCCACCGTCGTTGCCGATCGCCATGGCCGTGGGAGCCGCGACTGCGGACAGACCGAGCAGGGACACGGCCACTGCAGCGCCGGCCATCATCTTCTTCATCAACTTCACCTTTCGGAGCGTCCCGTTGTGGAACGTACTGATCAACTGCCACCACCCCTGATCGGTTGCGCAGCACCACTCAAATGGGTTCGTTCCGGCGCAAGGTCGACGCCACTCCCCGGTGCGCGGGGCCTCATCCTCCAGCGGCCTCCGGTCCGGAGCCCTCGTCCGACGTGCGCGCCGCCGGCACGAAACCGCCGCACCGGGGCGCCTGGTCCCGGTGCGGTTCCGGCAGGCGGCGAACGCCTCCGGCCGCCTGCCACTCGGCGACGAGCCGGTCGTAGATCGGTGTGCCGCCCGACGCGGGCGACCGCTCTCCGCCCTGGGGGGTCTGACTGTCGTACGGATCCATACGGAGGCCCTACCCGGCCCGGACCGGATCGTCAGCCGGCGCTGCGGCATCCGGCCCAACGGGACAACCCGGCCGGAGGCGTTGGCACACGACGAAGGGCCAGCCCACCCGGTCCGGCGAAGAACGATCGCCGTACGGCTGGACTGGCCCCACGCGGGTCGGCCGGAGCAGACCCGGTCTACCCGGTCTCAGTTGTTGCCGGCGCCGTTGCCGGAGAGGATCGGGATGTCGTTCAGCAGGTGCGACAGCGCCTCGTCACCCTTGGCCTGGGTGGAGTTCTCGGTGCACTGCTGGTTCTGCGGGGAGGACAGGACGTTGATGTCCTGGAGCGAGATCGGCACGACGCCGATGAGCGAGCCGAGGTTCGCCTTGGCCGGCAGGGCGATGCAGGGCTTGTTCAGCGAGCCCTGGATCAGCGCGAACTGCGGGCTCCAGTCACCGTGGGTCTCGGAGTTGCCGTACGCCTGCGAGGCGCCGTTGCCGTTGACCGTGGTGGTGCCGCCGTCGTTGGCGATGGCCATGGCGGGTGCGGCGGCAGCGGCGGAGACACCGACGATCGAGGCGGCAACGGCGGCCGAGGCCATGATCTTCTTGAACATGAAGGAGCCCTTCTGAGGGAGTGATACGGATCGGTGAAAGAACCAAATGGAAAGGGTGTGCTGCGGCGGTCAGCCGCCGAGGGGAACTCCGCCCAGCAGCGGAGCGGCGCCCTCGGCCACCCCGGTTGCCTGGCCCGCCAGCTTGCCGACCGTGCCGTCCTTCGAGACCGTCTCGGCGGTCTCGGCGACCGCGCCCACCACCGGGTCCACGACCTGCGGGGCGCTGGCCATCACCTGGTTGAGGCCGCTGTCGAGGCTGAAGTTGGGGGCCGTGGGCGTAGTGACGGCGAAGGCGGGGGCGGCCGCTCCGAGGGCAGCCACGGAACCGGCAACAAGGGCGGCGGTCTTCGCGTACTTCACTTTTCTGGTTCCCTTCTGCGCGGCATCTGTTTCGGTCACGTTCCCGTGCCGCACACAAGCTTTCTTTACCTGTGACTTCTGCCGCTTTCTCCCTGATCAACGATCCGGTCGCATGCGGGAAACTGCGGTGGGACGACTTTCTCCGGCGCCTTCCGCGATTCCGATCCCCCTAAGGGCTGCGAAAGGGTCCAGGACGGTATCCACCGTCCGGGGCCCACCGATTGCGGGCACGGGGCCCGGCCGCCCAGGGGGTTACTTGTTGATGCGGGGAAACCCGTGCGCGTGTCCCGGAACGGCGACGGGCCCGAGCCGCTCGGTGGAGGAACTCCGAGGACTCGGGCCCGAGTAGGGCGGCTGCGGATCAGTTGTTGCCGGCGCCGTTGCCGGAGAGGATCGGGATGTCCTCCAGGATGTGCGACAGCGCCTCGTCACCCTTGGCCTGGGTGGAGTTCTCGGTGCACTGCTGGTTCTGCGGGGAGGACAGGACGTTGATGTCCTGGACCGTGATCGGCACAATGCCGATGAGCGAGCCGAGGTTCGCCTTGGCCGGCAGGGCGATGCAGGGCTTGTTCAGCGAGCCCTGGATCAGCGCGAACTGCGGGCTCCAGTCACCGTGGGTCTCGGAGTTGCCGTACGCCTGCGAGGCGCCGTTGCCATTGACCGTGGTGGTGCCGCCGTCGTTGGCGATGGCCATGGCCTGCGTCGAGCCGAGACCGAGGATGGAGGCGGCGACAGCGCCCGTAGCCAGAACCTTCTTGATCACGATTAACCCTTCTCGTACCGATCGCCCCGTAGCGGAGCCCCCTGGTCAACTCGCCGCCCGGCATTAGGTTCTGCCCATTCACCCGAATGCCGGACGCGGGACCGCCCCCCCATATCTGTTCGTACGACCCCCTGTTCGTGAAGGAATTGCGCACACCCCTCCGGCGCTCCTCGCCCGAACGGGCGGACGGGCGGACGGGCGGACGAGGGCGAGCGGCTCCGAGGCCGTGGCCTCTACGGAAGAGGGCACTTCTCTGCCGTCAACACGTGCGATAGCCCATGCAGGTGGCGGCGAATCGTTTCTCTCCATCCGTGAAACGGGATGCTCGGGGTTCGACGGCACCACCCGTTCAGGTGATTACACAATTTCCACGCACATCCGAGTTTCCCACCTGAACCCGGGTCGTTATGGCAGTCGTCCAGCGCGCACGTCTTCATCACTTTCACCATGGCTTCACCGCAGGGTCCGGCTGTGCCGCGGCTCCTCCCGACGGCTGCCCGTCATCCCCGCGCGAAGCACCCACGCGAAGTCCTCGCGAATGTCCTAAGGAAGGGCAAGTAATGCGACAGGTCTTGAACAAGAGCGTTATCGTCATGGCGGCCGCATCCGGTCTCCTGGCGGCGGTCGGCGGCACCGCGCACGCCGACGCGTCGGCCGAGGGCGCGGCCGTCGGTTCACCGGGGGTCGGTTCGGGCAACGCGGTGCAGGTGCCGGTGCACGTCCCGGTCAACGTGTGCGGGAACACCGTCAATGTGATCGCTCTGCTGAACCCGGCCTTCGGCAACAAGTGCGTGAACGCCGACGGGCCGAAGCACAACCACCCGCCGGTGGACAAGCCGCCGGTGGACAAGCCGCCGGTCGACGAGCCCCCGGTCGACGAACCGCCGGTGGACGAGCCCCCCGTGGACGAGCCCCCGGTCGACGAACCGCCGGTGGACCAGCCGCCCGTCGATGAGCCGCCCGTGGACAAGCCCCCGGTGGACGAACCGCCGGTGGACGAGCCCCCCGTGGACCAGCCCCCGGTCGATGAGCCGCCGGTGGACCAGCCGCCCGTTGACGAGCCGCCGACCGGCACGCCCGGTACCGACACGCCCGGCTCGGGTACGCCCGGGTCCGGTACGCCCGGGTCCGGGGGCCCGGGCGCGCACCTGGCCGACACCGGTGCCGCCGACCTGGGCCTGGCCGCCGGCGCGAGCGCCGCGCTGCTGCTCGGCGGTGCGGTGCTGATGCGCCGTACCCGCAACGCACGGGACTGACAGACCTCCTGCGGGAGAACGAGGTCCGGCCGGACAGCGGGGACTGTCCGGCCGGACCTTTGCGTCTGCGCCTGCGGCAGTCGTTTCGACGTGGTCGGGTTACGGGCCCAGACTCCAGAGAAGGTCGCGCAGCCCGTCCGGATCTCGCCCCGAGCCGCTCTGCACGTGCCGCCGTTCAGCGGTGATCCTCGCGCACTGCACGTAGCCCTCGCCCGATCGGGAGCTCAGGCGGACGATGACGAAGGAATCTCGCCACTTCTCGTCCACACCCGAGCTGTCGAAGACTTCCCGGAACTCTTCCTCGTCCACGGAACGCAGCTGCAACGCCTCGTAGCGCATGGCGAGCCGCATGGCAGCGACTCCTTCGAAAAGGATGTCCACCCCTTCGCCCTCGGACTCGTCCGAGGCGGATCGAAGCAGAAGCTGCGAGTGTCCGATCCCGTACTTCCACACCCGGAACGTGAGGTCGGATGCGAAGATCACGGCAGCCGGATCGTTGTTGCCCAAGGGATTCCTGTCCTTCAGTCCGCGATGCGTTCGAAGATCGCGGCGAGGCCCTGGCCGCCGCCGACACACATCGTCTCCACTCCGTACCGGCCCTCGCGGCGGTGGAGTTCGCGGGTGAGGGTGGCGAGGATGCGGGCTCCGGTGGCGCCGACCGGGTGGCCCAGCGAGATGCCCGAGCCGTTGACGTTGATCCGCTCGTCGTGATCCTTCTCGCCGAGGCCCAACTCCCGGGTGCAGGCCAGCACCTGGGCGGCGAACGCCTCGTTCAGCTCGATCAGGTCGAGGTCGGCGAGGGTGAGGCCTGCCCGGTCGAGCGCGGTGCGGGTGGCGGCGACGGGGGCGATGCCCATCGTCGCGGCGGGCACCCCCGCGCGGGCGAAGGAGACGAGGCGGACGAGCGGGGTGAGGTCGAGGCGTTCGGCGGTCGCGGCGCTGGTGACCAGGCAGGCGGCGGCCGCGTCGTTCTGGCCGCTGGCGTTGCCCGCGGTGACCGTGGCGTCCGGGTCGGATTTCGCCATCACCGGCCGGAGGGCCGCGAGTTGTTCTGCGGTGGTCTCGGGCCGGGGGTGCTCGTCGGCGGTGACGGTCGTCTCGCCCTTGCGGGTGCGTACGGTGACGGGCATGGTCTCCGCGTCGTAGCGGCCCTCGGCGGCGGCGCGGGCGGCGCGCTGCTGGGAGCGCAGGGCCAGGGCGTCCTGGTCGGCCCGGCTGATCCCGTACTCCCGGCGCAGGTTCTCCGCCGTCTCGATCATGCCGCCGGGCACCGGATGGTTGACGCCTCCGGCGGTGACGCGGCCCCGGGCGAGCGCGTCGTGGAGCTGGAGGCCGGGGCCCTTGATGCCCCAGCGTCCGTCGTGGGTGTAGTAGGGGGCGGCGCTCATCACGTCGACGCCGCCCGCGATCACCACGTCGCTGAATCCGGCCCGGATCTGCATCGCCGCGTCCAGCACCGCCTGGAGTCCGGAGCCGCAGCGGCGGTCGATCTGGGAGCCGGTGACCGTGGCGGGCAGTCCGGCGTCCAGGGCCGCGACCCGGCCGATGGCGGGGGCCTCGCTGGTGGGGTAGGCGTGGCCGAGGATCACCTCGTCGACCCGGGTGGGGTCGACGCCGGTGCGGGCGACGATCTCCGCGATGACCTGTGCGGCCAGCGCGGCCGGGGTCTGCTGGGCGAAGGCCCCGCCGAACCGGCCGATGGGGGTGCGCAGGGGTTCGCAGATGACGACGTCGAGCGGCACGGCGGGGCCTTTCCTTCAGGGCGACCAGGGCGACCAGGGCGGCGGGAGGGGCGCGGGTGGTGGGGTGACCTTCGCATCCGGTGACTGAGCGGGTCCAATACCGGATGTGCCCCCTTTTCAGAGGCCCGGCGTCTCAATCGGTCCTCCGCCCGGTCCGCGTACGGGGGTCGGCAGGGCGGCCCGGGCGACGGCGAGCACGGCGTGCAGGGCGGCGGAGGGGTTGTCGGCACGCCAGGCGAGGGCCGCCTGGCGGCGGATGGGCGGTCCGGTGAGAGGCCGGTAGACCAGTCCGCTCTGCTGGATGTGGCGTACGGAGGTGACCGTGAGGGTGACGCCGACCCCGGCGGCGACGAGCGCCATGATCGTGTACGAGTCGGGGGCCTCCTGGACGACACGCGGGGTGAACCCGGCGCTCTCGCAGGCCTCGGTCATGGCGTCGCGCACGGTGGAGCCGGAGTTGGCGGGGAAGGAGACGAACGGTTCGTCCGCCAGCGCGCCGAGCGGCACCGCCGTGCGCCGGGCGAGCGGGTGGTCGAACGGCAGGGCGCACAGCAGCTCCTCCTCGTCGATCACCCGGTGCTCCACTCCGGGCCGGGTCACCGGCAGCCGGACGAAGCCCAGGTCGAGGGAGCCGTCACCGACCCGGTCCAGCGCGACGTTGGCGTAGGTCTGACCGGTCATGACCAGTTCGAGGCCGGGGTGTGCGGCGCGCACGGCGCGGGTGAGGCGGGGCAGCGTCTCGTGGCTGGAGGCGCCGGCGAAGCCGATGGTCACCCGGCCGTACTCGCCCCGGCCCGCCGAGCGGGCGGCCCGGACGGCGGTGTCGAGGTCGTCGAGGACGGTCCGTACGGGGTCGAGGAAGGTCTCCCCCGCGCCGGTGAGCCGGACGGAACGCGTGTTGCGGCGGAACAGCTGGACGCCGAGTTCCTTCTCCAGCTGCCGGATCTGCTGGCTCAGGGGCGGCTGTGCCATCCGGAGGCGTTGGGCGGCCCGGCCGAAGTGCAGCTCCTCGGCCACGGCGAGGAAGGCCTTCAGGTGGCGCAGTTCCATGGACACCCCCTCGCTCCATTGATATGCCCCGGGTCTTGATCCGACCCTAATTCGGTATTGGACAGCCATCAATGGGTGCTGACACCGTGGGGTCCGCGGATGCGGACGATGAGGAGAACCGTGGACCGGACGGCCGGCAAGGTCATGTCGATGAGGGAGGCCGTCGCCGCCTTCGTCCGCGACGGGGACACCGTGAGCCTCGAAGGGTTCACCCATCTCATCCCGACCGCCGCCGGTCACGAGATCATCCGGCAGGGCCGCCGGAATCTCACGGTGGTCCGGATGACGGCGGACATCGTGGTGGACCAGATGCTGGCGGCCGGGTGCGTGACGCGGCTGGTCTCCTCCTTCGTGGGGAACTCGTCCGCCGGTTCGCTCGGGGAGCTCCGGCGGCGGATCGAGCACGCCGACCCGGAGCCGCTGGCGTTCGAGGAGTACAGCCACTACGGGATGGTGTGCCGCTATCTCGCGGGGGCGCAGCGGCTGCCGTTCTACCCGCTGCGCTCGTACGCGGGCAGCGACCTGCCGTCCGTCAACCCCGGCATCCGCAAGGTCGTCTCGCCCTACCCGGCCGCCGACGGGGGCGCCGAGCAGATCTACGTCGTACCGCCCGTCAACCCGGACGTGACGATCGTCCACGCGCAGCGCGCCGACCGCCGGGGCAACACCCAGGTCTGGGGGCTGACCGGCGTCCAGGCGGAGGCGGTGTACGCGGCGGAGAAGGCGGTCGTGGTGGTGGAGGAGCTGGTGGCGGACGAGGTGGTCCGCTCGGACCCGAACCGCACACTGGTTCCGGCCCACGCGGTCAACGCGGTGGTGGTCTGCCCGCGCGGGGCGCACCCCTCGTTCGCGCAGGGCTACTACGACCGGGACAACGCCTTCTACCGCTCCTGGTCCGCGATCAGCAAGGACCCGGCTCGGCTGCGGGCGTGGCTGGAGGAGTGGGTGTACGGCACCGCCGACCACGCCGAGTACGTGGCGAAGCTGGGCGAGAAGTTCTGGGCGGGGCTGGCGGTCGGCGAGGCGCTGAGCGAGCCGGTGAACTACGGGAGGCGGCTGTGAGCGAGCAGGACCCGAAAGCCACGCGGCCCGTCACCTCCTCGGAGTTGCTGTCGGTCATCGCCTCGCGTGAACTGGCCGGACGCCACGCGGTGTTCGCGGGGATCGGGCTGCCGACGCTGGCGGCCGAGCTGGCGCGGCTGACCGTCGCGCCGGGCATCGAGGTGGTGTACGAGTCCGGGGTCTGCGGGGCGCACCCTTCCCGGCTGCCGGAGACCATCGCGGACGCCGTCCTGATCACCGGGGCCGAAGCGGTGGTGTCGATGCCCGCCCTGTTCGGCTCGGTGCTTCAGGGCGGGCACATCGACGTGGGTTTCCTGGGTGCCGCGCAGATCGACCGGTGGGGCAGCCTCAACACCTCGGTCATCGGGGACTGGGACCGCCCGTCGGTCCGGCTGCCGGGTTCCGGTGGGGCGGTCGAGGTGATGGCGAACGCCCGGGAGGTGTTCGTGGTGATGCGCCGCCACACACCGCGCTCGTTCGCCGAGGCCCTCGACTTCTGCACCACGCCGGGGCCGGACCGGGCGCTGGCGGACGGGATCCGCCCGCTGGGCGTCGGCGTCACCCGGGTCGTCACCGAACTGGGCGTCCTCGCCAGGGAGGGGGTCGGCGACGAACTGCGGCTGGTCGCCGTCCATCCCGGGGTCACCGTCGAACAGGTGCGGGCCGCGACCGGGTGGGAGCTGAGGACGGCCGGCTCGGTGGCGACGACGGCCCCGCCGACCGCCGCCGAGCTGCGGCTCCTGCGGGAGGATGTCGACCCCGACCGCGTCTACCTCCGCTGAGGACGGCGTCCGCCCCCGTGGAGGCACCGTTTCTGTCCCCCGTCGGCCAACCGCCTCTGTCCCCGTCGAAGAAATGTCTCTGTCTCCCGTTGAGAATCGTCTCTGTGTCTGTCTCCGTCTCCGTCTCCGTCTCCGTTGAGAATCGTCTCTGTCGCCGCTGAAAGGGCTCCCACCGCCATGCGTATCAGGATCGTCGGAGCCGGGGCCATGGGCCGCGGCATCGCCCAGTGGGCGGCGAGCGCCGGTCACACCGTCGAGCTCGGGGACGTACGGCCCGAGGCGGTGACGGACGCCCTGGACTTCGTCGCCTCGATGCTGGACCGGGCCGTCGCCAAGGGCAGGATGCCGGCCGCCGAGCGGGACGCGGCCGTGGCCCGGCTGGTGCCGCTCGCCGAGCCGTGGGCGGCGGGCCCGGAGGTGGAGCTGGTGATCGAGGCGGTACGGGAGGACCTGGCGACCAAGGCCGAGGTGTTCGGGAAGCTGGAGCGGGCGCTGCCCTCCTCCGCCGTCTTCGCGACCAACACCTCCTCCCTGTCGGTGACCCGGATCGCCGCTACGCTCCGGGACCCCTCGCGCCTGGCCGGGCTGCACTTCTTCAACCCGGTGCCGCTGATGAGGATCGTCGAGGTGGTGCCGGGCGCGGCCACCCGACCGGAGATCCCGGCCCTGCTGACCGAACTGGTGGAGGGCTGCGGACACCGGGCGGTGACCGTCGCCGACACCCCCGGCTTCCTGGTCAACCACGCCGGGCGGGGGCTGGTGACCGAGGCGCTGGCGCTGCTGGAGGAGTCGGTGGCGGACCCGGCGGAGATCGACCGGATCGCCCGGGACGTGCTGGGGCTGCGGATGGGCCCCTTCGAGCTGATGGACCTGACCGGTCTCGACGTGACGGCCGCGGTGATCGACTCGATCTGGGAGGGCTTCCGGTACGAGGACCGGCTGCGTCCGTCCTTCCTGACCCCGAACCGGGTGGTGGCGGGGCTGCACGGCCGTAAGACGGGCCGTGGCTGGTACGCGTACGGCGAGGGGGCGTCCGGCCCCGCGCCGGAGAGCGCGGTCACCGGGGACGCGGAGCGCCCGGTGTTCCTGGTCCGGGGCGGGCGGCCGGAGACCGTCGCGTACGAGGAGGCCCTGGCCGGGTCCCTGGAGGCGGCGGGGGTCCGGGTCGAGCGGGGCGCGGGGCCGTCCGCGCGGGCCGTGGTGCTGGTGCCCGTCTGGGGGACGCCGGTGTCGGCGGCGGTCGCGGAGGGCGCGTGGCCCCGGGAGCGTACGTTCGGCGTGGAGGTGCTTCCCCCGGCGGGGCGGCGGCGGGTCCTCGCGGTGACGGCGGCCGGCGACCCGGTGGCCGCCCGGGACGCGCGGGCGGTGCTGGCGCGGGCCGCCGAGGGCGACGATCCGTACGCGGTGTCGGTGGTGCGGGACACCGCGGGCACGGTCGCGCAGCGGCTGCTGTCCTCCGTCGTCGCGGTCGGCTGCTCGATCGCGGAGCGCTCGCTCGCCGCGCCCGGTGACATCGATCTGGCGGTGACGACGGGGCTCGGCTATCCGTGCGGGCCGCTGGCCTGGGGTGAGCGGGTCGGGGCGGCGAGGCTGCTGGAGCTCCAGCGGTCGCTGCACGCGACGACGGGCGACCCGCGCCACCGGCCGACGCGGTGGCTCACGGAGCGGGCCGCCCTGGGCCTGGCCGTGACCGACCCGGGGACCTCTCCGGCCGACTGCCTGGGGTGAGGTCCCGGCGCGGGCGACCGATTCGTACAAGACCATCGGGGCACCGCGTGCGTACGGTCGGGGCATGACTCCACGACTTGACGCGATCAGCATCATCACGGCGGACCTGGCGGCCTCGCTCGCCTTCTACCGCAGGCTCGGCCTCGACATCCCCGAAGGGGCCGAGTCCGCACCGCATGTCGAAGTGACCCTGCCGGGCGGGCGGCGGCTGCTGTGGGACACGGAGGAGGTCATCGCCTCGTTCGATCCGGACTGGAAGCGCCCGGCGGGCGGTGAGCGGGTCGGCCTGGCCTTCGTCTGCGACAGCCCGCGGGAGGTGGACTCGGTGTACGCGGAGCTGGTCGACGCCGGGTACACCGGGCATCTGAAGCCCTGGGACGCGGTGTGGGGGCAGCGCTACGCGGTCGTCCTGGACCCGGACGGCTGCGGGGTGTCGCTGTTCGCTTCCGCGTCGCCCGCCGAGAAGTAGGCCCCGAGCGTCGTCCCGGCGAGGGCGCGCATCTCGCGGGCCAGGTGCGCCTGGTCGACGCAGCCCGCCGCGCAGGCCGCCTCGGCGTACGGCAGGCCCGCGCGGACGAGGGACAGGGCGCGCTGGAGGCGGAGGATCCGGGCCAGGGTCTTGGGGCCGTAGCCGAAGGCTGCCAGGGAGCGGCGGTGCAGTTGGCGGGCGCCCAGGCCGACCTCGGCGGCCGTCGCCGCGACGGAGCCGCCGCGCCGCAGCCGGTCGGCGACCGCCGCCGTGAGCGGGTCCGGGGGGCCGGTCCCGGCGGCCAGGCCCAGGGCGTAGTCCTCCAGGGCGGCCGCGGGGTCGGCGGCCCGGTCGATCCGGTCGACGAGCCCGCGGACGGCGGCCCGGGGCCAGAGGTCGGCGAGCTCGACCCGGTGGTCGCGCAGTTCGTCGGCCGGTACGCCGAGGAGGCCGGGGGCGGTACCGGGCGGGAAGCGGATCGCGGCGCAGGAGGCGCGGTCGCGGGGGTCGACCCGGAAGGCGTGGGTGTCGGGTCCGGCGACGACCAGGCGGCCGGCGGACCAGATCAGGTCCATGCAGCCGTCGGGAAGGACGGACCGGGCGGCGCCCGGCGGTCCGGGCGGGACGTCCAGGGTCCAGACGACGGCCCCGGCCAGCCGGGACGGCCGTTCCTGGTAGTGCTGCCGTTCCTGGTAGTGCTGCCGTTGCTGGTCGCGCTGATGTCGCTGGTTTCGCTGGTGTTCCCGGGGCATGCTTCCACGCTAAGGGCTGTCCCGTCCGGCCTCTCGGGGCCGCCCTCCGGGCGACGACGGGAGTTCGACGACAGGGCCTAACGCGGCCGGCGGGAGGAGGGGTCCTCCGACGACGTGGGCTCCTTGGACTCCTTGGGCTCCCTGCTCTCCTTCGTGTCCCTGGGATCCTTCTCCCAGGTCGCGTGCAGCCGGGACTTCACGTCGTCGGGCGGCAGGAAGCGGGACCAGCGCTCGGGGAACTCGGAGGGCATGTACGCGGGGCCGTCGTCCTCGTCTTCCTCGTCGTCCGCTCCGGCATGGGCGGCCGAGCGGGTACGGGCGACGAACTCGGCGGCCTGCGCGGCCCGGACGCGTTCGGTGGCCTCGCGGGCGGCGGCCGTGGCGAGCGAGGGCCACACCCGGTCGATGGCCGCGTTGACCGCGGCGCCGACCAGGACCGCGAAGGCGGAGATGCCGATCCACAGCAGGACGGCGATCGGCGCCGCCAAGGAGCCGTAGATGGTGGGGCCTTCGACCGTGTTGGTCAGGTAGATCCGGAGCAGGAAGCTGCCGAGGACCCACATGCCGAGCGCCATCAGGGCCCCGGGGACGTCCTCGATCCAGGGCGAACGCACCGGCACGGACACGTGGTACAGCGTCGTGAGGAAGGCGACGCCCAGCAGGATCACGAGCGGCCAGTACAGGACGGCTATGACCTCGGTGCCCCACGGCACCAGCTGGACCACCCGGTCCGGGCCGACGACCAGCAGCGGCAGCACCACCGCACCGATCAGCAGGGCGACGACGTACAGCAGGAAGGCGAGCAGCCGGGTCTTGACGATGCCGCGGTGGCCGTCGAGTCCGTACATGACGGTGATGGTGTCGATGAAGACGTTCACCGCGCGGGAGCCGGACCACAGGGCGATGGCGAAGCCGATGGAGATGATGTCGGGGCGGGCCCCGGTCGTGACGTCGGCGAGCAGCGGTTTGGCGAAGTCGTTGACCCCGCGCTCGGACAGCACCGTCTGTGCGGCGGAGAGGATGTTGCGCTCGATGGAGGC
The DNA here is from genome assembly GCF_000377965.1 of Streptomyces sp. CNB091. NCBI lineage: Bacteria > Bacillati > Actinomycetota > Actinomycetes > Kitasatosporales > Streptomycetaceae > Streptomyces > Streptomyces sp. CNB091. Next base: position 63,586 of record NZ_KB898993.1, read on the forward strand.
GACGGTGGTGGTCGTGGTCCACTCGTCGACGTAACCGAGCAGTCCGATCATGCCGAGCAGCAGCGGGGGCAGGGAGAGCAGGGTGAAGAACGCCGCCTCGGCCGCGAGTCCCAGAATGCGGTACTCGATGCACGAGTTGACGGTGTCCTTGAGCAAGTGCCACGCCATCCGTCGTTTGGAGACGTTGCGGTAGAGCACTCGCGCCCGGTGGAGCCGGCCCGGTGGCCGCTCGGGTGTTTCATTTGCTGCCTGCACGTCCTTACCGTATCGGCATGGCAGCCACCCCCCGCACCGTGACCGTTCAGGTTCCACCGCTGGTCGGCCATGACGTCTTCGCCGCGGACCGGGGCCTGTGCGAGGCCGTTGGACGGCATGTCGCGCCCGGGGTCCTGCCCGTGGCGCTGGAGGCGCTCGGCGAGCTCGGCCGGGCGTCGGTGGTGACACGGGCCCGGCCGGGAGTCGCGTAGCGAGGGAGGGTGGGAAGCGACGGAGGGTGGTGCTGCGCCGACACGGCACCACCCTCCATGCTTCTGCGACACCGGGCGACCGGGACGGGCCCGGCGCACAGTGTTCCTGCCACTCTTGTACGGAGCCGCGGGATCTGGCCAGAGTTGCAAAGGGTTGCAACGATTATGTGGACTGAGTGGACTGAGTGGACTGATCGGCGGTCCGGCCAGGTGACCGGCAGGATGGGCCGGGCGGGAAGCGTTCGGGGGGAACGGGGACCATGACGGAGACAGGTTCTGCGGGGGTGGTGCGGGTGACGGGCCAGGGGGCGGGCCGCCAGGCGACCCGGTCGCTCCACCGGGCGCGGGAGGCGCGGCTGGCGGGGGCCCGGTCCGAGGTCGCGCCCCGGGTGGAGATCGACGCCTCCTGGGACCGGGTGGTGCGCAGCGGTATCGACCCCGACCAGTCGCCGGAGAGTGAGCTGTTACAGGCGGACGAGATCGAGCACCGGCGCCACAGCACGGCGCTCGGCGAGCTGATGCCGTTGCTGCGGGCGGGGCTGGCCTCGATAGCGGATGCCGCGCAGCAGATCCTGGTGGTGACCGACGCCGAGGGCCGTGTGCTGTGGCGGCAGGGCCATCCGGGGGTGCTGCGCCGGGCCCACGCCATCTGCCTGGAGGAAGGGGCGGACTGGGCCGAGGCGGCGACCGGGACGAACGCGATCGGGACGGCGCTGGCCGCCCGGGTCCCCGTCCAGGTCCACTCGGCCGAGCACTTCATCCGGGCCCTGCACGGCTGGACCTGTGCGGCGGCCCCGGTCCGGGATCCGCGCGACGGCCGGCTGATCGGGATCGTGGACATCAGCGGTCCGGCGTCCACGTTCCATCCGGCGACGCTGGCCCTGGTCGATTCGGTGGCCCGGCTCGCCGAGGGTGAGATCCGCACCCGTCACCTGGCGGAGATCGAGCGGCTGCGCGCGGTGGCCGCGCCGATCCTGTGCCGGATCGGCGGGCGGGCGCTGGCTGTGGACGTGCACGGGCGGCTGGCGGCGGTGACGGGGATGGCTCCGGTGGACCGGCTGCCGCTGCCGAAGTCGCTGGGGCCGGGTCCGGTGTGGCTGCCCTCGCTCGGTATGTGCCGGGTCGAGCCGCTGCCGGGCGGCTGGCTGGTACAGGTGGACGACGGCGGCACGGAGGGGGCGCCGCGACGGGTGGTGCTGGACCTGAGCCGGCCCCGGGCTCTCGTCGTGCGGGTGACCGGTCCGCTGGGGAGCCGCACCGAGCGGCTCTCGCCGCGTCACGCGGAGCTGTTGTACGCGCTGGCGGTGCACCGGCAGGGGCGGTCGGCCTCGGAGCTGGCGCGGGACATCTTCGGGGACGGGACCCGGACGGTGACGGTCCGGGCCGAGGTCTCCCGGCTGCGGCGTCAGCTGGCGGAGGTGCTGGCCCACCGCCCGTACCGCTTCGGGGACGGGGTGGAGGTGGAGGTGATCCACCCGGAGGACCGCGCGGATCTGCTGCCGCACTCCAGGGCGCCCGTGGTGACGGAGTCCCGCGCGGCGGCTCCGCTCGCCTGAGGGGTGCGGCCGATGGGGGCGTGCTGTCCCCGGGCGGGGGCTTCCCGGGCGGGGCTTCCCGGGCGGGGCTTCCCGGGCGGGGGCCGCCGTGCGGGAGTGGGCGGCGGCATGGTTCTCTGGCCGTCATGAGCGATACCCCGCAGCCCGCAGCCCCGACCACCGAGGTGACCGTCTGGTCGCTGGAGCAGACCTCTCCCGACGATCTCCGTCCCGCCGCCGTACCGGAGGGCGATCTGCGCATCGTCCGGTCCGAGGTGGTGCTGCCGGAGTTCAGCCGGTTCCTCTACTCCGCCGTGGGCGGCGACATCCAGTGGACCGACCGGCTGGGCATGACGTACGCCCAGTGGCAGGAACTCCTTCAGCGGCCCGGGGCGGAGACCTGGGTGGCGTACGAGAACGGGACGCCGGCCGGGTACGTCCAGTTGGACGCGCAGGACGACGGCGTGGTCGAGATCATGTACTTCGGGCTGATCCCGGCGTTCCGGGGGCGGCGGATCGGCGGGCACCTCCTCAGTTACGGGGTGGCGCGCGCGTGGGACCTGGCGGAGCGCTGGCCGGAGCGGCCGGCGACGAAGCGGGTGTGGCTGCACACCTGTTCGAAGGACGGCCCGCACGCGATGGACAACTATCTCCGGCGCGGTTTCCGGCTCTTCGACACGAAGACCGAGGTGGAGCCGGACGTGGCGACGCCGGGGCCCTGGCCCGGGGCGTACTCCTGATCACCCGTGACCTCTGAGGGCGGTGGAGCGGTGGCTCCACCGCCCTCAGGGCTGCCAGGTGGGTGTTTTGTCGTCATTACGGGTGCCGTACTCCGTGACCAGCACCACATCGTCCCATGCTTCGAGACTCAGTCGTCCACATAGCGGATAGTGGTGGACTGCCCCGAGATGCGCGTGACACGCTTCCGCCATGCCTGGAACTGGAATTGCCTTGGTGAGTCGACGCCACGTCGACCTCTGCCGCATGTCCAGCGCCATCTGTCCGGCGAGCTGAGAGTCCCAGCGCCGCCGCCCCCTCTCTCCCTCTGAACCGCCCCGCGCACCGCCGCGCCTCAGCGCGAGTGTGCCGCTCAGAGCCGCCCTCCCGCAGTCCCGAAGGACGTATTGTCATGGCCGCTACCCCGGAACAGCCTGCGACCACCACGCCCCGCCGCAAGGCCGGACGCCACCGCGGCGAGGGCCAGTGGGCCGTGGGCCACCACACCCCCCTGAACGGGAACGAGCAGTTCAAGAAGGACGACGACGGTCTCAACGTACGGACACGTATTGAGACGATCTACTCCAAGCGCGGCTTCGACTCCATCGACCCGAACGACCTGCGCGGACGCATGCGCTGGTGGGGGCTGTACACCCAGCGCAAGCCCGGCATCGACGGCGGCAAGACGGCCGTGCTGGAGCCGGAGGAGCTGGACGACGAGTACTTCATGCTGCGCGTCCGCATCGACGGCGGCCGGCTGACCACCCAGCAGCTGCGGGTGATCGGGGAGATCTCCCAGGAGTTCGCGCGGGGCACCGCCGACCTCACCGACCGGCAGAACGTGCAGTACCACTGGATCCGCATCGAGGACGTGCCGGAGATCTGGCGGCGGCTCGAAGAGGTGGGCCTGTCCACCACCGAGGCCTGCGGTGACACGCCCCGCACCATCCTCGGCTCGCCCGTCGCGGGCGTTGCGGAGAACGAGATCATCGACGGCACGCCCGCCATCGACGAGATCCAGCGGCGGTTCATCGGCAACCCCGACTTCTCCAACCTGCCCCGCAAGTTCAAGACGGCGATCTCCGGCTCCCCGCACCTGGACGTGGCGCACGAGATCAACGACATCGCCTTCGTCGGCGTGAACCACCCGGAGCACGGGCCCGGCTTCGACCTCTGGGTCGGCGGCGGTCTCTCCACCAACCCGAAGCTCGGGGTGCGGCTCGGCGCCTGGGTGCCGCTCGACGAGGTGCCCGACGTGTACGGCGGGGTCATCGCGATCTTCCGCGACTACGGCTACCGGCGGCTGCGCACCCGCGCCCGTCTGAAGTTCCTGGTCGCGGACTGGGGCCCGGAGAAGTTCCGCCAGGTCCTTCAGGACGAGTACCTCAAGCGTGAGCTGATCGACGGCCCCGCGCCCGAGGAGCCCGCCCAGACCTGGCGCGACCACCTCGGGGTGCACCGGCAGCAGGACGGCCGCTTCTACGTCGGCTTCGCCGCGCGGGTCGGCCGGGTCGACGGATCCACGCTCACCAAGATCGCCGAGCTGGCCGACGCGCACGGCTCCGGCCGGGTGCGGACCACCGCCGAGCAGAAGATGATCGTGCTCGACGTGGCCGAGGAGCAGGTGGAGTCCCTGGTCTCCGGGCTGGAGGCGCTCGACCTCAAGGTCACCCCGTCCCCGTTCCGGCGCGGCACGATGGCCTGCACCGGCATCGAGTTCTGCAAGCTGGCGATCGTCGAGACGAAGGCGCGCGGAGCCGCCCTCATCGACGAACTGGAGCGCCGAATCCCGGAGTTCGACCACCCGATCACCATCAACATCAACGGCTGCCCGAACGCCTGCGCCCGCATCCAGGTCGCGGACATCGGCCTCAAGGGCCAGTTGATGCTGGACGAGAGCGGCAACCAGGTCGAGGGCTACCAGGTGCACCTCGGGGGGGCGCTCGGCCTGGAGGCCGGGTTCGGCCGCAAGGTCCGAGGCCTGAAGGTCACCTCGGCCGAACTGCCCGACTACGTCGAGCGGGTGCTCGGCCGCTTCCAGGAGGAGCGCGAGGACGGCGAGCGCTTCGCGACCTGGGCGGCCCGGGCCAGTGCGGAGTCGCTGTCATGAGCGAGCGAGCCGCCCCGTTCCACTGCCCGTACTGCGGCGACGAGGACCTGCGCCCCAACGAGACCGGTCACGGCGCCTGGGAATGTGCTTCCTGCAACCGTGCGTTCCAGCTGAAGTTCCTGGGTCTGCTGGCCCGGGGCGTTCGGCGCAACGACGGTGAGGGAGACGGGATATGACGGACGCTCTGCTGATCGGACAACTCGGCGACGAGGACCTCCGGGATCTGGCCGAGGAGGCCGGACGGGAGTTGGAGGACGCCTCCGCACCTACGATCCTGAAGTGGGCGACCGACACCTTCGGGCCGCGCTTCTGCGTCACCTCCTCGATGGAGGACGCCGTGGTCGCGCACCTGGCCTCACGGGTGATGCCGGGCGTGGACGTGGTCTTCCTGGACACCGGCTACCACTTCCCGGAGACCATCGGGACCCGGGACGCGGTGGACGCGGTGATGGACGTCAACGTCATCACGCTCACCCCCCGGCGCACCGTGGCCGAGCAGGACGCCGAGCACGGCGCGAGGCTGCACGACCGCGACCCCGACCTGTGCTGCGCGCTGCGCAAGATCAAGCCGTTGGAGGACGGCCTGACCACGTACGCCGCGTGGGCGACGGGCCTGCGCCGCGACGAGTCCCCGACCCGGGCGAACACCCCGGTCGTCGGCTGGGACGCCAAGCGCCGCAAGGTGAAGGTCTCCCCCATCGCCCGCTGGACCCAGGACGACGTGGACGCCTACGTCGCCGAGCACGGGGTGCTCACCAACCCGCTGCTGATGGACGGTTACGCCTCCGTCGGCTGCGCGCCCTGCACCCGCCGGGTGCTGGAGGGCGAGGACGCACGGGCCGGCCGCTGGGCCGGACGGGGCAAGACCGAATGCGGGCTGCACGGCTGATGACGACTGATCAGGAGAGTTCGATGAGCGTGACGGAGACAGGAGCCACGATCTGGCTGACCGGTCTGCCGAGCGCGGGCAAGACCACCATCGCGTACGAGCTGGCGGGCCGGCTGCGGACCGAGGGACACCGGGTGGAGGTGCTCGACGGCGACGAGATCCGCGAGTTCCTCTCCGCGGGCCTCGGCTTCTCCCGCGAGGACCGGCACACCAACGTGGCCCGGATCGGCTTCGTCGCCGAGCTTCTCGCCGCCAACGGCGTGAAGGTGCTGGTCCCCGTCATCGCCCCGTTCGCCGACAGCCGCGAGGCCGTCCGCAAGCGGCACGCCACCGAGTCCACGACGTATCTGGAGGTGCACGTCGCGACCCCCGTCGAGGTGTGCTCCGTACGCGATGTGAAGGGGCTGTACGCCAAGCAGGCGGCCGGCGAGATCAGCGGTCTCACCGGGGTCGACGACCCCTACGAGGCGCCCGAATCGCCCGACCTGCGGATCGAGTCGCACCAGCAGACCGTGCAGGAGTCCGCAGCGGCGCTCCACGCGCTGCTCACCGAGAGGGGCCTGGCGTGAGCACCGTCGCCACCGTGCCGGAAGGCACCGTCAACCCGTACGCGCTCAGCCACCTGGACTCCCTGGAGTCGGAGGCGGTCCACATCTTCCGTGAGGTGGCGGGAGAGTTCGAGCGGCCGGTGATCCTGTTCTCCGGCGGCAAGGACTCCATCGTGATGCTGCACCTGGCGCTCAAGGCGTTCGCGCCCGCGCCGGTGCCGTTCACCCTGCTGCACGTGGACACCGGGCACAACTTCCCCGAGGTCCTGGAGTACCGCGACCGCACGGTGAAGAAGCACGGGCTGCGGCTGCACGTCGCCTCCGTGCAGGAGTACATCGATGCCGGGAAGCTCCGCGAGCGCCCCGACGGCACCCGCAACCCGCTCCAGACGGTCCCGCTCACCGAGGCGATCCAGCAGCACCGCTTCGACGCGGTCTTCGGCGGCGGGCGGCGCGACGAGGAGAAGGCGCGGGCCAAGGAGCGGGTCTTCTCGCTGCGCGACGAGTTCTCCCAGTGGGACCCGCGCCGGCAGCGGCCCGAACTGTGGCAGCTCTACAACGGCCGGCACGCCCCGGGCGAGCACGTCCGCGTCTTCCCGATCTCCAACTGGACCGAGCTGGACGTCTGGCAGTACATCGAGCGCGAGGGGATCGAGCTCCCGGAGATCTACTTCGCCCATGAGCGCGAGGTCTTCGACCGCAACGGCATGTGGCTGACCGCCGGGCACTGGGGCGGCCCCAAGGAGCACGAGTCCACCCAGACCCGTCTGGTGCGCTACCGCACGGTCGGCGACATGTCCTGCACCGGCGCCGTCGACTCCGACGCCACCACGCTGGACGCCGTGATCACCGAGATCGCCGCCTCCCGGCTCACCGAGCGGGGCGCGACCCGCGCCGACGACAAGATGTCCGAGGCCGCGATGGAAGACCGCAAGCGCGAGGGGTACTTCTAACCATGACCACGACCACCGAGCAGTTCGCCGACGTGTCGGCCACCACCCTGCTGCGCTTCGCCACGGCCGGGTCGGTCGACGACGGCAAGTCCACCCTCGTGGGACGGCTGCTGCACGACTCCAAGTCGATCCTCACCGACCAGTTGGAGGCCGTCGAGCAGGCCTCGCTGAAAAGAGGTCAGGAAGCGCCGGACCTCGCGCTGCTGACCGACGGGCTGCGGGCCGAGCGCGAGCAGGGCATCACCATCGACGTCGCCTACCGCTACTTCGCCACCGCCCGCCGCCGGTTCATCCTCGCCGACACCCCGGGCCATGTGCAGTACACCCGCAACATGGTGACCGGCGCCTCCACGGCGGAGCTGGCCGTGGTCCTGGTGGACGCCCGTAACGGCGTCGTCGAGCAGACCCGCCGGCACGCCGCCGTCGCCGCGCTGCTGCGCGTCCCGCACGTGGTGCTGGCGGTCAACAAGATGGACCTGGTCGACTACGCGGAGCCCGTGTTCGCCGCGATAGCCGAGGAGTTCACCGCGTACGCCGCCTCGCTCGGCGTCCCGGAGATCACCGCGATCCCGATCTCGGCGCTGGCCGGGGACAACGTGGTGGAGCCCTCCGCGCACATGGACTGGTACGGCGGGCCGACCGTCCTGGAGCACCTGGAAACGGTGCCGGTCAGCCACGACCTCACCGCCTGCCACGCGCGCTTCCCCGTGCAGTACGTGATCCGCCCGCAGAGCGCCGAGCACCCCGACTACCGGGGCTACGCCGGTCAGATCGCGGCCGGGGTGTTCCGGGTGGGCGAGTCCGTCGCCGTGCTCCCCTCGGGGCGCACCACCACGATCACGGGCATCGACGCGCTCGGGGAGAGCGTCGACACCGCCTGGGCCCCGCAGTCGGTGACGCTCCGGCTGGCCGACGACATCGACATCTCGCGCGGCGACCTGATCGCCCCGGCCGACGACTCCCCCGACGTCACGCAGGACGTCGAGGCGACCGTCTGCCACGTCGCCGACCAGCCGCTGTCGGTGGGCCAGCGGGTGCTGCTCAAGCACACCACCCGCACGGTCAAGGCGATCGTCAAGGACATCCCCTCCCGGCTCACCCTGGACGACCTCTCCCAGCACCCGGCCCCCGGGCAGCTGGTCGCCAACGACATCGGCCGGGTCGTCGTGCGCACCGCCGAGCCGCTCGCGCTCGACGCCTACGCCGACTCCCGGCGCACCGGTTCGTTCCTCCTGATCGACCCGGCGGACGGTACGACGCTGAGCGCCGGCATGGCGGGCGCCTCGTTCGCCGCGGTCGCCGAAGCCGCCGCCCCGGCCGCCGACGACGACGCCGAGTGGGACTTCTGATGGCCACCGACTTCTTCTCCACCTTCGCGAAGGAGGGCGGCCGGGTGGGCAGCGGCGCCCTGGGAAGTGGTCAGGGCGGGGTCGGGCGATGTGCGTGATGACGTACGCGCACCGCTCGCGCGCCCTCCCGCACCGTCCGTACCGCCGAAGACCTGCCGACCTCCCGGCCGCGCCCCCCTGACCAGACAGCGGGACGCGAGCGCCGGGCCAACGAGAGGAAAGCCTCCCGTGCCTGCCCCCCGTTCCACCGTTCGCCGCTCCATCGCCGCCGTCGCGGCGCTGCCGCTGCTCGCCCTGGCGGCCACCGCCTGCGGCTACGGCTCCGAGGCCAAGGACGACGACGCCAGGAAGGCGAACGTCTCCGCCAAGGGGAAGAAGCTCTCCTCGGACACCGTGAAGATCGGCTACTTCCCGAATCTCACGCACGCCACCGCCCTGGTCGGCATCCAGGAAGGCACCATCCAGAAGGAACTGGGCGGCACCCAGGTCGAGTCCACGACCTTCAACGCGGGCCCCTCCGAGATCGAGGCACTGAACGCCGGCTCCATCGACATCGGCTTCATCGGCCCCTCCCCCTCCATCAACGGCTTCAGCAAGTCCCAGGGCAAGGGGCTGCGGATCATCTCCGGATCGGCCTCCGGCGGGGTGAAGCTGGTCGTCGACCCGGACAAGATCAAGACCCTGGACGACCTCAAGGGCAAGAAGATCGCCACCCCGCAGCTCGGCAACACCCAGGACGTGGCCTTCCTCAACTGGATCTCCGAGAAGGGCTGGAAGGTCGACGCCCAGAGCGGCAAGGGCGACGTCTCCGTGGTCCGCTCGGACAACAAGGTGACGCCCGACGCCTACAGGTCCGGTGACCTGGACGGCGCCTGGGTGCCCGAGCCGACCGCGTCCAAGCTGGTCTCCGAGGGCGCGAAGGTGCTCCTCGACGAGAAGGACCTGTGGCCGGACAAGAAGTTCGTGATCACGAACATCATCGTGTCGCAGAAGTTCCTCGACGAGCACCCGGACGTGGTCGAGGCGGTACTGAAGGGTTCGGTCGCCACCAACAAGTGGATCAACGCCAACCCCGAAGAGGCGAAGGCGTCCGCCAACAAGGCGCTGGAGAACCTGAGCGGCAAGCCGCTGCCCAAGGAGATCCTCGACCCGGCGTGGGAGTCGATCGAGATCACCGACGACCCGCTGGCCGCCACGCTCAAGACGCAGGCCGGGCACTCGGTGAAGTCCGGTCTGCTCAAGGAGCCGGACCTCCGGGGCATCTACGACCTGGGCCCGCTGAACAAGATCCTCAAGGCCGAGGGCAGGCCCGAGGTCGCCGACGCCGGTCTCGGCGTCAAGTAACCCGCCCATCCGTACCAGGAACCAGAAACCAGGATTCCCAGGAGGTGACGACCATGGCGACCACCACCCTCACCAAGGCCGAGGACCGTACGACGGTCGAGCACGCCGCCCGTCTCGCGCACGTCTCGAAGTCCTTCGCCGGACCCACCGGTCAGCAGCTCGTCCTGGACGACATCACGCTCGATGTCGCGCCGGGCGAGTTCGTCACCCTCCTGGGAGCCTCCGGGTGCGGAAAGTCGACGCTGCTCAATCTGGTGGCCGGACTCGACCGCCCGTCCAAGGGGTCCATCGAGACCCCCGGCGGGCGGCCGGCCCTGATGTTCCAGGAGCACGCCCTCTTCCCGTGGCTGACCGCGGGCAAGAACATCGAACTGGCCCTGCGGCTGCGCGGGGTGCCCAAGTCCGAGCGGCGCACCGAGGCGGAGCGGCTGCTCGAACTCGTCCGCCTGGGCGGGGCGTACGGCAAGCGGGTGCACGAGCTGTCCGGTGGTATGCGGCAGCGCGTCGCGATGGCCCGCGCCCTCGCCCAGGACAGTCAACTGCTGCTGATGGACGAGCCGTTCGCGGCGCTCGACGCCATCACCCGCGATGTGCTGCACGACGAGCTGACCCGGATCTGGCGGGAGACGAACGCCTCGGTCCTCTTCGTCACGCACAACGTGCGGGAGGCCGTACGGCTCGCCCAGCGCGTCGTGCTGCTCTCGTCCCGGCCGGGCCGGATCGCCCGGGAGTGGACGGTCGACATCGAGCAGCCGCGCCGTATCGAGGACACCGCCGTCGCGGAGCTGTCCGTCGAGATCACCGAAGAACTGCGTGGGGAGATCCGCCGACATGGCCAGCACTGACATCACGTCGAGCCGGAAGCGGCCGGACGGGGCAGCCGGACCGGGCGGCGGGAAGCCCGACGATCTGGCGGGCCTGGAGGCCGGGCTCGACGCCCTGGACGCCGTGCAGATCAACCGCACCCCGGTGCGTGAGGTCCTCCTGCGCAAGGTGCTGCCGCCGGTCGTGGCGGTGGCGCTCGTCCTGGTGATCTGGGAACTGTTGGTCCGCGCCCAGGTCACAGAGGTCTACAAGCTGCCGCCGCCCTCCGCGGTGTGGAACAGCGCGCGGGAGATGTGGCTCGCGGGCACGCTGCTGGAGGTCGTCTGGACCAGCGTCTCGCGCGGTCTGCTCGGCTTCCTCCTCGCGGTCGCCATCGGTACGCCACTGGGGCTGCTGGTCGCCCGGGTGAAGCTGATCCGGGCCGCGATCGGCCCGATCCTGTCCGGGCTCCAGTCGCTGCCGTCGGTGGCGTGGGTGGCCCCGGCGGTGATCTGGCTCGGGCTGAACGACCAGATGATGTTCGCGGTGATCCTGCTGGGCGCGGTGCCCTCGATCGCCAACGGGCTGGTCTCCGGCGTCGACCAGGTGCCGCCGCTGTTCCTCCGGGCCGGCCGCACGCTGGGCGCGACCGGGCTGCGCGGGACCTGGCACATCGTGCTCCCGGCGGCGCTGCCCGGCTATCTGGCGGGCCTCAAGCAGGGCTGGGCGTTCTCCTGGCGCTCGCTGATGGCCGCCGAGATCATCGCCTCCTCCCCCGAACTGGGTCTGGGGCTCGGGCAGTTGCTGGAGAACGGCCGCAGCAACTTCGACATGCCCGGGATCTTCCTCTCGATCCTGCTCATCCTGTTCGTCGGCATCGCCATCGACCTGCTCATCTTCAGTCCGCTGGAGCGGTGGGTGCTGCGCAGCCGCGGTCTCCTCGTCAAGAACTGAGCCCTCCCATGACGCACCCCACGCTCCTCGTCATCGCCCACGGCAGCCGCGACCCGCGGCACGCCGCGACCGTGCACGCGCTCACCGAGCGGGTCCGGGCCGAGCGGCCGGGGCTGCGCGTGGAGACCGCGTACCTGGAGTTCAACGCCCCTTCCGTGCCCCGGGTGCTGGAGCGCCTGGCGGCGGCGGGGACGGATCAGGTCGTCGCCCTTCCGCTGCTACTCACCCGGGCGTTCCACGCCAAGACCGACATCCCCTCGGTCCTGTGCGAGGCCCGCGCCCGGCTGCCGCGGCTGCGTATCCGGCAGGCCGACGTGCTCGGCCCGTCGCCGCTGCTCAACGCCACCCTGGGGCGGCGGCTGCGGGAGGCCGGGATCCGTCCCGGCGACATCCCCCGGACCGGGCTAGTCCTGGCCTCGGCGGGATCCACAGACCCGGAGGCGATCGCAGTGATCGCTGAAATCGCGCGGGAGCTGCGGCACACCGGTTGGTGCGCCGTGCGGCCTGCGTTCGCCTCCGCTGTTCATCCCGGTGGCATATCCAGCACCGAGGAAGCCGTACGGGCGCTGCGCGCCGACGGCGTGCACCGGGTGGCGGTGGCCCCGTACGTCATCGCGCCCGGCCGGCTCCCCGACCGCATCGCGGCGGGCGCCGAGGCGGCCGGGGCTGACGTACTGGCCGATGTGCTGGGCCCCGCACCGGAGTTGGCGCGGCTGCTGCTGGCCCGGTACGACGAGGCGCGGGTGACGGAGCGGGCCTCGCTGTCGGCCTGAGGGCCGGGAACGGCCGCCGGGGTGTCATCGCCCCGCCCACCTGCCTGCCTCGACCGACCGGCTCGCGGGTGGCCCCGGCCGGTCAGTCGTAGGAGAGGCCGCCGGACCGGGCGCGCTTGAGCTCGAAGAAGCCGTCGCCGTGGGCGGCGGCCGCGCGCCCGCGAGCGGGGCCGACCAGGAGATGTCCTGCCGGTCATCGGCGTCGTAGGCTCTCCCGGAGGACCAGGGCCCGACACTGCGGGCCGGAGCAGAGCGGGAAGGGCCGAACCATGCGGGTCGAGTACGACGCGTCGACGAATATGGCGTACCTCTACCTGGTCGACGACATCGGCCCGGGAGAACCCGTCCGGCAGGTACCCGCCGAGGACGACTCGGCGATACTCGACTACGACGCACACGGACGGCTCCTGGGTATCGAGCTTTTCAGCGCCACACGCCGGTTGCACCCGGAACTGCTGGCCGGCGCGGAGAAGACCGGCCGTGAGCCGCGCACGCGGTGATGGCACGGCCATGGCCGTGCGGCGGGACGCGCCCGGGGATCAGGCCTCGGCGAAAGGGCTGTCGAGGGGGCTGCCGGGCGGGCCGTCGTCGAACGGCGTCGCCTGGTGGAAGTAGAGCCGCCAGCCCGGCGCGGTCAGCCGCCACAGGGAACTGCGGTGCGAGTGGACCCCCTTGGACTCGGTGTCGAAGGTGAGGTGCACCAGGTCGGCGCAGAGCTGCGCCCCCCGCATGCGGGAGGCGGTGAGCGGACCGGGGCGTGGGGCGTCGTCGGCGGTGAGCGAGGCGATGATCGTCTCCCTGGTCCAGAGCCGGCCGCTGGTGCCGATCTCCCGGAACTCGGGGTGCAGCAGCGAGGCGAGGAGTTCGGCGGAGGCCCGTACCACGGGGTCCAGCAGGCGCAGCTCGCCCTCGATCGCTGCGGCCACGGCGGGCGACGGCTCAGCCACGGGTCAGCTCCACGAGTTTCGCCACGGTGTTCCAGTTGCGGCTGGTGGCGGTGAGGCCCTTGACGTGGCGGGGGCGTCCCAGCGCGACCGCCAGCTTGGAGCGGCCGAGTCCGTCGGGGGCGTACAGGTACAGACAGCGGTCGCCGAGCCGGAACTCCTCCGGCAGGAAGTCCCCGGCTTCCAGGCCCGCGAAGCGGTCCGCGTCCACGGGCCGGTCGAAGAAGGTGACGTGGAGCTGTTTGCCCTCCAGCTCGGCCGCGGGGAAGGGGCAGGCCTCGGCGACGGCGGCGAGATAGGCGGCGTCGCGGACGAGGCAGTCGACGGCGAATCCGAACCGCCGGTGCAGGGCCCGCTCCAGGGCGGCGGCCAGCACGTCCTCGTCGTCGGTCTCGCTCCGGAAGACGGCGTTGCCGCTCTGCAGATGGGTGGCGATGCCGGTGTGCCCCAGTTCGGTGAGCACGGTGCGCAGTTCGGGCATGGGGACCCTCTTGCTGCCGCTCACGTTGATCCCCCGCAGCAGCGCCGCGTACGTCGTCGTCATGGCCACTCACCCTAGGCCCTCGCGCGGGGATCCGGCCGGATTGGCCGGATCGGGGTGGGCCCGGGCGATCGTCGGGGCCGGCCGGAAACGGCGTAGCCGCCGCGCCCCGTGGGGGAGAGCGCGGCGGCCGCTGTGCGCGGGGGCCGGGCGGCGGGGGTGTGACCACCGCCGCCCGGCGTCCGGTCGGAACCGGGGTACTACTCGACGACCTTGAGGAGCTTGTTGGCCGTGCCCTCGGTGGCGTTGCTGATGGCGTCCGGGGTGGCTCCCTCGGTGAGCGCCGTGGCGACGGCCTCCGGGGTCGCGTCCTGGTTGCCCGCCAGGTAGACGGCGGCCGCGCCGACGACGTGTGGGGTGGCCATGGACGTACCGGAGATGGTGTTGGTGCCGGTGTCGCTGTCGTTCCAGGTGGACGTGATGTCCGAGCCCGGGGCGTAGATGTCGACGACCGGGCCGTAGTTGGAGAACGACGACTGCTCGTCGGCCTCCGTGGACGAGGCGACGGTGATCGCCTCGGGGACGCGGGAGGGCGAGCCCTGTCCGGCGTCGCTGGACTCGTTGCCGGCGGCCACACCGAAGGTGATGCCCGCGGCGATGGCCTTCTGCACGGCCTCGTCGAGGGCGGGGTCGGCGCCGCCGCCGAGGCTCATGTTGGCGACGGACGGGCCCTTGGCGTTGGCGGCGACCCAGTCGATCCCGGCGATGACCTGCTCGGTGGTGCCCGAGCCGTTGTCGTCCAGGACGCGGACGGCCACGATGTCCGCCTTCTTGGCGACGCCGTGCGCTGCCCCGGCTATGGTGCCCGCCACGTGGGTGCCGTGCCCGTTGCCGTCGTCGGCGTCGTCGTCGTTGTCGACGGCGTCGAAGCCGGAGGTGGCCCGGCCCTCGAAGTCCTCGTGGGTGACGCGGACACCGGTGTCGATGACGTACGCGGTGACGCCCTCGCCCCCGGCGTCCGGATAGGTGTAGGCGTTGTCGCCCGCGGTCCCGGTCTGGTCGATCCGGTCCAGGCCCCATGACGGCGGGTTGTCCTGGGTGGCGTCGATGCTGAACTTCTTGTTCTGCACCACCTTGGCGACGGCCGGGTCGGCGGCGAGGCGCTTGGCCTCGGTCTCCGAAAGGCCGCTGGCGGAGAAGCCGTTGATGCTGGAGGAGTAGGTGCGCTTGAGCTTGCCGCCGTACTCCTTCGCGAGCTCGGACTTGTCGGCCTTCTTCTCGTCCAGCATCACGATGTAGCTGCCGGACACGGCGGTCGCGGCGTCCGTGCCGTAGACCGTGCCCATGGGGGCCGGTGCGGCTCCGGCGAACGAGGTGCCGAGAAGGGTGACTCCGGCGGCGGCCGCCACGGCGGTGATCGCGGCGGTCAGCTTGGTGCGACGGGTGCGCTGGTGCTTGGCCATGAAGAGGGGTCTCCTCGTCAAACTCTGTGGGGGGATTGGCCCTCGGCCGGAAGATCTCCGGGGGCTGGCTCGAAACCCTGACCGATTGACGAGCACAGATCAAGGCCTTCATGAGGGTGTGACTTGCTCAACAAGGTTCTGTAATAAGAAATCAGCCATGGCTGGTCACAACGGCCGCAGAGTGCCGACCGATATCCGGCCCGCCCGGATCGCGCGGTCGGGGGCCGCCCGGCGAAAGCACACCGTCTCGCATATCGCCTGCTCAGAGCCGCACTTGAAGCGTCGAACACCGATGGCCCGGCCGCCGCCGGGGTGCCGCAGAGGCCTGTGGGGCGGGAGTGACCGGACGTGAAGACCCGTGAAGGCCCGTGAAGGTGTGCGCGAGAGGAGTGAACACCCGGCCCCTGGTGTGAAATCGCGAGGGCGTGCGTGCAGATGCGCCGACCGGATCCGGGGCGACAGGGGCTTCACAGAGCCGGAACACGGACGTCCCGCCCCGGAGAACCGCTGGTCGCGGCGGTCGGGGCGGGACGGAGAACGTCCGGATAGCGCTCAGGCGATTCCGCTCAGCGCGACAGTTCGGCCTCGATGAGGTCGGCGGCCCGCGGGGTGCCGCCCTCCCGTGCCATCTGCTCGCTCAGCCGCTCGCACCGGGCGGCCACTTCGGGGTCGTTCACCAGAGTGAGCACGGCCTCGCGCAGGCTCGCGGCGTCGGCCTCCTCCATCGGGAGGTGCCGGGCCACCCCCAGCGACTGGAGCATGTCCGCGTTGCCGAACTGGTCGACGGCCTGGGGGACGGCGACCATCGGGGTGCCGGTGGCGAGCCCCTCCTGGCTCCCGCCCGCGCCGGCATGGGTGATGAAGGCGTCGGCCTGCTTGAGGACGGCCAGCTGCGGCACCCAGGTGCGTACCTCCACGTGGTCCGGTACGTCTCCGAGTTCGGCGGGGTCGACGTGGGCGCCGATCTGGAGCACCACGTGCCAGCCCGGCAGGCCGCGAGAGGCCTCGACGCACTCCCGGTAGAACGCGGGCTGCTTGGTGAACGAGGAGCCCAGCGACACCAGGAGCACCTTCTCCGCCCCGGCGGGCCGGGCCCACTCCCCCTGGTCCGCGCGGTCGCCCTGGCAGGCCCCGACGAAGGTGTACATCTCGCGGTTCACCCGGTCCGCGTTCGGCTGGAGCGCCTCGGGGATCAGCACGATGCCGAAGCGGGGGCGGGCCACGAAGTCGTCGCTGGGAACATGGCCGAGGCCGTTCTCGGCGAGCCAGTCGTCGAAGCGCGCGTAGTACGCCTTGCCGCGCTCGGTCTGCTTCAGCTCGGCGGTCATCGGCTCGCCCACCTCCTCCTCGTACCCCTCCCAGGGGACCAGGTTGGGCCAGAGGGAGACGGCGGGGACGCCCCATCGGTGGGCGAGGACCCGGGCGGGATAGGAGGTGATGTCGTGCAGGACGAGGTCGGGCTCGTCGCCCGCGAAGGCCTCGGCGAGCTGCGGGAGCGCCTGGAGCGCGTCGTCGAGGAAGGGTTCGATGTTGTCGATCAGCTCGGTGCCCCAGGCCTCGGGGTCGTCGTCGGTCGGCAGGGTAGAGGTGTAGATCACCGGCCGGGCGCCGGTGGCGGCGACCTTCTCGGCGAAGGAGGCCGGGATGGCGTAGCTGACGCGGTGTCCACGGTCGACGAGTTCGCGGATGACGTCGAGGCTCGGGTTCACATGTCCGTGGGCGGCGATGGAGAACATGGCGATGTGGGCACGCGGGGATTCCGTCATGCCGCACACCGTAAGCGAGACGAGACGTCTCGTGCAACCTGAATTCCCGACCAGGATCAGCGCTGGTAGCGGGCCAGCACCCGGTTTCCGTCGTCCACCAGCCGTTTCCGCAGCTCGTCGGTGCCGATCGCGCCGCTGTAGTACTCCTGGAGGGCGGGGGTGGCCACCTTGTCCTTCCACTCGGGGTAGCCGCGCACCGACTGGGCGGGGGCCGGGCGCAGCCCCTGCGCGAGCGCGGTGCCGACGGCCCAGCCGTGCTCGCTCCCCCGCAG
Organism: Streptomyces sp. CNB091; assembly: GCF_000377965.1. NCBI lineage: Bacteria > Bacillati > Actinomycetota > Actinomycetes > Kitasatosporales > Streptomycetaceae > Streptomyces > Streptomyces sp. CNB091. The sequence goes on from NZ_KB898993.1 coordinate 80,955, forward strand.
CGACGGGTCGGCCAGGGCCTCCGTACCGGTGGGCAGCATCCAGTCGCCACGGGCGAGGCGCACCATGTTCGGTGGGCGCAGCAGGAAGTCGATGAACGCGACGGCCTCCTTCTTGTGCGGGCTCTCCTCGGCGACCGACAGCGTCTGCGGGCTCACGCCCTGGACCGCGCCGCCGGCGCCCGCGGGCATCGGCAGAACCGTCCAGTCGAACCCCTCGGGTGCCTGCTGGATGATCTGCTGGCGGTAGGAGAAGCCGAGCGGGAGCATCGCGTACTTGCCGCCGAAGAACCCGGGCAGCGCGTCCGACCCGCCCATGCCCAGCGCGCCGCGGGCCGCGCTCCCGTCGGTGTTGACCTGGTCACGGATGGTGCCGGTCACCACGCCGTCGCCCGGCTCGAAGCGCAGGACCGCCTTGCCGTCGTCGTCGCGGTGGAAGAGCTGTCCGCCGCCGGACAGGCCCAGGTTGAGTGTGACGGAGACCGGCTCTTTCAGCGGCCAGGCGACCCCGTACCGCCCTTTGCCCGTCAGCTCGTCGGTGACCTGCCGGAACTCCTTCCAGCTCCAGGGGCGCTCCGGGGTCGGGACGCGCGCGCCCGAGTCCTTCAGCAGCTTCGTGTTGGCGATCAGCACCCGGGGCTCCTGGAGGAAAGGCACCCCGTACACGCCCTCGCCGAACGTGGTGGTGCGCCAGGACTGTTCGGGGATGTCGGCCTTGAGCCGGTCGGGGAGAAGGGGGCGCAGGTCGGCGAGGTAGCCCCCGTACGCGAAGTCGGCCAGGTCGTCGGAGGCGTCGTGGATGACGTCGGGGGCCTCGCCGCCCTCGAAGGAGGTGAGCAGCTGGTCGTGGACGCTGTCCCAGCTGCCCTGGACGTAGTCCACCTGGACATCGGGATGGGCCGCGTTCCACTCCTTCACCAGTTGCCTGTTGGCGTCGACGGACTCCTTCTGCCAGGCCAGCGACTGGAACCGGAGCCGGATCGTGCCGTCCGCGTCCCGCCCGTCGTCGCCGTCGCCGGAGCAGCCGGTGAGCAGCAGGGCCAGTACGGCTACGGCGGTCGCCGCCCGCCGGGCCGCGGCGCGCATCAGTTCTTCACCGCCCCGGCCGTCATCCCGCCGGTGATCCGCCGCTGGATGAAGGCGAAGAGGACGAGGGAGGGGAGTGTGGCGAGGAAGGCGGCCGCGGCGAGGGGGCCGAGGTCGGCCACGCCCTCCGCGCCGAGGAAGTGGGTGAGGACGACCGGCAAGGTCTGCTTCTCCGGGGTCTTGAGCAGGACGAGCGCGAAGAAGAACTCGTTCCATGCGGTGATGAACGCGAACAGCGCGGTGGCGACGATCCCCGGGGCGAGCAGCGGGGCCACGACCGAGACGAGCGTCCGTACGCGGCCCGCCCCGTCGACGGCGGCGGCCTCCTCCAGCTCGGTCGGCACGGCCCGTACGTATCCGGCGAGCATCCAGAGCGCGAAGGGCAGCGACCAGACGACGTAGACCATGATCAGCCCCCACAGGGTGTTGATCAGGTGCAGGTTCTTCAGGATCAGGAAGAGCGGGATGATCACCAGGACGAACGGGAACGCCTGGCTGACGACCACCCAGCCGGTCGCGGCGGTGGCGAGCCGGCCCCGGTGGCGGGCCATCACATAGGCCATCGGGGTGGCGATCACGACGGCGATCACGGCCGCGCCGACGGCGGCGATCAGGGAGTTGGCGGCGGCCTGGAGCAGCGGCTGCTCGTCGAAGGCCTGCCGGAAGTTGTCCAGGGTGGGCTGCTCGGGGACCCAGGTGGGGTGGAGCGAGCCCAGTTCGCGGGCGGGTTTGAAGGCGGTCGAGATCAGCCACACGAACGGGAACGCGAGGAAGACCAGGTACGCCAGGAGCGCCAGGTACTGAGCGGCCCGCCCGGGCGCGCTGGTGCGCAGCCCGGTCGACTCCCGCCCCGCCGGTCCACGCCTCGCGAGCCCGGCCCCCGCCGGCTTCCGTCCCACCGGTCCGCGCCCCGCCGGTCCGCGCCTCATCGGTCCTCGCCTCCCCTGAGCCGGCCGACGAGGTGGAAGGCGAGGAGCACGGAGATCACCGCGACCATCACGAAGCCCATCGCCGCGGCGTACCCGAACTGCCCGTACCGGAAGGCCTCCTCGTAGGCGAAGAGCATCGGCAGCCGGGTCCGGCCGCCGGGTCCGCCGCTGGTCAGGACGTAGACCAGGGCGAAGGAGTTGAAGTTCCAGATCAGGTTGAGCGCGGAGATCGCGAGCGCGATCGGTTTCAGCGCGGGCCAGGTGACGGTACGGAAACGGCGCCACGCGCCCGCTCCGTCCAGGGCGGCCGCCTCGTGGAGTTCGCGCGGGGTGTTCTGGAGTCCGGCGAGCAGGGCCACGGTGGTCTGGGGCATGCCCGCCCAGATGCCGACGAGGATCACGGCGGGCAGCGCGGTGGCGAGGCCGGTCAGCCAGTCCCGGCCGTCGCCGAGTCCGAGGTCGCGGACGGTCTCGTTGAGGATGCCGGCGTCCGGGTTGTAGACGAGCCGCCACATGATGCCGACGACGACCTCGGGCATCGCCCAGGGGATGATCGCCAGCGCCCGGGCCAGCCAGCGCATCCGCAGGTTCTGGTTGAGCAGCAGGGCGAGGCCGAGCGCCAGGAGGAACTGCGGGACGGTCACGCCGACCGCCCAGAGCAGGCCGATCCGGAACGAGTCCCAGAACAGGGTGTCGTGCAGCAGGTCCTGGAAATTCAGGGTGCCGATCCACTGGGTGGAGCGGGTGCGGCCGGACTGCGCGTCGGTGAAGGCGAGAGCGAGGCCGTAGAGCAGCGGTCCGACGCTGAGGAGCAGGATCGGGATGAGCGCGGGCAGCACCAGGAACCAGGCGGCCCGGTCCCCGAACGCCTTGCGTTCCGGACGGCCCGGCCTTCCCGGACGGCCGGAGCCCCCCGCACGTCCGCCCCGCCCGCCCTGCCCGTCCGGTCCGTCGCGCCCGCTGTGCGGGTCGTCAGGTCCGGGCCGCTTCGCCGCGGTCACCGATGTCACGAAGTAGACCCCTTTGCCCCGTATCTCCCAGATGCGCCTGAGACGGACTTCATCCCGTTCCTCCTGCCCGGGAGGCCTCCGTCATCGTGCTGACGGGGCATCGGTTCGTCAAGGTGGCCTGCGGGGATGCAAAATCGCACCCATGGACGAGATGCGAGCGCGCGAGGTGCTGACGGCCGCCGGCGTTCCCGGCGCGGCGGAGCTGCTCGCGCTGGGCGAGAACGCGGTCTTCGCCGCCGGCGACCTGGTGATCAAGGTCGGCCGGGACGCCACCGGCCACCCCGAGCTGCGCGAGCGGGCGGAACGGGAGGTGGCCCTCGCCGACTGGCTCGCCGCGTCCGGCGTCCCGGCCGTCCGCGCGGCCGAGCGGGGGCCGCGCCTGGTCGAGGGCCACCCCGTGACGCTGTGGCACCGGCTTCCCGACCCCGTACGCCCCGCCGAGCCGCGCGACCTCGCACCGCTGCTCTCCCTGGTGCACGCGCTGCCCGCCCCGGCCGGCTTCACCCTGCCGCGCCGCGAGCTGCTGGGCGGGGTGGAGCGCTGGCTGAGCCTGGCGGGAGAGGCGATCGACCCGGCGGACGCCGACTACCTCCGCGAGCGCCGCGACGGCTTCGCGGCCGCGGCCGCCGCGCTCGTTCCGCATCTGCCGCCGGGACCGATCCACGGCGACGCGCTCCCGCGCAACGTCCACGTCGGGCCCGACGGCCCGGTCCTGGTCGACCTGGAGACGTTCTCCGCCGATCTGCGCGAGCACGACCTGGTCGTTCTCGCCCTCTCCCGCGACCGCTACGGCCTCGACCCCGCCGCCTACGACGCCTTCACCTCCGCGTACGGCTGGGACGTCCGGGAGTGGGAGGGGTGCGCGGTGCTGCGCGGCGCCCGGGAGACGGCCAGCTGCGCCTGGGTCTCCCAGCACGCCCCGGCCAACCCGAAGGCGCTCGCCGAATTCCGCCGCCGGGTGGCATCGCTGCGCGAGGGGGACGCGGCGGTTCGGTGGTATCCGTTCTAGCGCTCGACGACTCCCGTGGTTCCGGTTCGGGTTCCAGTAACGGTTTCGGTTCAGGCTCCAGTACCGGGTCCAGTACCGGTTCCGGTTCCGGTACCGGCTCCGGTTCCGGTCGGGTCGGCGACGGGAGGATCGGATGATGGACGGCGTCGCGGCTCAGGCCATCGTGGGCGACATCGTCGATCGGCTCGGCGTCCGGGTGAACGTCATGGACGATCACGGCATCATCATCGCCAGCAGCGACCGGTCCAGGGTGGGCGGCCTCCACGAGGGCGCGCTGCGTGTGCTGCGGACGGGGCGGCTGTTCGCCGTCACCAGCGAAGAGGCCCACGCCCTGACGGGGACGCTCGCCGGAGTCAATCTGCCGTTGCGGCTCGGCGACGAGATCGTGGGCGTCGTCGGTGTGAGCGGCGACCCCGCGCGTGTGGGCGAGATCGCCCGGGCCATCGCGAGGATGGCCGAGCTCATGGTCGCCCAGCAGGCGTTTCTCGGAGAGGCCGGCTGGCGCCACCGCGTGCGGTTGCAGCTGATCGAGGACCTGCGCACCGGAGGTCTGACCGGGGCGGGCTGGCGGCAGCGGCAGCAGCTCGCGGGCTGCCGGGTGGAGCCTCCGTACCACCTGTTCGTGATCGACGGCGTGACGGGACGGCCCGGCCGCGGCCCCCTGGGCGATCCGGAGGACCCCGCGGAGCGGTACCGCCGGCTGGAGGCGGACGAGGCCGCCACCATCATCGCGCCGGACACGAACGGTGTCCTGTGGGTGGTGGCCGGCGGGTCCGCCGGAGTCGGGCTGCGGCACCGGATCTCGCTGCTGTGCCGGGCGGAGAGCGACATCGGATGCCTGGACGCGGGGCGCGCCGATGACTTCCCGACGCTCCTCGAACGGGCCGCGCAGGCCGGGTTCGCGCTGCGGCGGCGGCTGCGCGGTGTGGTGCACCTGTCGAGTCTGGAGCTGCCGGTCCTCCTCGCCAGGCTCGACCCCGGGACCCGGCGCGGTGCGGCGGCACGCATCGTGGGCGCGCTGCCCGAGGAGCTGCGCCACACCCTGCGGGTGTACTTCACGCACGACCGGAACGTGGGCGACGCGGCGACCGCTCTGAACGTCCACCGCAACACCCTGGCCTACCGCCTCGGACGCGTGGAGCACCTCACCGGCCGCGACCCGCGCGCCTTCCAGGACGCGGTGGTCCTCCAGGTCGCACTGCACCTGCAGGAGCTGTCCGAGCCGGAGTGACCGGGATGGCGAGGTTCCTTCCGCGGGCGCTTGTGCACATGCACAGAGACGCCCGGCCAGGACCGGGGGAACTTCGTCTGCCGAGCCGATGTCCCGCGGGTGGGGCGATTCCTACAGTGCTCTCACGGACCGTTCGTTTCCCGAGTGTTCCGGTTTCCACCCAAGGAGTCCCATGAGCACCGCAGGACCGTCCCTGCTCGTCGCCCTCGCGATAAGCATCGTCTTGATCATCGTTCTGTGCGGCCGGTTCCGGCTGCACCCCTTCCTGGCCATCGTCATCGCCACGTACGGCTTCGGCCTCGCGGCGATGGGCATCGGGGCGGCGACCGGGGCGGACAAACCCTTCGTCGACGACCTCGGAGCCACCATCGCCGAGGGGTTCGGCTCCATTCTGGCCAGTATCGGCCTGGTGATTCTGTTCGGGACGATCATCGGCAAGGTCCTGGAGCGCACGGGTGCGGCGGTCACCCTCGCCGAGGCCGTGCTCAAAGGTCGTGGGCAAACGGCATCCGGCGCTCGCCATGTCGGTCATGGGCTGGGTCGTCTCCATTCCCGTGTTCTGCGACTCCGGCTACGTGGTGCTGTCCCCGCTCCAGCGGTCGATCGCCCGCAGGACCGGCAAGAACCCGGTCGTCCTGGGCACGGCGCTGGCCACCGGCCTGTACGCGTCGCACACCTTCGTACCGCCCACACCGGGTCCCATCGCCGCGGCGGGGAACGTGGGCATCGGGTCGGACGGACTGGTGTGGGTCATCCTCTTCAGCATCCCGGTCTCGTTGGTCGCCGCGCTGGCCGGACTGGTCTGGGCGCTGCGTCGTACTCAGGACCTGCGGAGTTCGCTGCCCGACGTCGAGGAGTCCTTCGAGGAGTACAAGGAGCAGTTCGAGCGGCTTCCGGGGCTCGGCCGGGCGCTGGCTCCGATCCTCGTCCCGATCGTCCTGATGGCCACCGGCTCGGTCGCGGCCTTCCCCTCAGGTGACTCCACGCTCGTCGACGGCGCCCTCGGAGCCCTGCTCACGGACCTGGGCTCCCCGGTGAACGCCCTGCTGATCGGTGTCGTCCTGGCACTCGCGCTGCTCCCGCCGCGGCGGGACGCCAAGGCGCTCACCACCTGGGTCGCCGAGGGCCTGGTCGACGCGGCGCCGATTCTCGTCATCACGGGGGCGGGCGGCGCGTTCGGCGCGGTGATCAAGGGGACGCCGCTGGCCGACTACATCGGCACCCTCATCGGGGACGGCTCGGCGCTGAGGGGAGTGACCGCCCTCCTGGTGCTGTTCGGGATCGCGGCGCTTCTCAAGACCGCGCAGGGCAGCAGCACCGCCGCGCTCATCATCACCTCCACCCTCGCCCACCCGCTGCTGCCCACGCTGGGCCTGGACGGAACGCTCGGCTCGATCCCCATCGGCCAGGTGATGGCGGTGCTGGCGATCGGCGCCGGCGCCATGGTGGTGAGCCATGTCAACGACTCGTACTTCTGGGTCGTCACCCAGTTCTCCGGAATGGACGTCAAGACCGCGTACCGGGCGCACACGGCGGCCACCCTGGTCCAGGGCCTCAGCGCGCTGGCCGCCGTACTCGTGCTCGGCGCCGTGCTGCTCTGAACGGCCGACGCCCTCCGGCGGCCTGCCGGCCGCACGGTGCCACGTATGCTTCCGCCGACTGTCCCGCACCTTGCGAAACGGAGCCTTCCCATGCCCATGGCCCGCTCGACCGCAGTGACGTGGAGCCTCTCGGCCCTGGCCGCCGGAGCGCTGCTCGTCGGCTGCTCGGCCTCGGCCAGTGTGGGGAGTTCCGAGTCGAAGCTGTCCAAGGACAAGCTGTCCGCCACGGTCGCGAAGAAGCTCGCCGAGACGACGGGCCAGCCGGAACCGGACGTCACGTGCCCCGAGGACCTCGCCGGGAAGGTCGGCACCGAGACCCGCTGCACCCTCACGGCGGGCGACGGCAGCACCCTGGGCGTGACGGCCACCGTCACCTCGGTCGACGGCGATCAGATCAACTTCGACATCGAGGCGGACGACAAGGCCTCCCCCGCCGCGAACTGACGCGGGGGCTTCCGTCCCGCCCGCCCCGGCTCAGCGGCTGCGCGGAATCACCGGCTGCGCGGGATCACCGGCCAGGACGCCTCGACCACGGCCGTCGGGTCCGAGCGGCGCAGGTAGGCCTGGAGCGAGGCCGACTGCTCGGCGGCCGCCCGGATCTGAAGGGCGTGCAGTTCGGCGGGCGGCAGGGTGCCGACGGGGCGGTGCCGCTCTCCCATCCGGCGCACCACGCGTACGGCGGCCACCGCGTCGGCGCTCGCCTCGTGGGCTCCGTCGAGCGTGACCCCGTAGTGGTCGCAGAGTGCTTGGAGGGCCCGCTTGCCCCTGCGGTACTTGTCGACGTGCTTGTCGATCACCAGCGGGTCGATGACGGGCGAGGGCGCTCCGCCGACCCGCTCGTCGACCGACGGCAGCCCGTGCCTGCGGCACTCGCGGTCCAGCAGCGAGAGGTCGTAGCGGGCGTTCATCACCACCAGCGGGACGCCCGAGCGCAGCACCTCGGCGACCGCGTGGGCGATCTCCTCGACCGCCGGTGCGGCCCGCGACCCGTGCCTGCGGGCGTGGTCGGTGCCGATACCGTGGATCGCGGAGGCCTGTTCGGGTATCGCCACCCCCGGGTCGAGCAGCCAGGTCCGCTGCTCGGCGACCGTCCCGTCCGCGTCCAGCCGGACCAGTGCGGCGGTGACGATGCGGTCGTTCTCGACGTCGGTCCCCGTCGTCTCCAGGTCGAAGCCGACCAGTGTTCCCCGGTGCCAGCTCATCCCGATACCTCCTTCGTGGTGCGCTCCCCCATGTGCTGACCACCTTCGCACGGGCCACTGACAGCGCCCCGGGGAGGGCCGCGGGCGGCCACGGCCCGTCAGAAGTCCGGGCGTGCCCGCGAGGAGACCGGGCCGGCCGGTGAGGAGAGCAAGGGCGGGCCCGCCGGCTCAGGAGACCGGCCGGGAGTCCGTCCAGACCGATTCGAACTCCTCGCGGTACGTCTCGAACAGGCCGTGCTCGCTGTCCTGCCCCGCCCGCACCACCGTCCGCCGGCCCCCGCCGCGCAGCACCAGGACGGGCGCCTCCATGCCCCGGGCCCGCCGCAGATAGGGCTGGACGACGCCCACGGCGTCCGGGCCGTCGCCGTCCACCAGGTAGGCGGTGAAGCGCGGGGTCTCGTCGAAGACCTGGATCTCGAACGCGCCCGGGTCGCGGAGCTTGGAGCGCACCCGGCGCATGTGCAGGATGTTCATCTCCACCGAGCGGCTCAGCTCGCCCTTCTTGAGGCCGAGTTCCCGCTCCCGGCGGCGCACCGCGCTGCTGGCCGGGTTGATGAACAGCAGCCGGACCCGGCAGCCCGATTCGGCGAGCCGGACGAGCCGGCGGCCGGAGAAGTTCTGGACGAGCAGGTTGAGCCCTATGCCGATGGCGTCGAGCCGCCGTGCCCCGCCGAAGAGGTCCTCGGCAGGCAGCTGGCGCTGGAGCCGGACCCGGTCGGGGTGGACGGAGACCACGTCCGCGTACCGGTCGCCGACCAGCTCCTCCACCGCGTCGACCGGCAGCCGGTCCGCGGAGGGCACCCCCGCCCCGCTGCCGAGGATGTCCAGGAGCCGGGCGGAGGCGCGCTCCGCCTGGGCGAGGACCGCTTCGTTCAGCGCGCGGTTGCGGGAGACGACGTTGCGCGCGACCTCCAGCTCGTCCAGGGCCAGCTCGACGTCCCGCCGGTCGTCGAAGTACGGCTCGAAACAGGGCCAGTGCTGGACCACCAGCTCACGCAGCTGCGGCAGCGTCAGGAAGCTGAGGACGTTGTCGTCGGCCGGGTCCAGCAGATAGCCCTTGCGGCGCGAGACCTCGCGTACGGCGACGGCGCGCTGCACCCACTCCTGCCCGGCCGGTCCGGCCGCGGCCACCACCCACTCCTCGCCGTGCACCGGCTCGTAGATCGGCCGGAGCACCGCGGCGACGACGGCCCGCAGACGTTGTTCGACCAGATTCAGCCAGATATAGGCGCGTCCGGCCCGCTGGGCCCGGGTGCGCACCTCGTTCCAGGCCTCCGAGCCCCAGTCCAGCTCGGCGCCGATCTCCATGGGCTGCGCGAGGGACACCGCCCCGGGCGGGGCATCGGTCGATTCCCCCTCGTGACCTGCGTCACCTGGGGGCAGCTCGAACCCTCCCGAGCTCACCCGCGTACCGCCTTCCACTCCCCCACCCAACGATCAAGGAAGGGTACTCCGGGACCACGATCCGACGCAGCCCGATGCGCAGGCGACTTTCTCAACTCCCCTGCGCATACGGCTTGTTCCTTGCGGCGAGATCGGGTGGAGTGAGCGGATTCATAGTGATTCGGGCCCCTGCCCCGGGGCGGGAACCGGACGCCCACCGGGTGACGGGGCCCGGAAGCGCGTCCGGGGCGGCACAGGAGTGTCCGAAGTTGACCGGTGCGGCCGGGGCTCGGCGACGGGACCCGGCCGCACCGGGCGACGTCCTAGGTGAGCACCGTGTTTTCGGGGAGTATTCGGGAAGTACCGGGCCGAGGAAAGCCACCGCACCCGGATCAGAAGTGGGAAGAGTCTTCATCATGCAGGTCTGGCCGGGACACGCTTACCCCCTCGGCGCCACGTACGACGGCGCCGGCACCAACTTCGCGGTCTTCTCCGAGGCCGCCCACCGGGTCGAACTGTGCCTGTTGCACGACGACGGTTCGGAGACGGCGGTGGAGCTGCGCGAGACCGACGCCTTCGTGCGCCACGCCTATCTGCCCGGGGTGATGCCGGGTCAGCGGTACGGCTTCCGGGTGCACGGCCCCTACGAGCCCCAGCGCGGGCAGCGGTGCAACTCCGCGAAGCTGCTGCTGGACCCGTACGCGCGCGCGGTGGCCGGAAAGATCCAGTGGGGCGAGGAGGTGTACGGCTATCCGTTCGGCAGGCCGGACGCCCGCAACGACCTGGACTCGGCCCCGCACACCATGAGCTCGGTGGTGGTCAACCCGTACTTCGACTGGGGCGACGACCGCCGCCCCCGGACGGACTACCACCGCACGGTGATCTACGAGGCCCATGTGAAGGGCCTGACGATGCTGCACCCCGGCCTCCCGGCCGAGCTGCGCGGTACGTACGCGGGGCTCGCGCACCCGGAGGTGATCGCCCATCTGACCGAACTGGGGGTCACCGCGATCGAGCTGATGCCCGTTCACCAGTTCGTGCAGGATCACCGGCTTTCGGACATGGGGCTCGCCAACTACTGGGGCTACAACACCATCGGCTTCTTCGCCCCGCACAACACGTACGCCTCCTGGGGCGACCGCGGCGAGCAGGTGCTGGAGTTCAAGCAGGCGGTGAAGGCGCTCCACCAGGCGGGGATCGAGGTCATCCTCGATGTCGTCTACAACCACACCGCCGAGGGCAACCACCTCGGTCCCACGCTCTCCTTCCGCGGCCTCGACAACGCCTCGTACTACCGGCTCACCGACGACCAGCGCTACTACATGGACACCACGGGCACCGGGAACTCCCTGCTCATGCGGTCCCCGCACGTCCTCCAGATGATCATGGACTCGCTGCGGTACTGGGTGACCGAGATGCATGTGGACGGCTTCCGCTTCGACCTCGCGGCGACGCTCGCCCGGCAGTTCCACGAGGTGGACCGGCTCTCCTCGTTCTTCGACCTGGTGCAGCAGGACCCGGTGGTCAGCCAGGTGAAGCTGATCGCCGAACCGTGGGACGTCGGCGAGGGCGGCTACCAGGTGGGCAACTTCCCGCCGCTGTGGACCGAGTGGAACGGCAAGTACCGCGACACGGTCCGCGATCTGTGGCGGGGCGAGCCGCGCACCCTGGCGGAGTTCGCCGGGCGGCTCACCGGCTCCTCCGACCTCTACCAGGACGACGGCCGCCGCCCGCTCGCCTCGATCAACTTCACCACCTGCCACGACGGCTTCACCCTGCACGACCTCGTCTCGTACAACGACAAGCGCAACGACGCCAACGGGGAGGACAACCGGGACGGCGAGAGCCACAACCGTTCCTGGAACTGCGGCGCGGAGGGCGAGAGCGACGATCCGGAGGTCCTGGAGCTGCGGGCCCGCCAGATGCGGAACTTCATCGCCACGCTGATGCTCTCGCAGGGCGTGCCGATGCTGAGCCACGGCGACGAGTTCGCCCGTACGCAGAACGGCAACAACAACGCCTACTGCCAGGACAACGAGCTGGCCTGGGTGCACTGGCCCGATCCGGACGAGAAGGCCGACGCCCCCGCCTCGACGCTGCTGGAGTTCGCCCGGGCCATGGTGTGGCTCCGTCGCGACCACCCCGTCTTCCGGCGCCGCCGCTTCTTCCACGGACGGCCGGTGGAGGGCACCCACGACGAGCTCTCCGACATCGCCTGGTTCACCCCGGAGGGCGAGGAGATGAAGCAGCGGGACTGGCAGGCGGCCCACGCCAAGGCGATGACCGTGTTCCTGAACGGGCACGCGATCTCGGAGCCGGGGCCGCGCGGCGAGCGGATCTTCGACGACTCGTTCCTGCTGATGTTCAACGCGAGCGCCGAGACGCTGGAGTTCGCCGTTCCGGTCGGCCACGGGGAGCAGTGGCAGGTCGTCGTCGACACCGCGCGGCCGGAGGGGGTGGAGCCGGGGGCGGGACCGAAGGTCGCCGAGGGCGAACGGGTCACGCTGATCGGGCGCAGCCTGACCGTGCTGAAGCGGCCCGCCTGAGGCCTGGCAGGCCGGGAGCGGGAGTGAGTGTTCCGCCCGGGGTGAGACGGACCGCCCCGGGCGGGGTACGTAGGAGTCCATGACGCCCACCGCCACGTACCGGCTTCATCTCCAGCCCGACTTCCCGTTCGCCGCCGCTGAGAAGGCCGTGCCGTATCTCGCCGCGCTCGGCGTCTCGCACCTCCACCTGTCGCCCGTCCTGGAGGCGGTCCCCGGCTCCCCGCACGGCTACGACGTCGTCGACCACAGCCGGGTCCGGGCGGAGCTGGGCGGGGAGGAGGGGCTGCGCTCGCTCGCCTCGGCCGCCCGGGAGCACGGGCTCGGCCTGGTCCTGGACATCGTGCCCAACCACATGGCGGCCGCGCCCCGGTACAACCGCCGGCTGTGGGACGTGCTGCGCGAGGGCCCGTCCTCCCCGTCCGCCCGCTGGTTCGACATCGACTGGGCGGCCGGCGGGGGCCGGGTGCTGCTGCCGGTGCTCGCCGGGCCGCTCGGCGGAGAGCTGGAGCGCCTCTCGGTGGACGGGGAGGTGCTGCGCTACGGCGAGCTGGAGTTCCCGTTGCGCGCCGGGACGGCGGGCCTTCCCCTGCCGGAGCTGCTGGACGCCCAGCACTACCGGCTCGGCTGGTGGCGCCTGGCCCGTACCGAGCTGAACTACCGGCGGTTCTTCACCGTCTCCGAGCTGATCGGGGTCCGCGTCGAACACCCGGAGGTCTTCGACGCCACCCACGCCAAGGTCCTCGAACTGCTCCGCGACGGGGTGCTCGACGGGCTGCGGGTCGACCATCCCGACGGCCTCGCCGCGCCCGCCGCCTATCTGGAGCGGCTGAACGAGGCCACCGGCGGTCGCTGGACGGTGGTGGAGAAGATCCTCACCGGCGACGAGCGGCTGCCTGCGGAGTGGGCGGTCGCGGGCACCACCGGGTACGACGCGCTGCACCGGATCGACGGGCTGTTCACCGACTCGTCCGGCGCGGCGGAGCTGCTCGCCCGCTACCGGGAGTTCGCGGGCCCGCCGGGCGACCGGGGCGGCGACTGGACGGCGACGGTGCGCCGGGCCGCGTACCGGGTGGTGACGCACGAGCTGGCCGCCGAGACCGCGTGGCTGACCCGGCTCGCGGCCGGGATCTGCGGCCGGGATCCCGCGCTGCGCGACCACGCGCCCTGGGCGCTGGAGACGGCGGTCCGGGAGCTGTTGGTGCGGATCCCGGTGTACCGCCCGTACGTCACGGCGGGCGGTACACCGACGCGGTTCGCCGAGGAGACGCTGACCGACGAGGCGGTACGGGAAGCGAAGGCGGTGTTCTCCGTCCCGGAGGAGGCGACGGCCGTCGACGTCGTACGGGATCTGGCGCTCGGGCGGCTCGGTGACGGGGAGGAACAGGCGGCGTTCTCTGCCCGGTTCGCGCAGACCGCGTCCGCGCTGCACGCCAAGTCGGTGGAGGACACTGCGTTCTACCGTTACGTCCCGCTGGTCTCGGCCACCGAGGTGGGCGGGGACCCGGGGCGGCCCGCGGTGTCGCCGGAGGAGTTCCACGCCTTCGCGGCGCGGATCGCGCGCGACTGGCCCGCCACCGGCACGGTCCTCACCACGCACGACACCAAGCGCAGCGCGGACGTACGGGCCCGGATCGCGGTGCTGTCCCAGTGCCCGGAGCGGTGGGCGGCGCTGGTGGCGGAGCTGTCGGCGGTGGCCACCGCGGCGGCCCCGGATCCACAACTGGCTTGGGCCGCCTGGCAGTCGGCGTTCGGCTGCGCTGAGCTGCCGGCCGAGGAGCTGTCCGAGCGGCTGGGGCCGGCGCTGTTGAAGGCGGTGCGGGAGGCGGGCCTGTTCACCAGCTGGACGGAGCCGGACCCGGTGTACGAGCGGGCGGTGACGGACTTCGTCGCCGCCGGTCCGGGCGCCGGGGCGGGCGCGGCCCGGACCCGGGTCGCGGAGTTCGCCGACGCGCTCGCCCCGCAGGTGCGGGCCCAGGTGCTGGGGGCGGCGCTGGTGCAGCTGACGATGCCGGGGGTGCCGGATCTCTACCAGGGCACGGAGTGCGAGTACCTGGCCCTGGTCGACCCGGACAACCGGCGGCCGTTCCGGCGGCCGGAGACCGGGGGCGAGAAGCAGGCGCTGACGGCGGTCGCGCTGGGGCTGCGGCGGGAGCTGCCGGAGGTGTTCGGGGAGTCGGGGACGTACGCGCCGCTGACGGCCCGGGGCCCGGCCGCCCCGCACCTGGTGTCCTTCTGTCGGTCGGGCGAGGTGGTCACGGCGGTGACCCGGCTGTCTCTGCGGCTGGCGGAGGACGGGGGCTGGCGGGACACGGTACTGGAACTGCCGGACGGGGGCCCCTGGCGGGACCTGCTGTCGACCTCGCCGGGCCGGGAGTTCACGGGCGGCGCGGTGGCGGCGGCCGAGCTGTTCGCCGAGCGGCCGGTCGCGCTGCTGCGGCGGGTGCGGGACTGACGGGCGGGGGCCGTGGCGGTCAGAACGGGCGTACGAGCAGGGTGCGCGGGCCACGGGTGAGCAGGCCGCCCGCCCGCGGGCGGAAGCCGTCGGCCCAGCGGATGCCGGGCATCGCCGTCAGCAGGGCGCGCAATCCGTGTTCGGCCTCCAGCCGGCCCAGGAGCGCCGCGGGGCAGCCGGCCGGGCCGATGAGCAGCGGGTCGGCGTCGGCGCGCAGCGGGTCGAAGCGGTCGGGCGCGCCGAACCGGGCGGGGTCGCGGCCCGCCGCGCCGATGAGGCAGGCGACGGGTGCGTCGGCGGGGAGCGTGCCGCCGCTGACGGCCACCTCGGTACGGGTGCGGCGCAGCACGATCTGGACGGGTGGGTCGCGGCGGAGCGTCTCGGCCCAGGCCCGCCCGAGCAGCGTGGCGGCCCCTTCGCCTGCCGTCGCGGCGGCCAGCAGGCCGGGATGGTCGAGCATGTTGGCGAGGAACGAGGCGAGGGCGTGCTCGCGGAGGGCGGTGGACCCGGCGCAGTCATCGGGTCCGCCGCCGGTCCGCCGGTGGGCGGCGCCCCGGGGCAGGGTGCTCAGGTCCGGGTAGGAGCGCCCGGCCGCCGCGGCGGCGGCGCCGGCGGGCAGCCAGCGGCAGAAGTCGGCGACCAGGTCCGCCCGGTCGCGCCCGGCGATCCGGCGGGCCAGGACGTACGCGGTCCGCTCGACGGCGGGCTCGGCGGTGCGGTGGGGCACGGCCGACGGGACGCAGACCAGGCTGCCCCGGCAGAGGCCGAGCGGGACGGGGGCCCGCCCGCGCGGGGCCCCGTCGTGCGGGTAGCCGGTGAACCGGGGGTCGGTGAGGGCCAGGGCCACATCCGCGTACCGGCTCAGCA
The DNA here is from genome assembly GCF_000377965.1 of Streptomyces sp. CNB091. Lineage (NCBI taxonomy): Bacteria > Bacillati > Actinomycetota > Actinomycetes > Kitasatosporales > Streptomycetaceae > Streptomyces > Streptomyces sp. CNB091. The sequence continues at coordinate 96,268 of NZ_KB898993.1, forward strand.
GCCAGGCGCCGAGGCCCGGGTCGTAGCCGAGGGGGTAGTGGGTGCGCAGCAGGCGGTAGAGGCGCAGCCGGTACGGGTCCGTGGTGGCCCCGGGCGCCAGCAAGCCCGGCTGGCCGCCCGCCAGCCGGTGCGGGCGGCGTGCGGCGGGCAGGGCGTCGGGGCGGTCGGCCGGCATCCCGCGCCCCCCTGTAAGTCGGTGCGCCGGCGGTCGGCGCGCGCCCTCTCAGCCGACCACCGCCGGGGGCGTACCGCAGTCGGCGTGCGGCCGTTCGGGTGAGAGCGTGGCGGGGCTGGGGCCTGTCGTCAGTCTGCCGTCGCCGCCCGGCAGGCGGCCGTTCGACGACCGGCCCCGGGCGGGCGGATCCCGGCGGTGGGCAGGGAGCCGAGCAGTTCCGTGAAGGCCGCCGCCGCCCCGGTCAGCGCCACCCGGGAGAAGACGCCCATGGGTCGCAGCCAGGGCGGGTCGACGCCGAGCACCGCGCAGTCCTCGCCGATCGCGCTCCGGACGAGGTGGGCGGCGGCCGTGGACACACCGACGCCGGCCGCCGCCATCCGGACGGCTGTGGAGGTGTGCTCGGTCCACACCGCCGTACGGGGCACGAAGCCGGCCGCCTCGCAGACTCCTTCCAGGAAGGGGCGGCCGTCGATGAGCGGCTCCATGGCGCACCGCACCCAGAGGCGGTCGGCGAGCTCGTGGAGGGCGACCGAGGAACGCCCGGCCAACGGGTCGTCGAACGGGACGACGAGGACGATCTCCTCCTCCCCCACCGGGACGACGGGGCCGGTCCAGCGCGCCGGCAGCGGTCCGACGGCCAGGTCGGCGACACCGCGCTCCACCTCGTCCTCCAGGGCGTCGGTGGTCGCGTACTCGTGGAGGACGAGGCGCACGCCCGGATGGGCACGCCGCCAGTGGGCGAAGACGTCGGGGAGGATGCCGACGGCCACCGAGTGCACGGTGGCGATGTGCAGTTCGCCGCCCTCCGCCCCGGCGGCGGCGCGGGCCGCGCGGCGGGCCTGCGCGGCGCTGCGGACGGAGCGTTCGGCGTGCGGCAGGAAGGCCCGGCCCATCTGGGTGAGCAGGACGCCGCGCGGCAGCCGCTCCAGCAGCTCTCCCCCGACGGTCCTCTCCAGCGCCTTGATCTGGTGGGAGAGGGCGGGCTGGGTGACGTGGAGCCGTTCGGCGGCGCGGGTGAAGGAGGACTCCTCGACCACCGCGACGAAGTACTCCATCTGACGCAGGCTCATTCACCGCACCTTTCCTGGGACTTCACGCGCCACGTCCCATGAACGTTGTGCATCGACTCCACACGCATTCTGCCTTGGACGCATGACCGGGGCCGGGGCGAGGGTGGGACCCATGACGCTGACGAACGCGGAGAAGATCCACAGGAGCGGAACCACCCCGGACGTACTGGTCATCGGCGGCGGGACCGGCGGCTACTCGACGGCGTTGCGCGCGGCGGCCCTGGGGCTGAGCGTCGTGCTCGCCGAGCGGGACGCGGTCGGCGGCACCTGTCTGCACCGCGGCTGCATCCCGAGCAAGGCGATGCTGCACGCCGCCGAACTCGTCGACGGCATCGCCGAGGCCCGGGAGCGGTGGGGGGTGAAGGCGACGCTCGACGCGGTGGACTGGCCCGCCCTGGTGGCGACCCGGGACGACATCGTGGCCCGCAACCACCGCGGAGTCGAGGCGCAACTCGCGCGGGCCGGGGTCGAGGTGGTGCGTGGCAGCGCCGAGCTGACGGGCCCGCGCTCGGCCCGGATCGACGGGTTCGGGGAGGTCGTCGCCCGGCGCGGCGTGGTGCTGGCGACCGGGTCGCGGCCCCGGATGCTGCCGGGGCCGGCGGTGGACGGGCGGCGGGTGGTGACGAGCGACGACGCGCTGTTCGCGCCGGGGCTGCCCGGGTCCGTGCTGGTGGTCGGGGGCGGGGCGATCGGCGTGGAGTACGCCTCGTTCCACCGGTCGATGGGGGCCGAGGTCACCCTGGTGGAGGCCGCGGACCGGCTGGTCCCGCTGGAGGACGCTGAGGTGTCGCGGCACCTGCTGCGGGGGCTGCGGAAGCGGGGCGTCCGGGTGGAGGCGGGGGCGCGGCTGCTGAAGTGGGCGGTGGTGGAGGAGGGGGTGCGGGCCGTCGTGCGGACCTCCCGGGGCGAGAGCGTCACGGTGGCGGCCGAGCGGCTGCTGGTCGCGGTGGGCCGGGAGCCGGTGACGGAGGGGCTGGGGCTCGCGGCGGCGGGGCTGGCCACGGACGGGCGGGGCCATGTGGCGCCCGCCGACTGGTCGCGGCTGGAGACGGCGGTGCCGGGCGTCCACGTGGTGGGCGACCTGCTGCCGCCACCGTCGCCCGGACTGGCCCACGCCTCTTTCGCCGAGGGGCTGTTGGTGGCGGAGACACTGGCCGGGCTGCGTACCTCCCCGATCGACTACGCCACCGTTCCCCGGGTCACGTACTCCTCGCCGCAGACGGCCGCGGTGGGGCTGACCGAGGCGCAGGCCCGGGACGCGGGGCACGACGTGGTGGTGAACGCCCTGCCGCTGACCGCCGTCGCCAAGGGCATGGTGCACGGCAGGGGCGGTCTGGTGAAGGTGGTGGCGGAGCGGGCGGGCCGGGTGCTGGGCGTGCATCTGGTCGGCCCGCACGTCTCGGAGATGATCGCGGAGAGTCAGCTCGTGGTCGGCTGGGACGCCGAGCCCGCCGATGTCGCCCACCACATCCATCCGCATCCGACGCTCTCGGAGGCGGTCGGGGAGGCGTTTCTCACGCTGGCCGGGCGCGGGCTGCACCAGCAGCACTGACCGGGCGGTCAGGCGGGCGGGTGACCGGGGTGGGGCGGCGGCAGCTCGGGCGGGTGGGCGGACGGCCGGGGCGCGGGCGGGTGGGACGGGAGTTCGGGCCGACGGTCGGCCGCCGCCCGAGGCGCGGGCGGCGGAAGCTCGGGCGGGCGGGGGGCCGGGGCGGTGAGGCGGAAGCTCATCCGGCCGAAGCTCACCTGGTCCCCGTCCCGCACCGGGATGGAGCCGACGAGCCGCTGGCCGTTGACGCAGGTGCCGTTGGTGGAGCCGAGGTCGCGCAGCACCCAACGGCCGTTCCGCGCGGAGAGTTCGGCGTGCAGCCGGGAGACCGTCTCGTGGTTGAGGCGCAGGCCGTTGGCCGGGTCGCGGCCGATGAGCAGGGGGTACGGGCCGGGGGCAGGGAGCAGCAGTTTGGGGAGCCGCTCGGTCTGCCAGGCGCGGCGCAGCCGCCCGGGGAAGGCCGATAGCCCGCCCACCGCGCGGACCAGTCCCTGGGACCAGCCGCTGCCCGCTTCCAGGTCGGAGGTGAGGGCCGCCAGCTCCTCCGGGCGCCGGGCCACCAGGGCGAGCTCCATGCGCCGCATGAACGTGTCGTGCGACAGCTTGCCCTGTGCCGCACCGTCTCTGAGCACGCCGAGGACACGGTCGCGCTGGGCATCCGAAAGCCGCGCGGGACTCGTGTGGAACTCGAAGGAGGACGTCACACCGACGATTGTCGGGCCGAGGGGCCCGGGGTGTCCAGAAGAGGCCGTGTTTCCTCCGCCGCTGACCTGCGCCGCGCCCCGGCGGAGCCCCTTGCTGGGGTCTGCCGCTCATCCGTCACGAGGAGGTGCTGTGCCCCCTGTCCTTCGAGCGCCTCGGGTACGTCGACTGCGAGCGGGCGTTCAACATGGTCTGGGACGCGCCCCGTTGAGCCCCACCGCTGATCCGGCCCGTTAATCCGGTGGACGGCGGGCGCGGGGGCGGTTACGGTCGGCACCGACATCGGAACCGGTCGTGGAAGGAGGCGGGACACGTGCGCAGGAACATCCGCACCACCATTCGCAGTACGTCACTTTCGCGCTCCCGCCCCGTCCGCCGGGCGGTGTCGGACCTCGTCTGACCGGGAGCGCGGCATTCCGTCCCGGAGGACATTTCCATGACCGATCCGGTCATCCGCGCGCTCACCCCGAGCGACGCCGCACTCTTCACCACGTTCGAGGACAGCCCCTTCGTCGGCCGGGCCGCCTTCGGCCACGCGTACACCTCGACGGCCGACGGCGGCGAGTACCGCCCCGACTGGTCCTGGGTCGCCCTGCGCGACGACACCGTGATCGCCAGGGCCGCCTGGTGGGGCGGGCCCGACGACACCGAGCCCGTCGTGCTCAACTGGTTCGACTTCGCGGACGGGGAGGCGGAGGCGGGCGCCGAACTTTTGCGCCGCGCCCCGTTCGACAAGGAGTACGAGGTCATCGCACCCGCCGGGTGGCGGGACGACCCGGCGGTGCGGGCCGCCGTCGAGGCGCGGGTCGCCGCCGCGACGGCGGCCGGCATGAAGCCGCTGGTCGAGCGCTACCGCTATCGGTGGACCCCCGACTGCCCGCTGCCGGAGCGGACAGGGCGGCTCACCTTCCGCCCCGAGCCGGACGACGCGGTCGTCCTCGATGTGCTGCGCCGGGTCCACTCGGCCACGCTGGACGCCCACGCCCGCAAGGCCATCGAGGGCCCAGGAGGTCTGGAGGCGGCGGCCCAGGAGGAGTTGGACTTCTTCCACTGGTGCCCATCGCCGAGGGAGTGGTTGCGGCTGGCCTGCACGCCGGACGGCGAGGTGGCGGGCATCCAGGTGCCCGCGCACAACCCGTCGGGGCCGTGCGTCGGCTTCATCGGGGTCGTCCCCGAGGCGCGCGGGCACGGCTACGGCTACGACCTGCTGGTGGAGTGCACGCGCTTCCTGGTCGAGCAGGGAGCCGAGTTCGTCGCCGGCGCGACGGACCAGGGGAACGTGCCGATGGCCGCCGCGTTCGCCCGCGCCGGGTACCCGGTCACCCAGGAATGGGTCCATCTGGCGTGAGGGCCCCGGCCTCCTCGGCCAGCCACTCCAGCCGGAGGCGCTGCTCGGCGGGGATCGTCGCGTCCTCGCCGCGCGGCCCCACGTTGAGCAGGACGTTTCCGCCGTCGGCCGCCGTGTCGCGGACCAGTGAGGTGAGGGCTTCGCGGCCGATGAAGGCGTCGGCCCCCGAGGCCCGGTTGTAGCCGAAGCTGCGGTCGACGCCCCGGGTGATCTCGTACGGGTCGGAGCCCTCGTAGCGGGCGTACTCCGGGGTGCGGAAGTCGAAGACGGGCGGTGTGCGCGGGACGAAGCCCTCGCCCTGCGCCACCGTCCGGCGGTCCCACCAGTTGTACAGCGCCTTCGCGCCGGGCAGGTTCAGGCCCCGCCAGTGCGGTGCGTAGGGCAGCAGCCGGTCGTTGACGACGCCGTGCGGGACGGTGAAGCGGTAGAAATCGACCAGGGAGCGGATCTCGCCGGCGGAGGCGGGCCAGGCGATGTCGTTCCAGAGGATGTCGGGCCGGTAGCGGCGGATCAGCTCCCGCAGCTGGGCGTCGGCGTAGGCGGGGTAGCTCCCGCGCGGGACGGCGGAGAACATGTCGGCGGCGGTGCCGATGGGCCGGTCGTCGAAGGTCCAGTCGAGCCCGCCGGAGTAGTAGACCCCGAAGCGCAGGCCCTCGGCCCGTACGGCTTCGGCGAACTCGCCCACCACGTCCCGGGTGGTGTGCCAGCCGGAGCGGTGCGGGTTCTCCGTCTCCGAGGGCCAGAGGCAGAAACCGTCGTGGTGCTTGGTGACCAGGACCGCGTAGCCGGCCCCCGCCTCGCGGAACGCGCGGGCCCAGGCGGCCGGGTCCCAGCCGGCGAGCCCGTCCTCGAAGTCGCGGCCGAACTCCGTGTAGGGGCGCTTCCCGTAGGTGGCGCGGTGGTGGGCGGCGACCGGGGAGCCGGGGAAGCGGAGCGCGTTCTCGTACCACTCCGCGTACGAGGTCCAGCCCAGCGGGGCACGCCGGCCCGCCGCCGGGAGTTCGGCGGCGGGGACATAGGGCGGGGCCCAGCCGGGAACGGATGCGGGTGTCCAGTGGACGAAGATCCCCAGTTGGGCCCGGGACCACCATGAAGCGACCATGGCGGGAGTATTGATCATTCGGGGGGAGCTGCGTAAGCCCCCTCGACCGCCGGATTCCGCTTCTGTGCCCCCTGTGCCCCCTGTGCCCCCTGTGCCCCTTGTGCCTTCTGTGCCTTCTGTGCCTTCTGCGCGCGGATCAGGTCGCGGTACCAGGCGTAGGACCGCTTGGGCGTACGGGTCAGGGTCTCGTAGTCGATGTGGACCAGGCCGAACCGCTGCGAGGCGCCCTCCGTCCACTCGACGTTGTCGGTGAGCGACCAGGTGAAGTAGCCGCGCACGTCCACCCCGGCGTCCATCGCCGCGCGCAGGGCTCGCAGGTGGCTCTCCAGGTAGGCGATGCGGCGGTCGTCCGCGTGGGGCTCCTCCAGGGCGCAGCCGTTCTCGGTGATGTACAGCGGCGGGAGGCGGTCGCCGTAGCGGGTGTGGAGCGCGGTGACGATCTCGGTCAGCCCCTCCGGGACGACGGGCCAGCCGAAGCCGGTCTTCTCGTACCCTTCGATCTCCCGTATGCCGAAGGGGAGTTCGGCGGGCATCGTGAAGCCGGAGAAGGTGTCGAGCGCTTCCGGCCTGGGTGCTCCGACGAGGGTGGGGTTGTAGTAGTTCACGCCGTACCAGTCGAGCGGGGTGGAGATGACCTTGAGGTCGTCGGCGACCGGGCCCGGCATCAGGGCGGCGAGGTTCTCGTCCGGGTAGCGGCCGGTGAGGACCGGGTCGGCGAAGAGCCAGTTGGTGAGCGTGTCGTACAGCTCCGCTCCGAGGCGGTCCTCGTCGGTGTCACCCGCCGTCCAGACCGGGGCGTGCGAGAGCGCGGCGCCTATATTGTCCGCGCCCGCAGCGCGCAGGGCGCGGACGGCGAGGCCGTGGGCGAGGAGCTGGTGGTGGGCGGCGGGCAGGGCGTCGAGGAGCAGGGTGCGGCCGGGGGCGTGCTCGCCCAGCGCGTAGCCGAGCAGCGTGACCTCGGCGGGCTCGTTGACCGTGATCCACATGGGGACGCGGTCGGCGAGGCGTTCGGCGACGATGCCCGCGTACTCGGCGAAGCGGTAGGCGGTGTCCCGGTCGAGCCAGCCGCCCGCCTCCTCCAGCGGGAGCGGGGTGTCCCAGTGGTAGAGGGTCGGGGCGGGGGCGATGCCGTGGGCGCAGAGCTCGTCGACGAGCCGGTCGTAGAAGTCGAGCCCGTCGGCGTTGACGGCTCCGCTGCCGCCTGGCACCACGCGGGGCCAGCTGACGGAGAACCGGAAGGCGTCGGCGCCGAGTCCGGCCAGCAGGGCGACGTCCTCGCGGTAGCGGGCGTGGAATCCGGTGCCCCGGGTGGTGTCGGTGCCGTCCTTGATCCGGCCGGGCTGCGCGGCGAAGGCGTCCCAGCCGGAGGGGCCCTTGCCGTCCGCGTCCACCGCCCCCTCGGTCTGGAAGGCGGAGGCGGAGGCTCCCCAGAGGAAGCCGGGAGGGAACATCGGCAGGGTCATCGCGGCCTCCAGCAGCCATACGTAGGAGCTAAAACCAGTACGTGTCAGCAGAACCAGTACGTGTGAGCGGAATCCGTATGAGCGGGCGCCTCGCCGGGCAATGATCAGGACCAGACCTTAATCGCCGGTGGCGGGCGGCAACAGAGCCTGTCGCGTGGATCGTGGAGCCCGCCTACGGGCGGCCGCGCGCCCCGCCCAGGGACGAGGAGTGGTGGATGCAGTTCGAGGTGTGGGCCCCCGAGGCGGACTCGGTCGTGCTGGAGGCGGCGGACGTCCGGTGCCCGATGGAGCGTGACGCGGGGCGCGAGGGGTGGTGGACGGCCGAGGCGGAGGCCTCGGACGGGGTCCGGTACGGGTTCCGGCTGGACGAGGGCCCCCTGCTGCCGGACCCCCGTTCGCGGCGTCAGCCGGACGGGCCCGACGGCCCGAGCGCGGTCGTCGACCAGGAGGCGTACGCCTGGCGCGGGGCGTGGGCGGGCCGTCGGCTGAACCGGGCGGTGTTGTACGAGCTGCACGTGGGGACGTACACCCCCGAGGGCACCTTCGACGCGGCGGCGGCGCGGCTGGGCCATCTGGCCGAGCTGGGCGTCACCCATGTGTCGCTGATGCCCGTCTGCCCGTTCCCGGGCGTCAACGGCTGGGGGTACGAGGGCGTCTCGCTGTGGGCGGTGCACGAGCCGTACGGCGGACCCGAGGGGCTGAAGCGCTTGGTCGACACGGCGCACGGGCTGGGGCTCGGGGTGGTCCTGGACGTCGTCCACAACCACCTGGGCCCGTCCGGGAACCACCTGCCCGCCTTCGGCCCGTACTTCACCGACACCCACCACACCCCGTGGGGCGCGGCGGTCAATCTGGACGCGCCGGGCTCCGACGAGGTGCGGGCGTACCTGCTGGGCAGCGCCCTGGCCTGGCTGCGTGACTACCGGCTCGACGGGCTGCGGCTCGACGCGGTGCACGCGCTGGCCGACACCCGGGCGCTCACCTTCCTGGAGGAGCTGTCGGCGGCGGTCGACGCGCTGGCGGTCGAGGTGGGCAGGCCGCTCGCGCTGATCGCCGAGTCCGACCTCTGCGACCCGCGTACCACGACCCCGCGTCCGGCGGGCGGCCTCGGGCTGCACGCCCAGTGGAACGACGACTTCCACCACGCCCTGCACACCGCGCTCACCGGCGAGTCCCAGGGCTACTACGCCGACTTCGCCCGCGCTCCGCTCGCCGCCCTCGCCAAGACGGTGACGTCCGGGTTCTTCCACAACGGGACCTTCTCCTCCTTCCGGGGCCGCACCCACGGCCGCCCGGTCGACGTGACGCGCACCCCGGCCCACCGCTTCGTGGCCTACGCGCAGACGCACGACCAGATCGGCAACCGGGCGCTCGGCGAGCGGCTGGCCACCTCCCTGACCTCCGGGCTCCAGGCCTGCGCGGCGGCCCTGGTGCTGACGGGCCCGTTCACGCCGATGCTGTTCATGGGCGAGGAGTGGGGGGCGCGGACCCCCTGGCAGTTCTTCACCGACCACACGGATCCGGAGCTGGCCGAGGCCGTACGCGACGGCAGGCGGCGGGAGTTCGGCGCGCACGGCTGGGCTCAGGAGGAGATCCCCGACCCCCAGGACCCGGCGACCCGGGACCGGTCCTGCCTCGACTGGTCGGAGCCGGAGCGCGAACCGCACGCGCGGCTGCTCGCCTGGTACCGCGAACTGATCGCGCTGCGGCGTACGTTGCCGGATCTGCACGATCCCGACCTGGCCTCGGTGAAGACGGCGTTCGACGAGGACGCGCGCTGGCTGGCGTACCGCAGGGGCGACCTGCGAATCGCGGTGAACCTCGCGGCCGAGCCGGCCGCGATCCCGCTGGGCTCCGGCCGTCACCGGCGGGCCGACGGAAGGGTGTTGGCGGCGTGGGAGCCGGTGGAGGTCCCGGGGGCGGACGGGGTCCTGCGTCTGCCGCCGGAGTCGTGCGTGGTCCTGGCCGACGACTGAGCGATACCGAACACGCTGGTGAAGGCGGGCAAGGTCCGCTACCTCGGCGCGAGCAACGTCTCCGCCTCCCAGCTCCAGCGCTCCCAGGACCTCGCGGACCGGAACGGCTGGGAGCGGTACGTGTCCCTCCAGCCGCTCTACAACCTGCTGGCGCGCGAGATCGAGTGGGAGCTGGTCCCCAGTGGGAGCTGGTCCCCGTCAGCGCGGCGGAGGGCGTCGGCATCATCCCGTGGAGCCCGCTCCAGGGCGGCTGGCTGACCGGCGAGCACCGGCGCGGCATGACCGCCGCCGCACCGGGCACCCGCGAGGCCCGCTACCAGGAGGAGCTGGGCCGGGAGGCCTGGCGGGAGCGGGACAGCGAGGAGACCTGGCGGGTCGTGGAGGCGGTCGTCGCGGTGGCCGGGGAGGCGGGCCGCACCCCCGCGCAGACCGCGCTGCGCTGGCTGCTCGGCAGGCCCGGCGTCACCGCACCGATCGTCGGGGCCCGGACGCCGGAGCAGCTGGCCGACAGTCTCGGCGCGGCGGGCTGGGAGCTGACGCCGGAGCAGGCCGAGCGGCTGGACGCGGCGAGCGCCCGGCCGCTGCCCTACCCGTACGACGTCCTGCACCGCTTCCGTGACCGGGAGCCGCGCGACGACTGAGCCGGGGAGCCCGGGAGACCCGGGGCCTCGACGACTGAGCCGGGGAGGCCCCGGGCCTCGACGACTGGGCCGGGGAGGCCCGGGCCGTCCAAGGGCTGCCCCGGGGCAGCCCTTACTCCACGACGGCCAATTCGCGGGCGGTGGTGTTGAGCCGCCGCCCGCCGTCCTCGGTGACGGCCACGATGTCCTCGATCCGGACGCCGAAGCGGCCCGGGAGGTAGATGCCCGGCTCCACGGAGAAGCACATGCCGGGCACCAGCGGCTGCTCCTCGCCCTCGATCATGTAGGGCGGCTCGTGGGTGGTGACGCCGATGCCGTGGCCGGTGCGGTGGATGAATCGTTCGCCGTAGCCGAATTCGGTGATCACCGCGCGGGCGGCCCGGTCGATCTCCTGGCAGGCGACGCCGGGCCGGACGGCGGCGCAGCCCGCCTGCTGGGCCTCGCGGACGATGTCGTGGACGCGCTGCTCCTCGGCGGTGGGCTCGCCGACGTGGACCGTACGGGAGGTGTCGGAGCCGTAGCCGTGCTTGAGGCCGCCGAAGTCGAGGACGACCATGTCGCCGCGCTCGATGGTGCGTGGCCCGGCCTCGTGGTGCGGGTTGGCCCCGTTCGGGCCGGAGCCGACGACGGTGAAGTCGACCTGGGAGTGTCCGAACTCGCGGAGGAGGGCGGCCAGATCGGTGGCCACGTCGACCTCGCGGCGGCCGGAGAAGCGCACCTTGAGGATCTCCTCGTACGTGGCGTCCGCGGCGGCCCCGGCGGCGGTGAGCCGTTCCAGCTCGGCGGCGTCCTTCACCGCGCGGAGCATCGGGAGCGCTTCGGTGAGCGCGGTGTAGGAGGTGCCGGGGAGCTCCCGCTGGAGGCCGAGCAGATGCATCGCCCAGGCGTTGTCGCTGACGCCGAAGCGGCCGTCGGCGTCCAGCAGCGGGGCGGTCACCGCGTACGGGTCCTTGCCGTCGGTCCAGTCCCGCAGGGTGAGGGCGGGCGCCCCGGTGGCTGCGGCCGCGTCGGGGGCCTCCAGGGTCGGGACCACCAGGACCGGGTCCTGGCCGGCCCGCAGCACGAGGAGCGTGAGGCGTTCGGTGCTCACGGGGCGGTAGCCGGTGAGGTGGACGAGGTCGGGGCCCGGCGCGACGATCACTCCGGCGAGCCCGGCCTCGGCGGCGGACTCGGCGGCGCGCGCCATCCGGGCCCGGTAGTCGTCGGCGGTGAAGGACGGCGGGGCGGGCTGGTGGGCGGACGGGCTCGGGCTGGACATCAGGGCCTCCTGGCGGTGCGACACGGCACACAGCATCCTGCCCGCCCGGCGGGGCGTGCGCGACCGGCTTGCGGGAGTGTGTCGGGCCTCGGCGACGTCCGGCGGGTCGTCGGCGGGGCCCGGCGGACCGTCGGGAACGACCAGCGGGCATCGTCGGAAACGCCCAGCGGGCGCCGTCGGAAACGACCGGCCGGTCAGACGCGCACGATCAGGTCCGCCCGGTCCCGGCCCCGCTCCACCAGCCGGGCGTTCGCCTCGTCGGACCGGGCCACCCACTCCTCCGCGCCACGCCGGGGCCGTCCGTGGCGGACATGGCGGTCGACGAGCCGGCGCACCCGCACCTCCGGGTCGAGTTCCAGGAACCACACCTCGTCCAGCAGAGCGCGCACCGGGGCCCAGGGGCCGTCGTCGAGCAGCAGGTAGTTCCCCTCGGTGACGACGAGCGGGACGTCCGGCGGTACGGGCAGCGCACCCGCGACCGGCTCCTCCAGGGACCGGTCGAAGGCCGGGGCGTAGACCGCGTGCAGCGGGTCCGGTGCGCGCAGCCGTCGCAGCAGGGCCGCGTACCCGGCCGCGTCGAAGGTGTCGGGGGCGCCCTTGCGGTCGGCGCGGCCGAGGCGCTCCAGCTCGGCGGCGGCGAGGTGGAAGCCGTCCATCGGGACGAGGGCGGCACGTCCGTCCAGCGCCGCGACGAGCCGTTCCGCCAGGGTGGACTTCCCGACTCCGGGCGGGCCCGCGATCCCCAGGACACGTCGTCCTCCGGTCTCGACGAGGGCGCGGGCCCGGTCCGTCAGCGCGGCCCGGCCGCCGGTGGTCGTGCCGTCCAGGATGTCCATGCGGGGCATTGTGCGCCGGCGGGGGCCCCGGCGTGAGCGGGACGGCGTTAGCGTTACGTAGGCCACCCGGCTGGGCGGCCACGCGTTGAAAGCCGGAAGCCACGCCGTCACCAAACTGGCGGCCCTGACCGGCCGGGCCGTCGACGTCGGGGCCAAAGCCACGGTGAAGGCCGGTGCCATCGGGCTCAAGTCGACCGTCGGACTGCCCGTATACGGCCCGCTGGCCTACCGGGCCGCTACCACCGCAGCAGCAGCGCTGCCCGGACAGGTCACCGGTGCCGCGAACTCGGCCAGCCGAGCGGTGGGCCGCAGGGTGGCGTGCCGTTAACGAGTGCCGAACCAGGTGACAAGTAACCCGCCAGTAGTTTTTGAATCGAAGGCGCGCACCTCAGAGGACCCCGGCCGTGGCCGGGGTCCTCTGAAGTTCTGGGGTCGGACTATGCGGCGGTCGGCTCGGGGTCTGGCTCCTGCGGGACGGGCTGGGCGAGCTGAAGACGGCGGCCATATTCAGCCGTACCTCGCCCGGCGGACCGAGCCGTCGGGGGCGCCGAGCGAGGCGGCGGCGATCTTTCCGAGGAGTCCGGACTTGCCGCGGACCTTGGTGAACTCGGCGACGAACGCCTCGGTCACCTTCTTCTCCGCCCGCGCGTTGATGCGGTGCACGGTGGAGTTCAGCAGCTCCACGAGGGTGTCGGTGATCTCCCGCTGACGCTGGAACAGCAGTGCGGCGAGCAGGACGTGCCGCACCTCGGGGGAGAAGCGGCGCAGGTGGCTCGGGGCGGCGGCTGAGGCTCTGGCCCGCCAGGCGTTGATGACCTGGACGCCGATGCCGGTGAACGCCTTGGCCGGGATACTGACGGCGCGGACCTGCTTGAGTTTGGAGATCTCGTCCAGCAGTGAGTTGAGGCTGACGTTGCCCGGATGGGACTTGATGTCGGAGAGCTTCGACTCCAGCTCTTCGTCCGACCGTCGCCGTCCACGGACGCGGTGTCGTCATCCTGCTCGCTGTCGCCGGTCGGATCCGTGAAGACCAGCGCGTCCAGCCGGCGGGGGCAGTCTTCGCGCGCGAGGCGTCAGAAACTTCAGCTGGACGGCGAAGCCCAGCCTCGTGGCGCCACTCTTGTTCCGTAACCAGCCCGCCTCGTCGCCGGACAGGGTGAAGTGGTCCACCACCCCGTCCAGACCCAAATCCCGCCCCACAGCTCGGTCCCTTCCACAAGTTCCGTGATCGACCTTCGGGCTGGACGGTAGGGGCGCTGGTGTACGGCTGGCGCGGGTATCGGCGAAGTGCTCGGAAGGGACGGGGTGACCTGGTACAGCTACCGGCTTGTCGCAGGGGCGGCGTCCACGTCGCCGGTGCAGACGAAGACCTGCGCGGCCTGACCGCGCTGTTCTGGTCGAACGTCAACCCGTACGGGACGGACGTTCCGGCTCGCCATGGACAAGCGGCTCGACCTGGTTCCCGTGACAGCTCCCCGGCCCTGGTAATTCGGTGCAGCCGACACGGCACGCGGGAGGCGATGAGCGCCCCGAGTGTCAGACGGCCTTTCGGGGGCGGGTGGTGCCGAGGCGTTCCCAGAGGCCGACCAGATGCGCGTGCAGGACTTCCTCGGCTTCCTCTGCGGTCAAGTGGCCTATGAGTACATGGGTGGTGAGGCCATCGGCGAGGGCGAGCAGAGTGCAAGCCTCGTACTGCGGGTCGGGCGGCATTGTGCCTTCGTCGGCCGACCTGCTCTCGGCTGCCTCCGTGATGAGGCGGACGAGGAGGTTCTGGAGGGCCGCGTAGCTGGTTCTCAGCGGGCCGGCCAGTGGCTCGCTGACAGCGGCCTGAGCGACGAACGCGAGCCAGATCCGTGCTTCGGCGCGGTGTTCTTCGCGGAGCAGGGCAATCTCGTTGGCCGCGTGACCCAGGGCGGTGGCGGCCGACTGGGCCGGGCTTGCGGCCAGACGTGCCCTCACACGTTCCGTGATGCGGTCGCCGACGTGGTCGACGGCGAAGAGGAGCATCTCCCCCTTGCTGCGGAAGCAGCGCTGAACGGCGCCCAGAGAGACCTGCGCACGGGTGGCGACGTCGCGCATGCTCACTCCCTCCGGCCCGTGTTCGTCGGCGAGGAGGCAGACGGCCTCGGCGATCCGGCGGCGTCGGCTTTCGTAGTCCACCTGTTTGGGCATGCGCGGTCGGCCTCCTTATTCCGATACGAGCGTATCGCTTCCGGGCTATGGTTCCGACACAAGCAGTTCGGCATGGGGATGGGAAGCACGATGATCAGGCAGGACGCCCTGTGGGCAATGACGGCCGCCGACCAGGCGCAGGCGGTCAGAGGCGGAGAGATATCGGCGGTCGAACTGGTCGCCAGCCACCTGGAACGCATCGCCGAGGTCAACCCACAGGTCAACGCGGTCACGCAGCTGTTGGCTGAGCGAGCCCGCGAGGCGGCGGCGCACACGGATCAGCGGCGAGCAGCGGGCGAAGTACTCGGGCCGCTGGCCGGCGTGCCGTTCACGGTGAAGGAGACCACTGCTGTCGAAGGGGTGCCGACCACGCTCGGAACGGCACGCTTCCGCGACCTGGTGGCTCCGGCCGACGCGCCCCCTGTGGCCCGGCTCCGCGCGGCGGGAGCCATACCGATCGGCCACAGCAACATGCCCACCCTGGTCCTGGCCGGGATGCACACCCGCAGCGAGTTGTTCGGCGACACCGTCAACCCGTGGGACCGGAGCCGGACCCCGGGCGGCAGCAGCGGCGGTGACGGAGTGGCCGTCGCCACCGGCATGGCCGCGCTCGGTCTCGGCAACGATTCCGGCGGATCGGTACGGATCCCGGCCTCGTTCTGCGGCGTGGCGGGGCTGAAGCCGACCACCGGGCGGTTCCCTGCCGACCACCGTGTCCTCGGCCCGGAAGACCCGGGACCAGCCTCACAGATGCTGGTCACCGACGGGCCCCTCGCCCGTATGGTCGCCGACCTGCGGCTGGCGTACGAGGCGCTGGCCGGGACCGACCCGCGGGACCCGCGGGCCGTGCCCGTGCCCCTCTACGGCGAACCGCTGCCCGGACCGGTCAAGGTCGCGGTCGTGGCCGACCCCGGAGGCCACGGCGTTCATCCCACGGTCCGCGCGGCTGTCACGGCCGCGGCCGACGCGTTGCGCGACGCCGGGTACGACGTGCGGGAGATGGCGGATGTTCCGCGGTTGGACGAGGCACTCGAGGCATACGGCCGGATCACCGTGACCGAATTCGCGCCGACCTGGCCGGCGGTGCGGAAACTGCTCGGCGAAGGCGGAGACCGCTACATCCAGATCGCCATGGAGAAGACTCCTCCTGCGAACGCCGCAGAGCTCACGAAGCTGATGGGGACCTGGCTCGGCATCCGCCGCTCCTGGGCGGAGTTCCTCGACGAGTACCCGCTACTGCTCGGACCGGTGTTCACCGAGCCACCCGTCGAGCCGGGACTGGAGTCACGCGACGAAGCGGGACGGGAACGAGTAGCCGAGGGCATGCGTCTGTGCACGGTGACCAGCTTTGTGGGCGTTCCCGCGGTCGCCGTGCCGACCGGAGTCAGCGACGGCCTGCCGACCGGCGTGCAGATCATCGGGCGCGCGTTCCGGGAAGACCTGTGTCTGGCCGCTGCCCAGGAGATCGAGGACCGCCTCGGCGTGCTCACGCCGATCGACCCTCGCCCCGAAGTGCCGGCTGCCGCTCGATAGGCGTAGCTACGACAGAGAGGGCAGAGACGGCCCAGGGGTCGACGAGCGGCGCGGAGGAGGCAGCATCCGTGCCACGCCGCTCGCGGGCCTCTCCCGGGCGAAGTGTCGGCAAACGACGGCACCCTCAAGTGATCAACGCACCACTCGCAGATGATCACGTGATCGTGGAGGCACAGGTGCGTGACTACGGGTTTTCGCCAGCTCAGCAGGACGAGATCTGGAGACGCTGGCGCGAAGGGCAGTCGTTCAGCTTGATCGGGCGGGCACTCGGGGCCCCGATGACACGTTGAAGGTCACCCGGCTCGACCGGCTCACCCGCTCCGTGCTGCACCTGGTGACCCTCGGCGCCGAGCTGCGCGAGCGTGGGATCGGGCTGCACGTCATCGAGCAGGGCATCGACACCTCCACCATGGAAGGCCGGGCCATGTTCGGAATGCTCAGCGTGCTCGCGGAGCTCCAGACGGGGTGAGCACGTGGGATGCGGGAAACCTAAAGTCAGGAACTATCGCCATCTCCTGCTCATGGACATTCCCCATGCCCGGCATCAAGAACGACCTACTCGAAGCTGATGTCCGGTACAACACAGCCGACCACAACTTCACCAACAAGCCGACCAGCTCCTGTTCCACCAAGTACGACGTCCGCTCCGTGGGGACCCATGAAGCCGGCCATGTCTTCGGCCTGGGACACGTCGGTTCAGGACACCAGAACCTCACCATGTACAAAAACTCGTTCACCTGCACCACGAAGGCAAGGACCCTCGGCAAGGGCGACATCCTCGCCCTTCGCAGCATCTACTGAAGGAGCACGCCCATGAGCTGGTCCAAACGATCTGCGGGCGCACTACTGGCGGCAGCCATGGTGATGACCGTCATTGGGTGCTCCGCCGACAGCAGCGGCGGCGAAGGCGAGGCGTCCTGCGCGTTCGAGTTCACCTACCAGAACCGGACCTACCGGGACGTCGCGAACGTGGACTTCACGGTCACCGACAAGCTGGGCACCGCCACCCAGCCGCCCTGCGACGACACCGGCGGCGATGAGGAGACCAAAGAGAAGGAAACCAAGGAAACCGCCTACGGAGTGAAGGGCCTGCCCCCTGAGACGGCCATCGCCGTGGGCAGTTCACCAGAGGACGCCGTGCTCGTCGTCTCCTACTCCGGCTCGACGATCCCGCCCGAGATACAGAAACTGATCGACAACTCATGACACGACGCGGGGACCGGACACATCCGGGCCCCGCCCTGGCCACACCGCGCAGAAGATCGCGGCGCCCCTCAAGCCCCGTCGGTGCGCTGCGTGGCAGAGGCTCGTGATGACCATCGTGTATGCGGGCGTTGAGATCCCGGCGAGGAACACGGTCAGCGAGTCGATAACCGCATCGATGGAAGGCTCCCCGCCATGTCCTGTATCGCCCTGGTCACCCTGGTCGTCCGCGACTACGACGAGGCTCTCGCGTTCTACCGCGACGCGCTCGGCTTCGAGGTGGTGGAGGACACCGACCGGGGCGACGGCGACGGCACCCGCTGGGTGGTGGTGCGCCCGCGCGGAGCCGCGCCCGGCACGGGGCTGCTGCTGGCCCGCGCGAAGGACGAGGTGCAGGGCAGGGCGGTGGGGGCGCAGACGGGCGGCCGGGTCGGCTTCTTCCTGCACACCGAGGACTTCGCGGCCGACCACGCCCGGATGTCGGCGGCCGGGGTGCGGTTCCTGGAAGAGCCCCGGCACGAGACGTACGGCTCCGTCGCGGTCTTCGAGGACCTCTACGGCAACCGCTGGGACCTGCTCCAGCCGGCCGCCTGACCCGCACCGCCCCCGGTACGGCCCCGCCACCGGCCCCTCACGGGGTGAACCCGTCCCGGCCCTCCAGGTAGGCCAGTACCGCGAGGACGCGGCGGTGGACGGTGCCGTCGTCCGGTTCCAGGCCGAGCTTGGCGAAGATCGATCCGATGTGCTTGCTCACCGCCCGTTCGGAGACGGTGAGTTCGGCGGCGATGGTGGCGTTCGCCTTGCCCTGCGCCATGTGTTCCAGGACCTCGCGCTCGCGGGCGGTGAGGCTCTGGAGCGGGCCCGCCGAGGACTTGCGGGTGAGGAGCTGGGTGACGACCTCCGGGTCGAGGGCGGTGCCGCCCGCCGCCACGCGGTCCAGGGCCTCCAGGAACTGCTCGACCCGGCCCACCCGGTCCTTGAGCAGGTAGCCGATGCCCCGGGCGCCTTGGGCGAGCAGCTCGGCGGCGTACGTCTCCTCGACGTACTGCGACAGGACCAGGATCGGCAGGCCGGGCAGTTCGGCGCGGGCGGCGATCGCGGCCCGCAGCCCCTCGTCGCGGAAGGTCGGCGGCAGCCGTACGTCCAGCACGGCGACGTCCGGGCGGTGTTCGAG
Source organism: Streptomyces sp. CNB091 (assembly GCF_000377965.1). NCBI lineage: Bacteria > Bacillati > Actinomycetota > Actinomycetes > Kitasatosporales > Streptomycetaceae > Streptomyces > Streptomyces sp. CNB091. The sequence goes on from NZ_KB898993.1 coordinate 114,470, forward strand.
CAGGGCGGGCAGGATCTCCGGGCCGGCCGCCGCGTCGGCCACCACCTCGTGTCCGGAGCTGGTGAGCAGGAGGACCAGGCCCTCGCGCAGGAGGGCGTTGTCCTCGGCGATCACGATCCGCACGGCAGCTCCACTTCGATGTCCGTCGGCCCCCCGGCAGGGCTGCTGACGCGGGTGGCGCCGTCCAGCGCGGCGACCCGCCGCCGGATGCCCACCAGCCCGCTGCCGGCGCGTTCGTCCGCGCCGCCGCGACCATCGTCGCCGATGGCCACCCGCAGAAGACCGGGGGGCCGGTCGATGCGGACCCGGGCGGCGGTGGCGCCGCTGTGCTTGCTGATGTTGGTGAGCGCCTCGGCGACCACGAAGTAGGCGGCGGCCTCGATCGCGGCGGGCAGCCGCCGCCCGTCCTCCACCCCGTCCAGGTCCGCCGTGACGGGTACGGCGACGTCGGCGGCCAACGCCCGTACCGCACCGGCCAGTCCACGGTCGGTGAGGACCGGCGGGTGGATGCCGCGCACCACGTGCCGCAGCTCGGCGAGCGCGGCTTCCGCGCCGTCCTGGGCCTCGTCCAGGCGCGCCCGCGCGGCGGCCGGATCGCGGTCGAGAAGCTGTTTGGCGAGCCCGATCCGCATCGACAGGGCGACGATCCTGGCCTGGGCGCCGTCGTGCAGATCCCGCTCGATGCGGCGCAGTTCGGCCCCGTGAGCGGCGACCGCGCCGGCCCGGCTCTCGGTGAGGTGGGCGATCCGCTCGGTGAGTTCGGCAGCGGGCGGCGGGGCGAGCAGGGCCATGGTCCAGCCGGCCGAGAGGTCGGCCAGCACCGGGTGCCAGCGCAGGGCCCAGCCCGGCCGGTCAGGCGGCTCGATGCCGTACTCGTCGGCCCGCCGCCGGTCCACCAGCCCCACGACGGACAGCGCGACGCCGTCCACCAGCAGGGCTACGGGCCACAGGATCATCGTGAGGTAGCCGAGTCCCATGCCGAAGAGCGTCTGGACGGGCAGCCAGAGCGCGAGCCGCCAGGTGGTCCGGTCGGTGAGCGTCCGCCGGACCCGTTCGGGCAGCTCGCCGCCGCCCAGCGGCGGATAGGAGGCGGGGCGGTGTCCCGGCCCGAGCCGGGCCGCCGCCCTGCGGCTCTCCGCCGACGCGGCCCGGCGCAGCAGCGTGGCGGCCTCCGGCAGCGCGGGCAGCCCGATGATCGCGACGGCGAACAGGAGGGCGGCCACCACCAGGAACGCGCCGACGTAGGTCAGCATCGCGACCCCGATGCCGATGAGGAGGTAGCGCGAGGCGTCACAGGAACGCCGGACGGCGACCGTGAGGGGACCGGGCGGTGAGCTGCTCATGGCAGCCCACGGTACGGGGGCGGATCCGCCGCCGGAGGGGGGCGGTCCCCCGGCCGGGGGTGGAGCTGGCTGCACCCCCGGTCCGGTAGTGCGCACCCTCGCCCGGACGCCTCCCGGCTCATAGCGTTCTAGCAGGTCAAACAGTACGGGGACGGTGGAGGCGAACAGTGGGTACGACGATGGTGGAGCAGGCGGCCGCGCTCGGTCTGGAGGGGGTGAGCCGGAGCTACGGGCGGCGCGGGAGCAGTCGGAGGGCGACGGCGCTCGACGGGGTCAGCTGCGCGGTCCCGGCCGGCAGTTTCACCGCGGTGGTCGGCCCTTCGGGCTCGGGCAAGAGCACCTTCCTCCAGGTCGCGGCGGGCCTGGACCGGCCGACCTCGGGCACGGTCAGGATCGCCGGCACGGATCTCGGGTCGCTCTCGGAGGCCGCGCTGACCCGGCTGCGCCGGGACCGGATCGGGTTCGTCTTCCAGTCGCACGCGCTCAACCTGGTGCCGTCGCTGTCCATCGAGGAGAACGTGGTGCTGCCGCTGGTGCTGGGCGGCGCGGACCCGGGCGGCCTCGATGTGCTGGCGCGGGGGCGGGAGTTGCTGGCCCGGGTGGGTCTCGCGGGGCGTGGCGGCGACGGGCCGTCGACGCTGTCGGGCGGCCAGCAGCAGCGGGTCGCGGTGGCGCGGGCGCTGGTGACGGAGCCCGAGGTGATCTTCGCGGACGAGCCGACCGCCTCCCTCGACCCGGAGTCAGCGACGCTGGTGCTGGCGCTGCTGCGGGACGCCGTACGGATCGAGGGCCGCACGGTCGTGATGGTCACCCATGACCCGGTGGCGGCGAGCTGGGCGGACACCGTGCTGACGATGGACGGCGGTCGGCTGCGATGAGAAGGCGTACGGGCCCGGTGGCCCAGGAGTCGTCGGAAGTACCGGACGGGCGTACGGGCGCGGCGGCCCGGGAGCCGTCGGGAGCACGGGCCGGACGTACGAGCACGGCGGCGCGGGAGCCGCTGGGGGTGCGGCAGGGGTCGCGGCGGGCGTCGGCGTTCCTGGCCCGGCGGTCGCTGGCCACGCACCGGCGGGCCTGGGCGGCGGTGATCGTGGCGACGGGGGCCGCCGCCGCGCTGGTCGGCGCGTTCGCGTTCGTCGTCGGCTCGCTGCTGGTGGCCGTGCCGCCGGTGCAGCGGTACGCGGGCGCGGACGCGGTGGTGGCGGCGGACCAGAAGGTGTCGTACACCGCGAAGCCCTGGGGCAGTGAACCTCGGACGACGACGGCGTATCTGCCGGAGCGGGCACGTCTGGACCGGTCGGTGCTGGCCGCGGTGGCGGGGGCCGACGGTGTGGCGAAGGCCGTCGCGGACGATTCCGTGCCGGTGTCCACGGGCGACGGGAGGCCCGCGGTGGGCCGTTCCTGGCCGTCCGCCGTGCTCACCCGGTACGAGCTGGCCGAGGGCCGGGCCCCCAGGGACGCGACCGAGGTCGTCCTGGACGGCGCGCTCGCGGCGGGCGGCCACGCCCCGGGCAAGCGGGTCGTGCTGCGGGCCGACGGAGCCGCCCGGACGTACACCGTCAGCGGGATCGCCCGCACCGGGGACGGCGGCGACGCTCCCCCGGCCGTGTTCTTCACCGAGCCCCGGCTGACCGCCCTGGCCGGGCACCCGGGCCGGATCGACGCCATCGGCGTGGTCGCGGAGGCGGGCGTCTCGCCGGATGCGCTGCGGGACGCGATCGGCGCGGTGCTGCCGGAGCGTTCGGGCGTCCCCGGGTCCGACCGGGTCGTGCGGGTGCTGACGGATGCGGAGCGCGGGGAGGCCGAGCACGTGGACGCGCTCGGCGGACGCGGCGACCAGCTGGCCCTGCTCGGTTCGATCGGCGGCACCGTGCTGATGGTGGCGCTCCTCGTGATCGCCTCGACACTGTCCCAGGCGATCCGTCAGCGGTCCGGGGAGCTGGCGCTGCTGCGTGCGGTGGGGGCCTCGCCCCGTCAGCTGCGGTCCGCGATCGGCCGGGAGGCGGGCCGGGTCTCCGCGGCGGCGGCGCTGCTGGGCGGCCTCGGTGCCGTGCCGCTGGGTCTCGCGATGCGTTCGCTGCTGACGACCGATCCGCTGCCGCTGCCGGTGCCGTGGTGGCTGCCGCCCGCCGCGGCGCTGACCGGCGGGCTGCTTGTCGCGCTCCTCGCGCGGCCCGTCGCGATGCTCGCCGCCCGGTCCATCACCCGGCTGCGGCCAGCCGCCGCGCTGGGTGCGGCGACGGCGGACGAGCCGAGCGAGCCGGGACGGTTCCGTACGGTGGCGGGGGTGGTGCTGGCCTTCGCCGGGATCAGCTCGGCGGGGGTCGCGACGACGCAGAGCGGTCAGGCGGCGGGCGCGGCCGCCTCGGGCGCGGCGATGTCCCTGGTGATCGCGGTCGCCCTGCTGGGGCCCCGGATCTCCCGGATCGTCCTGGGGGCGCTGGGCCGTCCGCTGCGGAAGGCGGGCGGAGTCTCGGGGTTCCTGGCCGAGCGGGCCGCCTCGGCGCACACCCGGCGGCTCGCCACCGCGTTCACCCCGATCGTGCTGGTGGTCGCGTTCGTCTGCGTCCAGCTCGCCTCGGGGCCGACGATGGAGCGGGCCGCCGGCCACCAGGCGTCCGCCGCGCTGCGGGCGGACCTGGTGGCGACGGGCGGCGGGGCGGGGCTGCCCGCCGGGGCGGCCCGGGCGGTGCGGGAGGCTCCGGGGGTCACGGCGGCGACCGGGGTGCTGCGTTCGGCGGTCGTCCTGGCCGACCGGCAGGCCGGCGAGCCGGTGCTGACCCGGCTGCCCGTGCTGGGCGTGGAGGCGCGCGGCCTGTCCGGCACGCTCGACCCCGGCGTCACGGCGGGCGACCTGGACCGGCTCACGGGGCGGGACGCCGTCGCGGTCGGGGCGGACCGGGCGAAGAGCCTGGACGTCGGTCCCGGGGACCGGGTCGCGCTGCGGCTCGGCGACGGTACGCGGGTGGAGCCCCGGGTCGTCGCGGTGTACGAACACGAGCTGGGCCTGGGCGAGTTTCTCTTCCCGCGCGAGGCGCTGGCGGGCCATGTCTCGGCCGCGCGGGACCAGGTCGTGCTGATCCGGACCGAGGCCGAGGCCGGGTCCGAGGCCGAGGCCGGGTCCGAGGCCGGGTCCGAGGCGGGCCCGGCGGCCGCGGTGCGCCAGGCGCTGGCTCCGTACGGCGGCGGGGTCGCGGTGCGGGCGGCCACGGGCGACGACGTCGCGATCGCTCCGCCGGTGTCGGACGGGGACAACGCCGTGATCGTCATCGGTGTCGGGGTGATCGGCGGCTTCGCGCTGCTGGCGGTGGTGAGCACGCTGGCGCTGATCACGATCGGCCGCCGGGGCGAGTTCCGGCTGCTGCGGATGGTCGGCACGGGGCGTCGGCAGCTGCGGCGGATGCTGGTGCTGGAGACGGGCCTGGTCACGTTCGCCGGGCTGGTGATCGGCACGGCGGTGGCCGCGGTCCCGCTGACCGCGTTCGCCGTCTCGCTGGCGGGCACGGCACCGTATCTCCCGCCGGTGCACTACGCGGTGATCGCGGGGGCGGTGGCGCTCGCCGCCGCGGCGGGGACGCTGGTCCCGGGCGCGTCGGCCGGGGGACGCTTCGTCCTGGGGCGCCGAGCGGGGTGAGAGGCGGCGGGGCGAGCTGAGCGGCGGGGCTGGGCGGCAGGCGAGCTGAGCGACGGGCGGGACGAGAGGCGAGCCGAGCGTCGGGGGCGGTGGGCGGGTCTGGATTCAGACCCGCGCCAGGCCCGCTTCCCGTACGGCCACCGCCTCCATCGCGTCCAGCACCGGCCGGATCAGCGGATGGCCCTCGGCCCCCTGCCGTACGGCCGCGAAGACGCGGCGGGTGGGGGCGCTCCCCTCGACGGGGCGGACGACCACCCCGGCCAGCTCCATCCCGCGCAGCGCTGACCGGGGCACCAGGGCCACCCCGGCGTCGGCCCCGGCCAGGGCGACCACGGCGCGGAAGTCGTCCGACGAGTGTTCGAGGCGGGGGGCGAACCCGGCGAACTCGCAGGCCAGGACCACCACGTCATGGCAGGGGTTGCCCGGGTAGGGCCCGATCCACGCGTCCTTCGCGAGGTCGGCGACCGCCACCTGGTCCTGGTCCGCGAGGCGGTGGTTCACCGGGAGCACCGCGTCGAACGGCTCCGAGTACAGGGGGACGCGCGTCAGGCGGCGGTCGTCCTCGGCGGGCGCGCCCCGGTATTCGACGGCCACCGCCACGTCGACCTGCCGGTCCAGCACCATCGGCACGCTCGCGTCGCCCTCCGCGTCCTGGACCTTGACCCGGATGCCGGGCGCGGTGCGGGCCAACTCGGTGAGGGCGGGAGCGAGGACGAGACCGATACCGGTGGCGAACGCGGCGACCGTGACCGTACCGGCGACGCCCGCGCTGTAGTCGGCGAGCTCCGCCTCCGCTCGCTCCAGCTGGGCCAGGACCACGTTGGTGTGGCTCAGCAGGATCTCTCCGGCGGCGGTGAGCCGGGCGCCTCGCGCACCGCGTTCGACGAGGCGGTGGCCGGTCTCCTGCTCCAGGGCGGCGAGCTGCTGGGAGACGGCGGAGGGCGTCAGGTACAACGCGGCGGCGGCCGCGGTCACCGTGCGGTGGTCGGCCACCGCACGGAGGATTCGCAGCCGCCGCGCATCGATCATGTGCCCATTGTCCCAGGCAGCGACGAGTGCCCGACCCGGTGAGCGGTTACGCCTCCGCGTCCAGGGCGGCCCGCGCGTCGACGAACGCGTCCACGGCGCGGTTGACGTCGGCCGTGGAGTGGGCGGCGGAGAGCTGGACCCGGATCCGGGCCGCGTCCTGCGGGACGACGGGGTAGGAGAAGCCGATCACGTACACCCCGCGCTCCAGGAGCAGTTCCGCCATCCGGCCGGCCTTGCCCGCGTCCCCGATCATGACGGGGGCGATGGCGTGGTCGCCGGGCAGGACGTCGAAGCCCTCCTCGGTCATGCGGGTGCGGAAGAGCGCGGTGTTGGCGTTGAGCTGCTCGCGCAGGTCGCCGGCGGACTCCAGCAGGTCGATGACCTTGAGGGAGGCGGCGGCGATGACCGGGGCGAGGGAGTTGGAGAAGAGGTACGGGCGCGAGCGCTGGCGCAGGAGGGCGACGATCTCCGCGCGGGCCGCGACGTAACCGCCGGAGGCTCCACCGAGCGCCTTGCCGAGGGTGCCGGTGATGATGTCGACCCGGTCCATGACGCCGTGCAGTTCGGGCGTGCCCCGTCCACCGGGGCCGACGAAGCCGACGGCGTGCGAGTCGTCGACCATGACCATGGCGTCGTAGCGGTCGGCCAGGTCGCAGATCTCCTGGAGGGGGGCGACGTAGCCGTCCATGGAGAAGACGCCGTCGGTGACGATGAGGCGGCGGCGGGCCCCGGACGCCTCCTTGAGGCGCGTCTCCAGTTCGGCCATGTCGCGGTTGGCGTAGCGGTGGCGCTGGGCCTTGGAGAGCCGGATGCCGTCGATGATGGAGGCGTGGTTGAGGGCGTCGGAGATGACGGCGTCCTCGGGGCCGAGCAGCGTCTCGAAGACGCCGCCGTTGGCGTCGAAGCAGGAGGAGTAGAGGATCGTGTCCTCCTGGCCGAGGAAGGCCGAGAGCCGCTGCTCCAGCTCCTTGTGGACCTCCTGGGTGCCGCAGATGAAGCGGACCGAGGCCATCCCGTAGCCCCAGCGGTCCAGCGCCTCGTGCGCGGCGGCGATGACCTCGGGGTGGTCGGCGAGGCCCAGGTAGTTGTTGGCGCAGAAGTTGAGGACCTCGCCCGCGCGCCCGCCGGAGGTGACGGCCACGGTCGCGGACTGCGGGGTGCCGATCACGCGCTCGGGCTTGTGCAGCCCGGCGGCGCGGATCTCGTCGAGGGTGGTGCGCAGGTCGTCGCGTACGGAGTCGAACATGCGGATTCCTTAAGGGATCAAAGGGATCAAAGGGATCAAGGGCGAAGGGCGGTCGGAGATCAGGCGCGTCCCGCAGTCAGGCGGTCAGGCGGTCAGGCGGTCAGGCGGTCAGGCGGTCCAGTCGAGGATGACCTTGCCGCCGAGGCCGCTCGCGGCGTCGTCGAAGGCCGCTTCGTAGTCGCGGAAGCCGTACCGGCCGGTGATCACGGGGGCGAGGTCGAGGCCGCCCTCCAGCAGGACGGACATGGCGTACCAGGTCTCGTACATCTCGCGGCCGTAGATCCCCTTGATGGTGATCATCGAGGTGACGATGCGGGACCAGTCGACGGGGAACTCCTCGGCGGGCAGGCCGAGCATGGCGATACGGCCGCCGTGCGTCATGTTCGCGACCATGTCGCGCATCGCCTCGGGGCGGCCGGACATCTCCAGGCCGATGTCGAAGCCCTCACGCAGGCCCAGCTCACGCTGGCCGTCGGCGATGGTCCGGTCCGCGACGTTGAGGGCGAGGCTGACGCCGACCTTGCGGGCCAGCGCGAGGCGGGCCTCGCTGACGTCGGTGATGACGACGTTGCGGGCCCCGGCGTGCCTGGCGACGGCAGCGGCCATGATGCCGATCGGTCCGGCGCCGGTGATCAGGACGTCCTCGCCGACGAGCGGGAAGGACAGCGCGGTGTGGACGGCGTTGCCGAACGGGTCGAAGATCGCCGCGATGTCGAGGTCGACGGGGGTCCGGTGCACCCACACGTTGGAGGCGGGCAGGACCACGTATTCGGCGAACGCCCCGTCCCGGCCGACGCCGAGGCCGATGGTGGAGCGGCAGAGGTGGCGGCGGCCGGCGAGGCAGTTGCGGCACTTGCCGCAGACGAGGTGGCCCTCGCCGCTGACCAGGTCGCCGACGGCGATGTCCGCGACGTCGGAGCCGGTCGCGGCGACCTCTCCGGCGAACTCGTGGCCGAGGATCAGCGGGGTGGTGACCGCCTGCTGGGCCCAGCCGTCATAGGCGCGGATGTGCAGGTCGGTGCCGCAGATGCCGGTGCGCAGGACCTTGATCAGGACGTCGGTGGCGCCGTACTCCGGCTCCGGCACGTCCATCAGCCACAGTCCCGGTTCGGCCTTCTGCTTGACGAGTGCCTTCACGGCTGGGGCTCCCTGACGTCGGTACGCGAGTGGATACCCCGGGCCTCGGGGCATGTCGGAAGAACCCTGCGGCCCGGGGTCGTTTTCGGGTGGGCGCCCCCACGTCGTGTCGGGGGCTCGGCGGGACAGGACGGAGCACGACGTACGGCTGCACGACATACGACTCCACGACGTACGGCTGCACGACATACCGCTGCACGTCGTACGGCTCCACGCGCCATCCTCGGCCGTCACGGAGAAATCTGCCGTACGACGGGGCCCGGGTCCATCGAGGATTTCTTAAGCGCGGTCGCAGGAGATCTTCACGCCTGGCCCCGGCTTCACCGACCGCTGCCGTCTCCGGGCCTGCGCGGGACAGCCCTTATACGTCGCCGAACGGGCCCAGGAAGCGGGGGCGGCCCTTCTCGACCCGGTAGAGGAAGATCCCGTTCTCGTACCGCAGCACCTGGCGGGTGGACGGGTGGAAGGCGAGCGGGCGCACGATCCCCCGGTGCTCGGTACGGAAGAGCCGCCGGGCGGTGCCGCTGCGCACCTCCCCCGAGGCGCTGGTGGTCCCGGCGGCGCGGGCGATCAGGCCGACCGCGTCGTACGCCTCGGCGGCCCAGGTGCCCGGGGGTGCGCCGAAGCGTTCGCGGTGGGCGGCGGTGAACTTCCTGGCCGACGGGAGGGCCGTGGGGTCGGCGTACGCCTCGGCGAAGACCCAGCCCTCGGCGGCGGCGCCCGCGCCCGCGAGGAAGGCGGGGCCGAGGGCGGGTCCGGCGGCGGCCCTGCTGCCGGTGTAGCCCTCGCCCGCCAGCGCGGTGGCCAGGCGGGCGGCCCGGGTCGCGGCGCCGCTCGCGAACACCACGGCGTCCGCCCCGCTGCTCATGGCCTTGCGGGCGGCCGCGCCGAAGCCGGCGTCGCCCCGTGGGAGCGCGTGTTCGATGAGCGTGGCGTCGGTCGGCGGGGTGTCGCGGATCGCGCTGCCCAGCTGTCCGCCGAGGCCGGTGCCGTCGCTGTCGCTGTCCTGGACGAGGAGGACGCGCTCGGCGGAGCGGGCGTGGACGACGTAGCCGACGAGGCCCGGGGCAAGCATGCGGTCGTACGGGCGGGTCACGCAGAGGTGGGCGGCCGTTTCGGATGCCGTGGTGGAGCCTGCCGCGACGACGACCAGGGCGAGCCGCGCCTCGCCGTACCGCTGGACGACGTCCTCGGCCAGTACGGCGCCGGTGGGCCCGACCACGGCGATGACGTCGGGGTCGGCGCCCAGCCGGTCGGCCGCCCGCAAGGCCCGGCGCGGGTCCCCGGCGTCGTCCTCGGTGCGCAGGGCGAGGCGGAACGCCGTGTCGGCGCGGGCGTTGTGGTCGGCGACCGCGAGCCGTACGCCGCGCTGGTGGGCCAGCCCGGCGGCGCGGCCGGGTCCGCTGAGGTCGGCGTGGAGCCCGATCGTGTACGTGGGCGGTGTGCCGGAGCCCGACGCGGCCCCGGCGGACCGCCGCCCGGCGAGCCACACCGCGGTGGAGCCGCCGGTGACCACGACGGCCCCGGTGGCACCGGCGATCAGGAGCCTCCGCCGCGTGAGGCCCGCCGCCGACGGTGCCGCCTCGTCCCCGTCCGGGACGAGGGTGGCGGGCAGCGGCTCGGGGTCCGGCAGCGCGAGGGCGGCCGCGGAACGTTCGGCGATCAGCGCGGAGAGCCCGGGCAACGAGAACCTGGACTCCGGGGACGGGGCGGTGCCCGGCTCCACGGCCGGAGTCCCGCCCGGTACGGCCCCGACAGCCGCGTCCAAAGCACCGCCCGCTACGGCCCCAGCAGCCGCGTCCAAAGCACCGCCCGGCACCGCCCCAGCAGCCACCCCCGGTGCCGCCCCGGAGGCTCCGTCGCGCGCACCGCCCTCGGAAGCCCCGTCCCGGGCCGTGCCCGGAGTCCCGCCCGGAGCCGCCCGGGGAGCCCAGGCCGCACGGGGGTCCGGCGGCCGGAGCGGGACCGGCCCCGGGCTCCTTCCCGGCCGGCCGCGGTCGGCTGCCCCGGCCGCCTCCAGGTCGTCGCCGACGCGGCTCGCCGACGGCCGGGCGGCCGGGTCCTTGCTCAGGCAGGCGGTGATCAGGGGCAGCAACTCGCGCGGCACACCCGCCAGGTCCGGCTCCTCGTGGACCGTACGGAACAGCACACCAGCCGCGCCGGCCGCGCCTCCCTCGCCGAACGGCCGCCGGCCCGTCGCCGCGTACACCAGGACGCAGCCGAGGGAGAACACGTCGCACGCCGGCCCCACCGGCCCGGCCGACGCCTGTTCGGGGGCGAGGTAGCCGGGCGTGCCGATCACCGCGTCGGTGGCGGTGAGTGCGGTGGCGCCCTCGTGGCGGGCGATCCCGAAGTCGATGAGGCGGGGGCCGTCGAGGGCGAGGAGCACGTTGCCGGGTTTGACGTCGCGGTGGATCAGCCCGGCCTCGTGGACCGCGACGAGGGCCGCGGCGAGCCGGCTGCCGAGCGCCCGGACGGTGGACGTGGGCAGCGCGCCGCCTGCGCCCACCACCTCGGCCAGCGAGGGCCCGGGGACGAACGCGGTCGCCAGCCACGGCTCGCGGGCCTCGGTGTCCGCGCCGAGCACCGGGACCACCCACGGGCCGGTGATCCGGGCGGCGGCCTCGGCCTCGCGCCGGAAGCGGGCCCGGAAGCCGGGATCGGCGGCGTGCTCGGCCCGGATCACCTTGACGGCGGCGAGCGCCCCGCCCGCCGTTCGCGCCAGGTAGACCACCCCCATGCCGCCGGCGCCGAGGCGGACGAGCGTGCGGTACGGGCCGACGGTGCGGGGGTCTTCGGTGATGAGGGGCCGCACGTCAGCTCTTCGGCTTCGGGGCCGGGCCGAGATAGCGGTGGCGGCCCTTCTCCACCCGGTACAGGTGGGCGTCCTGGCCGACGAGTTGCTGACGCTTCTCGTCGAACGCGTACGGGCGGGAGATCCCCTCGTACCGGGCGGCGGCGATCGCGGCGGTGAGCTGGGAGCGGGTGGGGCGGCCGTCGCCGGAGGGTGTGGCGCTCGCCGTCGCCTTCTTGGCCGCGGCCTCGGTCAGAGCGGCCAGTTCGCGGGCGACGAGCCCCGTGACGTCGTACGCCTCGGCCGACCAGGCGGCGGGGGCCGCGCCGAAGCGCTTGCGGTGGGCGGCGGCGAACGTCGCGGCGGCCGGGGCGCTCGCGTCGGTGAACGGTGCGACGAACTCCCAGCCGTCGGCCGCCTCGCCCGCCTGTTCCAGGAACTCCGGCCCCATGACGGTGTGCTGGGCCATGCGCGGCCCGGTGTAGGAGAGGTCGGCCAGGATGCGGGCGACCCGGGAGGCGCCGGCCGCGTCACCGGCGTAGAAGAGGGCGTCGCTCCGGTGGGAGAGGAGGTCGGTGACGACCGGGTCGAAGACGGTCGTCCCGGCGGGCACCACCCGGGGGTGGGTGGTGCCGGTGGTGAGGCTGGGCGCCATCAGGTTCGTCGCGTAGCCCGCCTGGTAGGACGCCTGCCCGCCGGCCCGGTCGATCAGGATGCCCAGCCGCTCGATGTCGGGGCGCAGCAGGAGGCGGTGGACGATGGGGAAACAGAGCGAGGCGTAGGAGGGGGCGGCCTGGAAGAAGGAACCGTTGGCCCGGGCGGGGAAGGCGATCTGGAGGGCCGACACCGTCAAGACCGGCAGCACCGCCTCGTCGTACGCGGCCAGGGCCGCCCCGGCCGCCGCGTCGCCCGTGGGGCCGATGACCGCGATGACCTCCGGGTCGCGGGCGAACTCCTCGGCGACACGGGCGGACCGGGCCGGATCCCCCTGGTCGTCGAGGACTTTCACGGCGAGCCGGAACGGCTGGTCGTCGAGGGAGTTGAAGCGGTCGACGGCGAGCCGGGCGCCCCGTTCCTGGGCACGTCCGGCGGTGCTCAGGGGGCCGGTGAGGTCGGCGTGCACGCCGATGATCCAGCGGCGTGCGCCGGGAGCTCCGTCCCCGCCGCCGTCGTCGGATTCGTCGCCGGTGAGGCGTACGGCGGCGAAGGCGCCCGCGCCGAGGGCCACCGCCCCGCCCGCCGCGAGGAGCAGGAACCGCCGTCGGCCGGGGGCGGGTTCCGGCGGGCCGGGCTTCTCGGTGACGGTGGCGTCGATGCTGGGCAGGGCCAGCACGGCGGCGGACCGCTCCGCGATGATCCGGACGACGTCCTCGGGCAGCCAGTCGGCGGTGGGTTCGGCCGGTACGTCCTCGGCGATCAGGGAGTCGAGGTCGGCGGCGGACGGACGCTCACCGGGGTCCTTGGCGAGGCACCGGTCCAGGACGGCGCGCAGGTGGGCGTCGTCGATCCCGTCGAGGTCGGGCGCGTCGTGGACGGTCCGGTAGAGCAGGGCGTCGACCGCTCCGCTGCCGAACGGCGGCCGGCCGGTGGCCGCGTACGCCAGCAGGCAGCCGAGCGAGAAGAGGTCCCCGGCCGGTCCCGCGGTGTTCCCGGACGCCTGCTCGGGCGGGAGGAATCCGGGGGTGCCGACGACGAGTCCGGTGGCGGTCAGCGCGGTGGCGTCGACGGCGCGGGCGATCCCGAAGTCGATCAGCCGGGGGCCGTCGGCCGTCAGCAGGACGTTGCCGGGTTTGACGTCGCGGTGGACGAGCCCGGCTCCGTGCACGGCGGTGAGGGCGCGGGCGAGCAGCCGGCCGAGGACGGTGACGCTGCGCACGGGCAGCGGCCCGCGCCGGGCGACGACGTCGGAGAGCGTGGGCCCGGGAACGAACTCCGTGGCGAGCCACGGGCGTTCGCCCTCGGTGTCGGCGCCGGTGACGGGCACCGCCCAGGGACTGTCGACCCGGCGGGCGGCCTCCGTCTCGCGGCGGAAGCGGGTCCGGAAGTCCTCGTCCCCCGCGAGTTCGGGCAGGATCACCTTGATCGCGGCGAGCGCGCCGGCGTCGGTGCGCCCGAGGTAGACGACGCCCATGCCGCCCGCTCCGAGGCGGCCCAGGAGCCGGTGTCCGCCGATGCGGGCGGGATCAGTGGGTCGCAGGTCGTCCATCGCCGGCCTCAGCTCTGCTTCTCGACGGCGTTTTCGAGCCGGGACAGCATGGCGCCGTGCGCCTCGTTGACCAAGGCGTCGATCTCGTCCTCGGTGCGCCCCTTCGCCCCCTTGCCGGTCACGGCGACGGTGAACTGGAGGGTCTGCGCCTGCTGCCAGGAGTAGGGGTGCGGCCCGCCCAGTTCCGCGCTCCGGTACTCCCCCATCTCGTTGAGGAAGTCCTCGGAGGTGTTCTGGGCGCTCTCGCCGCCGAGGAGGCCCGCGGCGACCATGGATCCGATCGTCTCGCCCTTGCGCAGTTGCTGGGTGGGGCAGCGCATGCTCTCCTCGATCGACTCCGCCATCTCCCAGGCGGCGTCCTCGCGGGTACGGTGCACGGTGACGACGGCGCCGAGGCGCACCGGCCCCTTTCCCTCCTCGGCGGGCAGCTCGAACGACCGGGTGAGGGTGGCCAGGACGCTGTACGCGGGCTTCCGCTGCTGCCAGACACAGTCCTCGCCGAGCACGGGCCAGGTCGCGGGGTCGCTCTCGTACGGGCTCCGCTTCACCACCCCGGGGCCGAAGCTGTCGGGGCCGGCGATGACGCGGCCGATGAGGTCGCGCGCCTGGGCCGGGGTCTTCGGGAGCCGGGCGGGGTCGGGTACGAGCGGGGCGGGCGACGGCCCGGCACCGGTGCCGCCGCCGGGGTCCGGACTCGCGCTCGCGCTCGCGCTCATCGAGGCCTCGCGATTCCCTGCTTCCCCCGGGTCGTCCGCCTCGCCGGAGCAGCCGGCGAGCAGCGCGGTCACCAGGGCCAGGGGCAGCGCGTACCGGCCCCCTCCTAACGGCACGTAACAGGTCACAGCGTTTCCCCGTTCCTCCTCGACACCGCGTCGATCATAGGATCGTCCGGCGTGGCAGACGGGTGCCGATGAGGGACTGTTACCTCGTCGGGACACGCGCGGCGCCCCTGGGGTGCCGGGTCCGCCCCCCGGGCGGGTCTCCGCCGGGAAGGCGCCGATGAGCGCAGGACGTCAGCACCAGGCGGCCACTGCGGTCGGTCCGGCCGCCGGCCACCACCGCCTGGACGCCGCCCCAGGCGTTCATCGCCAGGGTCACGTACTCGAACCGGAGGGGTGGGAGACTGCGGCGTCCCTCGGGGCAGCGCCTGACGCAGCGTAGGGGATTCCGTCCCCGTCCTTGATAACGTCGCCCCCGCGGCTGCGGACTTCATTCCCCCGACCCCAGCCGTACGGGGTGGGCACGGGGATCGGGCGCGGCAGGACGAAAAGGGCCGACAGATGAGCCTTGCACAGGTGCACTACACCTCCGCCGCGCCGGGGGACGAGGGAACGGCCGGCCGGTTCACGGCGGTCGGTCCCGGAGTGTCGGGTGCTCTGCTGGCGGAGATCGAGCCCTTGGTGCGCTACGAGCTTCCCGGGGGCGTCCCCGACCGGCCGTCCGACGGTGAACTGCGCGCGTTGCCGCAGGCGTTCGGTTACTTCGTCCTGTCCGACGGCAGCCGGCTGGTGGCGCGTTCGGCGCCGGTGCGGGACGCGGGCGGCCACGCGGGGCCGGGCGTACGGTTCCACGCGCACGCGGTGCATCTGCCGCCGGGGGTTCCGCTGCCGGGCGACCGGCTGCCGGTAGAGGCGTGGCGGTCGCCGCACTGGGTGGCGGTGACTCCGGGCGGGACGATACCGGACCCGTTGACGCTGCCGCCGGGTCCGGCGGCGGTCTCCGAGGGCCTCGACGACTTCGCGGTCTCGCGCGGCCCCTGGCTCGCGGCCGTGCTGGCGGATCTGCGCCGGGCGAGCGACGCGGAGGCGCCCGGCGGCAGGCCGGTGGTGCTGGTGGAGCGGCAGTGCGCGGACGTGGCCCGGTGGCTGGGGCTCGCGTCGGTCACCTTGCCGAGGGAGAGTGCGGAGCGGCTGACGTTCACCACGTACACCCGGCGGCCGGGGAGTTCGACGTCGCGGGTGGTGGGGGTGGGGCCCGAGGACGCGGGAGCGGCACGAGCGGCCGGCCTGCGGGTGCACGAGTGCGCGGGGTCGCCTCCGGCGGGCGGCGGTCCGGCGGACGCGTGGGCGGCGACGGCGGCGCGGGTCTGGCGGAGCCGGTCGCCGGAGCTGTTCCGTGAGGCGCGGGAGCTGCCCGGGGAGCCGTTCGCGGCGGGCCCGTTGGCCGTGACGGCGCTGTGTGCGGGGATCGAGCTGGGGCCGGACGGGCGTGCGGCAGCGGCCGGTTGGGCCGCCGATCGCCCGTACGCGCTGGACGCGAAGCGCACGGGCCAGTTGGTGGAGGCCCTCACCTCCCCCGCTGTCGACGACCGTACGGGCCCCGAATTCGACGCGGCCGGACGGCTGTTCGGCGCGCTGGAGGGCCGTTGCCCGGCATCGGTGACCGCCCCGCTCGCGGCGATGCTGGTCACGGAGGCGGTACGGGGCGGCAACGGCTCGCTGGAACTGCCGCGCCGGGAGGCGTTCGCCGGGCCTGAGGGGGCGGAGGTCGCCAAGCGGCTGGGCCCGGAGATCCTGACCGAGCTGGCCGACACGGTCGGTTCACGCTCGGTGGCGCGCACGGTGCAACTGCTGCGGGTGGCGCGGCTGTTGGACGTGGACGGCAGGGAGTCGCTGCCGGGGGCCGTGGACCGGCTGGCGCCCGCTCTGCTGGCGGAGGCGGCGGCTTCGGCGTCGCACGGAGGCCCCCCGGGCTTCGCACCTGCCCTGCTGGAGCTGTTGGACGAGCAGTTCGAGGTGCGGACGGCGCTGCTCGGCGCGCTGGACCGGGTCGCGCCCGAGGACCCCGGGGCGGTGGCCCGGTTCCTGGAGCGGGTCACGCTGCCGTTCACGGGTACGCAGGCGCTGCCGCATCTGCGGATGTGCGCCGAGGTGCCGGAGGCGATGGCGACCCTGGGCGGTGACCGGGCGGCGGTGTGGCACCGGGTGCTGCGGGCGGCAGGCCTCTCCCCCTTCGCCGAGCCCCTGGTCCTGCGCACGGCGGCCGGCCTGGTGTGGGAGGACCGGGCCCCGACGGTCGGGGAGGCCCGGCTGCTGCTGGACGCGGCCACCTCGGACGCGCACCGAGCGGCCGGTACGTGGGCGCGCCTGGTGGACGCGGCGCTCGGGGCGTCCGCCGCCGGGACGTCGGCCGGTGGCGCCTCCACCGCCGGCACGTCCGCCGGTGGCAAGTCCGCCGTCGGCACGGATGAGGCGGCCGGGCTCGCCCACGACCTGCTGCGCGGCTTCCCCGAGGAGATCGGCGGCCGGGAGCGGGCAGGACTCCACCTGCTGGTCCTCGTCCGCGAACTGCGCACGGGCGCCCCGGAACCCGGCTGGGCGGAGCGGGTCCGCACGCTGTGCGCCCAGGCGGAGCCGGTCGAACCGGCGCTCCGGGAGCGGGCGTACGCCGCCCTGGTCGAACGGCTGCTGGCCCCGGACCGCCCGGGGGCGGAGCTGTACGACTTCGTCCACGGCGACGACGCCGAGCTGATCGCCGCGTACGACCGGGCCGCCCGGACGGAGACCGTACGGGCGCGGCTGCGCACCCAGCCCGCCTACGCGGCGGACTGCTTCACCGTCTGGACCGCCCACCCGCACGCGGGCCGCACCTGGCCCCCGGTGGCCGCAGCCCTCCTCGACGACGTCCTGCGCCCCGCCGTACGCGGCATGCCGGCCGAGGCCGTGGCGGAGGTCGAGGAGACGGTGGGCCGCACGGGCAGCAGCGGCCGGGCCGACGCCTTCCGCGACTGGAACCGGGTCAGCGCCCTGGGCCGGCTGGGCCGCCGGATCGCGGGGCGGGTGCGGCGGGGGTGAGCCGGCGAGGATGAGCCGGCCGGGGCGGCGGGGGCGGCGGTCATGATCGTGGGCACCGCCCTCCCCTTGCGCATGCGCGGCGACGAGTCGTCAGTAGACGTTCCCCGAACCCGCCGGGAAGTCCGGCGGTCAGGGCCCGTCGAACAGCGACTCCCGGCCACCCGGAACAGCCTTCCGGCACGGATGAGATCGGTCACGCTCGAAGCCCTCTCCTGATCACGGCACCGGCTCCCCGCCGACGGTTCGAAGCGCTCGGGAGGGACCTTTCACCCGGACGCATCCGGGGTGCTGGCGAGGTGCGCGTACTTCCTGTTGTTCCGCTGTGAATATGTCCGGTATTCCCTTCCTGGGGCACTCGACAGGAGACCACTGGCCATGGCAGCGAAACGCACGGCGGTCCTCGCAGTCCTCACAGGCGCGGTCCTCGCAGGCGCGGTCCTCACGAGCGCGGCCCTCCTCATGGTGGGCGCGACGGCCACCGAGTCCCTGCCTCCGGCGGGTGCCGGGAGCGGCGACGGAGTCTTCGGCGGCTTCGCCTACCCGGGACTGGAGGGCTCCGGGACGTTCGCTCTGCAGGATCAGCAGGCGGCGCTGCGGTGGGTCCGGCGCAATGCCGCCGCGTTCGGCGGTGACCCCGGCAACGTGACGGTGGCCGGTTCCTCCTTCGGTGCCGCTGCCATCAGCGGCCACCTCACATCGCCTGACGCGCGGGGACTGTTCCACCGGGCCATCCTGGCCAGCGGCGAGGGAATGATGGACATGCCGGCGGGGGCGATGGGAGAGGGCGTGCCGGCCTATCCGCACTACGCCTGGCGCACGGACCGGGAGTCGCGGGACACGGGTGTCGCGATGACGTCGTCCCTGGGCTGCGCCGACACCGACCCGCGTCGGGCACTGCGGTGCCTGCGCGCGCTGCCGGTGAAGAAGCTGCTGGAGGTCCCGAACATCGGGAACGCCTTCCAGGCGTTCGCCTACGGCAACGAGGTGCTTCCGGAACTGCCGGAGGCGGTACTGGAGCAAGGCCGTTTCCCCCGGATCCCGCTGATGTCGGGGGCCACGCTGGACGAGCACCGCCTGTTCGTCGGGATGGCCCACGACGCGATCGGCTCCCCGTTCACCGCCGCCCAGTACGCCGCCGCTCTCGATACCGCCTTCGGCCGGGACGCGGACACCGTGGCCGCGCGCTACCCGGTCACCGCCTTCCCCTCGCCGGCCCTGGCCTGGTCCACCGTGGTGACCGACAGGATGTGGGCCCTCGGCACCTACGCCCAGGCGACCGCTTTCGGACGCCGCGCCCCCACGTACGCCTACGAGTTCGCCGACCGGGACGCCCCGATGTACCTCCCCCTCCCCGGAACCTTCGACTTCGGCGCCTACCACGCGGGCGACACGCCGTACATCTTCGAGGACCCTGACGCGCAGAAGCACTTCACCGCATCGCAGGTACGTCTGTCCGGCATCATGACCGACTACTGGGCACAGTTCGCCCGTACCGGCACACCGAACCGGCCAGGGCTTCCAGGGTGGTCCCCGTTCGACCCGGCGGACGCCGTACCGCACACCCAGTCCCTGGCGCCGGACAAGGTCGGGCCGGTCGACTATGCCGGGAGACACCGGCTCGACTTCTGGCGCCGCCTCGCCGAACAGGGGACGCCGTCGGCATCCCAGCCCGCCCAGGGCAAGGAGCCGGTCTCGTGACCGTCCCCCACGTCACCCATGACTGGGGCGTGCTCACGGAGACAGTGGTGGGCCGGGTCATCGACTTCACCTTCCCGTCCGAGCTCGCCGCAGGAGTTCCCGCCTCCTTGGGCTTCCTCCCCGAGCGTACGAGGCAGAATATGCCCCGATGGGCAGGAAAGCCCTGGTCGGAGGCCGATCCGGAGGGCTACGGACGCTGCGTCGAGCAGGTCGAGGAACTGGCGCGCTTCCTCACCGCCCGCAGCGTGAGGGTGCACCGTCCACGTGTACTCAGCGAGGATGAACTGGATGTGTACGACGGCGGCTTCAGTATGCAGACCTTCGTGCGCGATCCGATGATCGTCATCGGCGACCGGGTCATCGAAGCGGCGCTGCGCCTGCCGGCCCGCTTCAAGGAACGCTTCGGCCTGCGCCCCGTCATCGAGGAAGCGGAAGCACGCGGGGCACGCTGCTCGGTCATGCCACCGCCGGCTCCCGTACCGGTGGTGGACCTCCCCACGGCCGTGGGGCCCTTCCTTGAGGGCGGAGACGTGCTGCCCATGGGCCGTGACATCCTCGTCGGCACCGGCAGGACCGCGTCCGACGCGGCGGGCGCCCGGTGGCTGGAACGGCTTCTCGGGGACGATTACCGCGTCCACCAAGTGCCCCTCTCGGAGCGGGTGATCCACCTCGACGACGGCCTCAGCACCGTCCGCGAAGGACTCGCCGTAGTCTGCCGGGAGCAGTTCACCGACGGGCTGCCCCCGCTGGTGGCCGACTGGGAACTGATCGACGTCAGCCTCCATGACGCCGTCAACCTCCTGGCCGGCAACAGCCTGGTCCTCGCCCCCGGCGAGGTGCTCGTCGACGAACGCCTCACCGGCCTCGCCGAAGCACTCACCGCCCGCGACGTCACCGTCCACACCCTGCCCTACGACGCCGTCACCCCCTTCGCGGGCGGCTTCCGCTGCTCCCACCACCCCCTGGTGCGCAAGCTCCCCGAGTAACCCGCAGAGGACCTACGGTTTCGGCAAGCGGCGAGCCCCCCTGACCGGCGGCGACGAACGCGGGACAGAACGCTCCCTCAAAGAGGGTTCTGTCCCCGTGCCGGAGGCGGGCGGGCCGTCGCAGAGGTGGATCTTCGGCGAGCTGGCCGACGCGGTCGAGCGGGCCATGGGCGCGCTCGACCCGGGGGGCTGTGAGGGATAGGCCCGGGCGGCGAGGCTGTCGACGGTGCGGGCGGTGCCGACGCGGCGATCGCTGGCTCTCTCCGGACCAGCAGCTCCGACTCCTGGGCCGTGGTCGCCACGGTCTCCGCGATCATGCGGCTGCTCGCGGACGACCGGGGGCGCGATCACGCACAGCGAGCTGTCCAGGGTGTGCGTCATCCTCACCTACACTGCCCCGCCCGGTCATGACGCTCTCGCAGCCCGCACCGTGCTGGTGTGCACCCCGGCGGTGGGCCCACATGCCAGGAGCCGCGCGTGTAGGGACAGTCGAGTGCCTTCGAGACAGCCCCGCTCGGGATCCAGGAACCGTGCCGCACATGTCGCCTACGTCATTTGTAAGTTGATGCGCCACGGGCTTGACTAAGGTTGATCCGGGGATGATCGAAGGTCGGTCATCGAGTCATGACGGAGGAGTCACGTGGTGACCGCAGTCGGCAGGGCTCAGCTGGTGTTCGTCCACGGCATCGGCGGCGTCCGGGAGGCCGATCAGGAGCGGCGCGAGTGGCTTGAGGCACTGGCCCGCGGCGCTCGGGCTGCCGGTCACTCCGATTCCGTCTCCGGTGTCACCCAGGAGTGGCTGGCTGACGCACGGTTCGTCAACTACAGCGACATGTTTCGTGCGCCAGGTGAGCAGGGCGAAGCCGACGTGGACGAGGAACAGCTCGAGTTCTTGAACCCGCTGGTTGCCGAGCTGACCGACGGCCTCTTCGCACAGGCGCAGGAACAGGGCGACCGCCGGGCGATGCGCGTGATCGAAGATGCTCGGGCCCAGTTCCCCGACGACACACGCGCACTTCAAGGCGTACTGGAGCCCGTGCGGGTCCTCGGCCGAATCCTCACGACCCTGCTGCAGCTCCCGGGACTGCGGATCGCCGCACAGTGGGCGAGCGGCACCTCCCTCCTGGGGCAGCTGGCCCAGGTCGGCAGATACCTTGAGCACGCCGGAAGCCCGCCGGGAAGTACCACGCTGAACGCCCTTATCAGAAAGCGTGTTCTCGAAGCCGTGGATCCGGGGCCGCAGCTGCCGCTGGTGGTCGTGGCCCACTCGCTCGGGTCCGTGGTGGCCTACGAGAGCCTCCACCATCTGACGCAGAGCACGAAGTTGTTCGTCACCCTGGGATCTCCTCTGGCCACGGCGGGAGTGGTACTGCAACGTGTGGAACCACGGCCGGCGCGTACGCCGCACTCGGTCGAGCGGTGGCTGAACTTCTGGGACCGGGACGACATCGTGGTCTGCCGCCCGCGCATCACCAACTGGATGCTCCCCAACTCCCAAGGGGTCCTCCCGGTGTCGCACCGGGTGGATTCCGACGGGATCTGGGTGCACACCGCGACCAAGTACTTGAGGCAGCCCGCGGTGGCCGGGCCGATCGTCGAGGCCCTGAAGCAGTGAAACCCGGGGCTGTACGGCATGTGCAGGTGATCGCAGCGCACTGCACGGCCATGGGCGCGCTTCCCCAACTGGACACCGCGGCCCAAGAACTCCATGTCGCTCTGACCGACCCGCAGCTGGGAGGATGCCGGCCCCGCACGGGAGACCACCCTTCCCTGCTGGTCGGCGACGACCTGACGCCCGAAAGAGTCGGCCAGGCGGTGGATGCAGCGCTGAGGGAGGCGAAGGCCCACGGCGCTGTTCTCGTACTGGCTCTACTCGGCCACGGTTTCACTCCGCCACAGCGCTCCGAGTTGTACTTCATGGTTGGAGACTCGACCATCCAGAGCCCGCGGTCCGCTGTGGACGTCGGACGCCTGCTCACCGAGGCCGCCGACGAGCCGGGCCTGGATGGACTGATCGCCCTCGTAGACACCTGTCACGCGGGCGGCGCGATGCCGGACGTCGGAAGGCTGGCAGGTGGCGTCCGAGCGGGCCGCTCTCGGCTCGCTCTTCTCAGCGCCGCCGCTGCCGATCAGCCCGCCCGCGACTTGAGCCTCAGTGTCACCCTGACCAGGACCTTGCGGGCCGGCATCGTGGGAGCTGGTCCCGCACTGTACGTCGACAGGAAGCTGGCCGACGCCCTTCGCGACCAGGTGAGCGGACAGGTCATCGGCCGGGCCGAGTACGACCAGGACCCCTTCCCTGTGGAAGGGCTCTGGCTCGCCCGGAACGCTGCGGACACCCCGTACACCGGGCGCGACCAGGCCGTGGGCCCGCTGGGGATCCAGGATCTGGCTGAGAGCGTGGAACTGTGGCGGGGACCCGGCCGCCGCCTCGAACACGTCACACCCGCCGCGCTGCGTGAACTGCGTGCCTTCGTCGACTGCGAGCCCGTGGACGGCGAACGCGACCCGGCCGCCAGAGCCGGTGTCGAGGACGTGGTGACCAGCCTTCTGGAAGCGGTGGCAACCAAGGAGTTCCTCACGGACGTTCTTGCCGATTCATTGACTACGGATCTGCTCCGCTCCGCCCGACGCCTTGCAGGTTTCCCCGCCGAAGCGGAGGGTGCCGTGCCGCTGCGGGACCTTCTGGAGTACGCCGCATTGCGCACGCGGCGCCGCCGCGAGGCACGCTGGAAGGGCCTGGCTCGGATCGTCACCGCGCTGTTCCATCTGGCAGAACTACCCAAGACCCACCCGAGACTGCAGGCCTGGGCCCGCCGCTGCGACGTGCTCACCGAGGTCAACGACGCTTACGGCGAGTTCGCGGAAGACCGGCAGCGCAGGGCATTGCGCCTGGTCATCAGTCTTGCTGGCGCGTGGACCGAGTGGCCGGAGGAACTGGACGTGTGGCTGGTGCGGGGAGGAGAGCTCCCACTGCATCAGCGCTTCCCGTGTGAGGCAGACGGATCACACGGTGTGGCCCGGGCCATCGGGGACGCACTGCACTGGGCCCGTGGAGAGTTGCCGAACCCGGAACTACTCGAACACATCGACATCGCGGCCCCAGCGTCCCTGCTCGCACGCTGGCATCCGGAGGAGGAGAAGGTCGGCCGCTACCTTCTCGGCGCGCGCTACTCGGTGCTGACCCGCTGGAGTGGCCGTCTCGACGAGGCCGAGGACAACGCGGATATCAACGACGCCGCCCGCAAGGCTTTGAGAAAGATGGCATCCCGCGCCACGACTCCGGTGCAATGGGTCGATCCCGCGGCCCTGCACGACCGCCCGACGCTCGAGTACCGCCTGTCCGCCGGACAGTACGACGCCGCTGTAGGCATCGATCACGTGGCCCCCAACCTCGGAGACGTCCTGGAGCTGCTCCTGCCCTTCGCCCCCATCGTCCTGTGGCCGCGCGGCGACGCCCGCCTCGCGGAGGGGCGACTGCCTGAGCTGATCCAGGAACGATGGCACCAGCTGCCGTACGGGCTGACCGCCGCCTATCGGAACCGATGGGCAGCACATCAGCATTGCACCTTGTGTCTCGGCGACATCCGTGCCGTGTGGCATGACGAGGCATGGCTGGAATTTTGCCGGCCCTTCGAGTACCGAGTGGTTTGCGCACCCAAGGAGGAAGCATGACCTGGAAGCCCTACTACAAGGGCGACGGCGTCCACAGGGACGTGTCCCTGGCAGCCCCGCCGCCCTGGCGCACGTTCCCACAGACCGCACAGCACGATCAGTACCAGCCGCCCGACGGCCTGATCGACGCCGTCAACGCCGCGATCCACGTTCGCCGACCGCTCCTGGTCACGGGACCGGCCGGATCGGGTAAGTCCACGCTGATCGAGCAGGTCGCCCACGAGCTTGGCCTCGGCAAGGTCTTGCGCTGGCACATCACTTCCCGCAGCACACTCGCGGAAGCCCTCTACCGCTACGACGCTCTCGGCCGTATCCACGCTCAGAACCTGCGCAGCAGCGCCGGTCCGCGCCGGACGACCAAGGCGGGCCGCCAGGGCGGTCCGCGCAGCCGCGACGACATCGCCCCCTTCCTGCAGCTCGGGCCGCTCGGAACAGCCCTGCTGCCGTCGGAACGGCCCCGCGCACTGCTCATCGACGAAATCGACAAGAGCGACATGGATCTTCCCAGCGACCTTCTGGAGGTACTGGAGCGGGGAGAGTACGAGATCCCCGAACTCGTGCGGTACCGGCGTCAGCAGGTGGACGTCCGGACCTGGGACAGCACGGCCACCCGTACCGTCGAGAACGGCAGAGTGCAGTGCTCCCAGTTTCCCTTCATCGTGCTCACCAGCAACGGAGAGCGGGAGTTCCCGCCACCGTTCCTGCGCCGTTGTATCCGCTACACCATGCCTCAAATGACCCCACCACTGCTTCGGAGCATCGTTCAGGCTCACTTCAAGGGCGAACTCACCGAGGACAGTGAGCAGCTCATCCAGGAGTTCGCAGACCGCGTGGCGAGCGGAAACCACCTCGCTATAGACCAACTACTCAACGTCGTGGCCCTGTTGGGTGGCAACCAAGGGCTCCAAGGTGAGCAGCGGGAGAGCCTGCGCGAGATGCTCACCCGTGAACTCTCCCGTGCCTAGTCCCCTCAGCAGGCTCCTCGACGTGCTGGCCGCATCCCTACCGCCCGGCACGGACGCCCGGACTCTCGCCGACGCCATCTGGCTGGCTGCCGCCCAGAGCTCCGCCGCCCACATCCCGCCCGCGGGCGACGTCGCTCCGTCACACTTCCGCCGCACGCCCCCGGCACCAGCGGCTTCTGCCCCCTTCAGCCAGGACTCACCCGTACCGCTACCACGTGCCGACGACCCCCCAGGCAGGGGGGTGTCAGCGCGCCACCCTGGCGCAGACGCCCATATCCGCGGCGAACCGCTGTCCATAGGCCGCTCTCCAGCCCTCCCGCACGCGCTGACGATCGGCCGGTCGCTCCAGCCGTTCCAACGGCCCTGGCTCAAGGGAAGCCTCACGCGACTCGACATCGACGCGACGGCTGACCACTACGCCGGAGGCGGGCCGCTGGTGCCCCTCTTCGCTCCCGCGCCGGAGAAGTGGTTCGAGGTCGTCATCGTGCGGGACACGTCGGTGTCCATGCAGGTCTGGAACGAGACCGCCCGGTCCCTGACGAGGCTCACGCGCCATCTCGGCGTGTTCCGAGCCGTACATGAGTGGCAGTTGGTGTGGGAAGGCGAACAGCCCCGCATCCGCACTCCACTGGGGGACGCCGTCGCCGCAGACCGCGTCCCACACTACGGAAGTGGATGCAGCGGCCGGCGACTGGTCCTCGTCTTCTCCGACTGTGCAACCCCCGGCTGGCGGAGCGCTGATGCATGGAGACTGCTGGCCGAATGGAGCCGCCACGTCCCCCTCAGCCTCGTCAATCCACTGCCCCGACGCCTGTGGCGGCGATCCGCGCTCACGTGGCCCGCCGTCCGGGTCACAGCCACGGAAGCTGGCGAACGCAACGGGCTGCTGCGCTACCGCAGGCCGCCGCGCCTGCACCAGGAGCATCCGGTCGACAGCAGCGCGTGGACGCCTCTGCCGGTCGTGTCATGCACCGCACGGTCTTTGGGTACCTGGGCGCGCGCCTTGATGCGGCCGGACCCAAACGGTTGCGACGCCCTCCTCATTCCCGTAGCAGGACGACACCCGCACTCCGCAGCCAGCCGTGCTGAGTCCTTCTCCCGCCCGGAGCCTGCGGACTCATCCGTTCTCGCCGACGCCTTCCTCCGCACGGCCCCTGCAGCTGCCGTACAGCTTGCCGTCCTCTGCTCGGAACTGCCCGCAGTCACTGTGCCGCTCCTGCACGCTCTCCGCGACCAGGCGGCCCCCGAGGCCGGCACGGTCGACCTGGCCGAATTTCTCATCAGCGGCCTGCTCACCGTCACCCACACGAACAGCAACGAGCCGGTCATGGTGCTTCGCCCCGGGGCCCGCGAGCGACTGCGCGACGAGGCCACCACCTACGACGGCCGTCAGGCCCGACTCGCCCTTAGCCACCACCTCGCGGCGCACCCGTACGCACCTGACGGCATCCCGGCCGTGCTGCACGACCCGTCGTCGCCTTACGAGTTCGCAGCCCACAGCGAGCCGTTCGGATACGCCGCGTCCATTACGCAGGACGCGGCCCAGGTACCCCGGCTCCGGGACTCCCTCGACATCGCGGACGTACTCATGGCCGAGATCCGCGACGGCGCCCTTCCCATCGGCACCCGACTTCCTACGCAGCGGGCACTCGCCGAGCGGTTCTCGGTGTCCCGCTCAACCGTGCGCGGCGCACTGGCGCGCCTGGCGTCCATGGGCTACGTCTCCGGGCACCGTGGTGCACCGGCGCTCGTCACGGCGGCGCCCGGCCGGGACGAACTTTTTCCGGTCGACCTGCTCCCGCACCAGCACCTGACAGAACTGATCGCACAGGGCCGGACCACAGGAAGCGTACGGGGAGCCGACGCCCGCCGCGCGTTCGAGCAGGATGGGATCCCGGTAACGCGGCGGAAGGAAACCTTGCGCGCGCTTGTCGAACTCCTAAGAAGGAAAGGAATCGACTTGCATGACGCGGCGGACGCCGAGCCAGCCGTCGCGGCGGCGACCGCAATCGAAGGCTTCGTCGACATCCTTCTCGGCGCGTTCGAGGACGGCACCTTCGCCGACGGAGACCGATTGCCCTCGCAGATCGCCCTCGCCAGGCAGTTTGATGTCTCCCGCCAGACGGTGGGGCGAGCCCTGGAGGTGCTTCTCCAACGCGGATACATCAGGCAGGAAGGGCCCCCGCCGTCCTTAGAGCCTGATGCCCCTGACGCCGCGCCTTCTGCCCCGCCCGGCCCGCCGCCACCCGAGTTGGAGGCATACACGGCTGTTCTGAGGTTGGTCGAGGAGGTCAAGCCCAGAGGCGAAGTCACCAGCGACGAATTGCGTCACGCCTTCGAAGCGGATCAGATCCCGCCCACGCTGTGGAAGAGTGTCCTTCGCTCACTGTTCGACTTCCTGGAACAGGAGGGCGTACTGATACTCACCGGTGAGGTCTCCGGGCGCGTCCGTTATCGCGTCACCATGCACGAGGTCGCCGAACGACAGCGCAAGCTCAGCCTGATCCGCACGCCACTCCAGTCCTGCTACCGGATCGCGGTCATCTCGCTGATGGGCGGTGTCGGCAAGACCACCACGACCACCGTGCTCGGCTCGACCCTCGCCACGGAGCGACAGGACAAGGTCCTGGCGATCGATGCCAACCTGGATTCCGGCATGCTCGGGCGCCGGGCTCGCCGGGAGACCGGGGCGACGATCGGCGACCTGGTGAGGGCGATCCCGTACCTCAACTCGTACATGGACATCCGGCGGTTCACCTCGCAGACGCCTTCCGGTCTGGAGATCATCGCCAACGACGTGGACCCCGCGGTCTCCACGACCTTCAACGACGAGGACTACCGGCGCGCGATCGACGTGCTGGGCAGGCAGTATCCGGTCATCCTCACCGACGCAGGCACCGGTCTGCTCGCCAGCGCCATGCGTGGTGTGCTGGACCTCGCCGACCAACTCGTCATCATCGCCACACCGTCAGTGGACGGTGCAAGCAGTGCGTCGACGGCCCTCGACTGGCTGTCGGCGCACGACTACACGGAGCTGGTGCAGCGTTCGGTGACGGTCATCTCCGAGGTGCGCGAGTCCGGGAAAATGATCAAGGTAGACGATATCGTGGCGCACTTCCGGACCCGCTGCCGCGGCGTGGTGGTCGTGCCGTTCGACGAGCACCTGTCCCCCGGCGCGGAGATCGACCTCGACATGCTGCACCCCAAGACGCGCGAGGCGTACTTCGACCTTGCGGCGCTCATCGCCGAGGACTTCGTCCGCCGTGACCACACCTCATTCCGTCAGAATCCGGAGTCTCTCCGTTGACAGCTGCAACGGTCACCAGGTGCCAGCCTTTCGATATGCGACTTCGCGCGAGTTAGCAGCACAGCGGCGCCCCGGCGCGCTCATCCGTCTCGGCCGCGAACACCGCGCCTGGACTGTCGCCGTCCTCGGTGACCGGATCGGCTGCTCACCCGCCACGGTGTTCCGGTTGGAGCGCCGCGACAGGGTGGTTGACCTGGCCTTGGTGCACCGCGCAGCGCTCGAAGTCGAAGTCCCGCGACACGTCTTGGTGCATTCCCTGGCGCCACCCGCCCTGACCGCGTCTGCGGCCGCCACTGCCCGCGAGGTGTACGACAAGGGGGAGCTGGGGCGTCTCCTCTGCTTCGCCCCGGTGTTCCACCCCGCGATGCGCCACGCCTCCGCGGTACGCAGGCAACTCGGTGTGCCGACGGCCTTCAACGTGCTGGGCCCCCCGACGAATCCGGCAGCACCGTGCCACGCCCGGCCACCAGCGCCACCGCCGTCTGACCGGCCGCAGCCACACACATCAGCACCAGAGGCACCTGCCAGCCGGAGCTGGCGGTGTGCAGCAGCCCGAAGACCACCGGGCCGACAGCGGCAAGCAGATAGCCGATCGACTGCGCCATCGCCGACAGCGCGCCCGCCCCGGCCGCGTCCTGGGCGCGCATGCCGAGGAACGCCAGCGCGAGCACGAGACAGGCCCCGCCGCCCAGGCCGAGGACGATGCTCCACAGCAGCGCCGGCTCCGGGGCCACCAGGAGCCCGAGGTAGCCGAGGAACAGGATGGCCGAGCAGATCGCCGCCAGCGCCCGCTGGTCACGCGCCCAGCGCAGCGCGCCCGGGACCGCCAGGCTGGTCAGCACCGCGACCGCCTGGAACAGGAACAGCAGCCATCCGGCCTTGGCAGCGCTGACGCCGTTGTCCTGGAAGACCTGGGGCAGCCATGTCACCACCACGTAGAAGCCGAGAGACTGCAGCCCCATGAAGGCCGCGACCGCCCACGCGAGGCCGGACCTCCAGGGCAGCCGGTGCTGCCCGCGCGCCGCCTGCGGGGCGGACGGCGCGGCGCGCATCTGAGGGAGCCACAACAGCACGGCGATCAGCGCGATCAGGACCCAGCCTCCCAACGCGGTGGACCAGCCACCGGGAGCGACCTCGCTGATCGGCACCGCCACCCCGGAGGCGACTGCGGCGAAGCCTCCCATCACCGTCGCGTAAGCAGCGGTCAACAGCCCTACCTTGGTGGGGAAGTCACGCTTGATGAGGCTCGGCAGCAGGACGTTGCCCACGGCGATACCAGCTCCGATCAGCACGGTTCCCCCGAACAGACCGACCGCCGAGGGCACCCACCGAACCGCGATCCCCAGGGTCAGCACGGCGAGCGCAGCGCCGAGGAGCCGCTCGTCTCCCCACCGCGCGGCAAGCCGGGGCACCATCGGGGACAGTGCGGCGAACGCCAGCACCGGCAGTGTGTTCAGCAGGCCGAGCAGCGCCGGGGCCAGCCCCAGGTCGTCCCGGATTCGATCCAGCAACGGCCCGACACCCGTCAGACCCGCCCGGAGGTTGGCTGCTGCCACGAGCAACCCCCACAGCAGCAGTGCCTGTCCGGAACGCCGTCTCGCTGTGTTCTCCATGACCGTCATCATCGAGCTTCACCCGGCGCTCAACGAGGCCGTACTGAGGCTGGCCCCCGCAGGGCCACCCTCGGCCCACCCGGCGGCCCTCGGCCCACCCGGCGACACCCGTAACCTGGCGGCATGGGGACTCCGTTGGGGAACTTCATCCGGGCCAAGCGCGACACCATCCAGCCGGAATCTCTCGGCCTGCACAGACACGGCCGCCGCCGATCACCTGGGCTGCGCCGCCTCGACCTCGCCACGCGAGCCGGTATAAGCGTCGAATACCTGGCCCGCATCGAGCAGGGGCGCGACCACAACCCATCGCCCGCGGTCGTCAGCTCACTCGCCGACGCGCTCTGTCTCGACCCCTCGGAGCGCAACCATCTGCGCTACCTCGCCAAGATCTCCGGTGACCAGTGCTCGGTGCGGATCACGCCCGTGCCACCGCCCCGGCGCGTGCGCCCGTCCGTCCTGCAGACGCTCTGCCTCCTGGAACCCGGCGTCGCCCTCGTGACCAACCGGCTCGGCGATATCCTCGCCCACACCACGGGCTTCCAGTCGATCACCAGCGGCACCGGACTGCTCGACGGCGCCGAGCCGAATCTCAACCGCTATCTGTTCACCGACCCCCGCTCCCGGGCGTTCTTCGTCGACTGGGGCGACATCGCGGACGAGCACACCTTCGATCTCTGGCAGGCGCCGTCCCTGGAGAACCTCGAGTGGCTCACCTCCGAGCTCACCCCCGTTGCCGGGCCCGAGTTCACCAACCGCCTGTCCCGCCACGTCGTACCGCGCCGCGGGGTACTCAGGCTCAACCACCCGGACGGGCACCAGCTGAGGCTGCTCCGCGAGACGCTCGAACTGCCCATGGACGCCCAGCAGCTCGTCATCTTCCTGCCCGAGTCCGATCAGACGGCCCAGGCCATCGACCAGCTCCGGCGCCAGTCCCATGGACGGCTGCGGTCCATTTCGTGACGCGGTGAGCGACAGTGCCGTCGGATACGCGGCGACAGCGCGTAGCGGGGGCGGCGCCGCGAGCCCTCAGTACAGCAGGTCCAGCTCCGCCCGGACCGTCTTGCCCGGGTTGCGGTCGAGGACCGCCCAGCGGTCGGCCAGGGCGTCCACGATCAGCAGCCCGCGCCCGCTGTCGGAGCTGTCCTCCGGCGCGGTGATCTCGCCGGGCCCCGGCGGCCGGCACTCGCCCCGGGTGTCGGACACCTCGATGCGCAGGAGGCCGGGCGATCCCGGGTCGCCGGGCAGGAACGACAGGCGCAGTTCGAAGTCGCGGTCGGGGACGCGGCCGTGGGTCGCCGCGTTGGCCGTCAGCTCGCCGATGATCAGGGCCGCCGACTCCGAGGCGTCACTGAGGTACGGGATGCCCCAGGTGTGCAGCTTGTGCAGCCCGACGCGGCGGGCGAGCCGGGCACCGCGTGGATCAGCGTCGAATTGACGCTTGAACACACGTACGGTTACCTCGGGTTGGGTCTTCGTGAGTGCTTCCATGCCCCCAGATTCCGGGCCTCGGCCCCTCTCCACCAGGTCAGAAACCCGTACGCTGAGTCAGCGTACGGGTGCGAAGGGTAGATGGTACGCGTCACGTTCCGTGAGCATGGACGGGTCGCGGACCAGGACAGGCGCATGGGGAGGTGGCCGTACATGACGCACGGCACGGACGGCATCGACAGCATCACCACGTACGGGACTTTCGGCAACGGCGGCGGACGCGGCGGCGAACCCGAACCGCAGTACATCCTCAAGATGTTCGGAGAGGTGGTCAAGACCTTCCGCAAGCGGGCGCGGCTGACACAGGAGCAGTTCGCCCCGCTCGTCGGATACTCACTGGAGACCGTCGCCTCCATCGAGCAGGGCCGCCGGCTCCCGCCTCCGGACTTCGCGGAGCGCGCGGACAGACTGCTCGACGCGTTCGGCGTGATTCTGGCGGCGGCGAAGCACCTGACGCGGCGGAAGGGGCTGGCGAGCTGGTTCCGGCAGTGGGCAGAGCTGGAGCTGGGAGCGCTGAGCCTGTACACGTACGAGTGCCGGTTAATTCCGGGGCTGTTGCAGACGCCGGCGTACGCGCGGACGCTGTTCACCGATCAACTGCCGCCGCTCGGTGACGAGCAGATCGAGGCCCAGCTCGCGGCTCGGCTGGAGCGTCAGCAACTCCTGCAGAACCGGCCCAACACCGCGTTCAGTTTCATTCTCGAAGAGCATCTGTTCCTGCGGGAACTGGGCGGCGAAGAAGTCACCAGGGAGCTGATCGACCACATCCTGGACCTGTCCGAGCTGCGCAATGTGGACATCCAGATCATGCCGCTGGTACGGCATCACCACGCGGGGCTGGACGGTCCGATGCAGTTGCTGGAGACGCAGGATCACCAGTGGTTCGGCTATCTGGAAGGGCAGGAGCACGGACAGTTCGTCTCCGACCTCAAAGTGCTCAGCGCACTCCAGATGCGGTGTGCCAGTATGCGTTCACAGGCTCTCTCGTTGGATCACTCCAAGAGCCTGATGCGGCGGATGCGAGGAGCGAGATGAGCACCACACCCCTGACCTGGTTCAAGAGCAGCTACAGCAGCGGCTCCGGAGACTCCTGCGTGGAGGTCGCCCTGGAGTGGCACAAGTCGAGCTACAGCGGCGGCTCCGGCGACTCCTGCGTCGAGGTCGCCGCCTGCCCCTCCACCGTCCACGTCCGCGACTCCAAGCTGGACGAGAGCCCCCAGCTCGCCCTCGCCCCGGCCGCCTGGAGCCACTTCCTCGCGTACGCCGCCCAGGCCTGAGCCCCGGGCGGCACGTGGAGCGCGCGGCGGGGGCGGGCGCTGTGCGCGGCACCGCCCCCGATGGGACACGTCAACGCCAGGGCGCTGCCTTGGCATGGAAAGTCAGTCCCGGCCATGCCTCGACCGGTGTGGGTGAGTACACGATCCGACCCGGGCACAAGCCCCGCTCGGCGAGCCCCTGGACGACCTTCGGGATGGCCGCGAGGGTCGTCTGCAGACCGTCGTGCATCAGGATGATGCCGCCCGGTTTCACGGTGAGCGCGTTCGCCACGATCGTCTCGGTGGGAATGCCGCTCCAGTCGACGGTATCGGCCGTCCAGATCACCTCGGTCATGCCCAGTCGGGCCGCATCCCGCCGGGTCCGCGCGTCGGTGCTCCCGAAGGGCGGCCGGAACAGCGTGGGCGCCCGACCCGTCTGGGTTCGGATGACGCGGCTGGTGTCGCGTAGTTCGGCGAACGCGGCGGCCGCGTCGAGCTCTACGAGATTGGCGTGGGTGTAGGAGTGGTTTCCGACCTGATGCCCTTCGGCGACCATCCGCCGTGTCCCGGCCCGCTGTCCTTCGGCCAGTGTGCCGGTCACGAAGAACGTCGCCCTGACGCGTCCGGCATCCCGCAGCGCCTTCAGGTACTGGGCCGTGGCGTCCGTCGGGCCGTCGTCGAAGGTCATGGCCACGTAGCCCCCGGAACAACGGCTCCCGGAAGCCGTCGCCTGCGCGACCGCCGGCGGTAACGCGACTGACGTCATCAGCATCGCCACAGCCGCGCTGAACCCTATG
Organism: Streptomyces sp. CNB091; assembly: GCF_000377965.1. Classification (NCBI taxonomy): domain Bacteria; kingdom Bacillati; phylum Actinomycetota; class Actinomycetes; order Kitasatosporales; family Streptomycetaceae; genus Streptomyces; species Streptomyces sp. CNB091. The sequence goes on from NZ_KB898993.1 coordinate 147,438, forward strand.
CGCGTTCTGTATCGGTTTCTCATACGGGGATCGATCCTCTCCAGGGGTGGACTGGTGAACCAGCAAGGCACCGGAGCGCCACGAAACAGCGGCTCACTCACCCATATCCGCCCTGGGTATGGCTGCAGCCGGACGTCGCACACGTTGCGCAGGACAGTCCTGTCCCTCGGAAAGATGCGGCAAACGCGGGCAGGCTCAGTACGAATCCCGACAGAGCCCGGCAGGTACGTCCCTACAGGTTCAGCTCGGCGGGGACCGCCTCGGGGATCACCGCGCAGCCCAGCTGACATCCCGGGAGCAACGCGGTTCACCGGTCCGTGGTGACACCGGACCATGAGATGGCGGGTGGCCACTGACGAGGACGGGGCTGTCCGGCCTCCGGCCGGACAGCCCCACACCAAGATTCTTCGGACGGCTTCTACCAGGCCAACTGTCTGCCGGGGCTCAGCGGCCGGAGAAGGGGAGGCGGGCCGGTGCCGTGGCCGGGCCCGGCGAGGCGGAACGGGAGTCGGCCGCGGGGAGCGGGTCGGCCGCGCAGGTGACGTCCCGGGCGGGAAGCCGTCCGGTGGTCAGATACCGCGTGGTGACGTCGTCGGCGCAGTCGCTGATGCCGAGCGCGTACACGCCGTGGCCCTGGCCCTCGTCCACGGTGACGAGCCGGGAGCCTTTCAGCGCCCGTCGCAGGCCGAGTGCGGCGGCCAGGGGGGTCTGCGAGTCCCATTCGTTCTGGACGATGAGTGCGGGGACCTTGTTGTGGATCTTGGTGGTCGGTTCGACCGGGCGGTCCCAGTAGGCGCACGGGAAGATGTTCGAGACGGAGTCGCCGTACAGGGGGTAGCGGACGCTGTCGCGCCGGGAGTCGGCTCGGTAGACGGCCGGGTCGGTGGGCAGCGGGTGTCACCGCACATGATCGCGAGGTAGCTCGCCAGTTCGCTGTCGGTCGGCACGAAGGTCGGGAAGGTCGGGACGGGCTTGCCCTCGGCGGCGTCCCGGAGCAGCCCCAGGGTCCTGGCGGCGACGGCGGGGTGGGTGATCTCCCAGCGTATGTACTCGCGGACCTCGGCACCGTCGAACCTGGTCCCGCCGAGGTCGAGCGGCTCCCGGTCGGCGCGCGCGACGATGTCCCAGAACAGCTTCTCGACCTCGGCGGGCGTGTCACCGAGTCCGTACCGTGCCGCATGACGAGCGGTCCAGTCCGTCCACCGGTCGAACGCGGGCTCGGCCTGCTCCGCCCAGGACTGCCCCATGCTCCGCCACACCCGCTCGGGGTCGACCGCGCTGTCCAGGACGAACCGGTCGACCCGCCGCGGGAACAGCTGGGTGTACACGGAACCGAGATAGGTCCCGTACGACAGTCCGAAGTAGGAGATTCTCCGTTCCCCGAGGGCCGCGCGGATGACGTCCATGTCGCGTGCCGTGTTGCGGGTGCTGATGTGCCGGAGTGTTTCCCTGTTGCGGTCGCGGCACCCGTCAGCGATGTCGCGCGCCCAGGCGACGTCCTTGGCGAAGGTCGCGTCCTTGTAGGGCCGGTACGTCAGCCGTTCGTCGGCGGTGGTCGTGCCGCAGGCGAGCGGACTGCTGGCGCCGACCCCGCGCGGATCGAAACCGATCAGGTCGTACCGGTCCTTCACGGACTGCGGCAGAAGACCGCTGAGCGCCAGGGGATAGAAGAGTCCGGAACCGCTGGGGCCGCCCGGGTTGAAGAGCAGGACACCGCGGCGCTCGGCCGGGTCGGCGGCCTTGATCCGCGACAGCGACACATCGATCTTCCTGCCGCCCGGCCTGAGGTGGTCGAGGGGCACCTTGAGGGTCGCGCATTCGACGGTGGCGGGAAGGTCGCCGCCGCAACCCTGCCAGGTCAGTGAGGAGGTGTACGGCGCGGCCACCGGCGCACCGGGATCGGCCGCGGGCGCAGCCGTGGCGGTGGCCGTGGTGCCGAGGAGCGTGGGGGCGAGCAACGCGGCGACGCCCAAGGCGATCTTGGAGATCGCTCTTCGTCTCAGGAGCAATGGAGTGCCTTCGTTCGCTGGGATGGTGCATGGCGCTCAGTGGTCCGGAGGGACGGACCGCAGGGTCGTCGGACAGGCTAACGACCGTACGGAACAAGCGAGTTCGGATGCGCGATTTCAGCGAGGCGCCTGGCTCGGGGGGTGCCGTGACGGAGGGGGCGAGGGGCGCGGCGTGCGGGGTCGGATCGACCCCGCAACCAACGCATGACGTCATGCGGAAGGTCCGGATGCCGTCCTACGGGATCGAGGCAGACCGTAGGTTCGCGTGCCGGGTCCTCGTCGGGGACGATCACGGTCACGAGCGCTGATCCCGGACGAGATCCGGTTCCCGTTACCAGGCGTCGTCAGGTGCGGAGTACACCTCGGTGATCGCTCGGTCGCCGCCCGGGGGCGCGAACATCGGCCCCGGGCCTTCCGCCCGGTCCGTGCGCCCGGTCCGGGCAGGTAACGTAAAGAGGTACGACTGATCGACTCATGGGCCTCCTGGCGGGCTGCGTGAACCCAGGAGGAGCAACATGACGACCAACCGTGGACGTAAGGACGTCATCCGTGACCGGATGGCCGCCACCGGCGAGTCGTACAACGTCGCCGCCCGCAACCTCAAGGCCATGAAGGACATGGGCGCGACACGCGAGGCCGTCCTCGTGCAGCGCTGGACGCCCGCCGACAGCTTCGACGTGCCGTGTCCGTGCGGCGGGACCTGCGAGCCGGGCGAGACCTGCGACCGCTGCCACGCCCGCCACCGGCACGTGAAGCGCTACCCGGGCTCCACCACCGAGGTCGAGACCTGGGCCGACCGCTACGAGTGCACCGGCTGCTCTTCCTCGTACACCCTGACCATCCACCTGGCCGGACGGCCCTGGGGTGTCGCGGAGACCGTCGTCCAGGGCGGGTCGGCCGAGGAGGTCGTGCGGGCCCGGGTCTTCCCCGGTGTGATCCACCCGCTGCTGCGGTCCGATGCCGCCGAGGGCCCCGACCAGGACTGAGCGCGGCGGCGGCGCCGTCGGCGAGGTGGATCACCGACCTGGGTCGACGGGGTGCGGGCGTGAGTGCCGGAGTACCGCCCGGAGGGCGATGAGCCCCGGGGGCGAGCGCCGTGCCCGGCGTCCTACAGGCGTGCGTCGAGGCGGTGCTGGAGACGGCCGTCCGGTCCGAACACGTCCATGAGGTACCCCTCGCTCAGATCCACGCCCTTCTCGCGCTTCAGGTAGTCGGTGAGCGAGACCTTCAGCCGGTCGAAGGGTCCGGCGTCATCGTCCTTGCTGTGCGTCCAGACGGTCAGCAGCGGCACGTCGGCGGGGCCGTCGGAACGCTGGATGCCGTACACGTGCTTGTTTCCGCTCGCTTCTCGGTAGTGGTCGGCAAGCCGCACGGCGGAGTCGGGGGCGACGGTGGTGGTGGCGGTCGGCTGCGGGAACTCGGCGGAGTGGTCCCCGGCCGCGCCGGAGTCCAGGGTGCAGCCCGCCAGTAAGGGCAGGGACGCGGCGAACGGGATGACGGCAAGGCCGGCAATTCTTCTCATGGCCCCATAGTCCCCGGTCGGCGCAGCGCGGCGAAACCCCCGGCACGAACGGCTCACGGCGTGCCGTGAACGAGAGGATGCCCGCACAGGTCTCCCTGTGCGGGCATCGGTCGGCACGGCGTCGTAGGGCATCGGTCGGCCCGGCGTCGCCGTGCATCGGTCGGCCCGGCGTCGCCGTGCATCGGTCGGCCCGGCGTCGCCGGGCATCGGCCGGCACGGCGTCGGCCGATGCACGGCTCAGCTCTCGTCCGGCGCCAGGGTCAGCGAGATCGAGTTGATGCAGTAGCGCTGGTCCGTGGGGGTCGGGTAGCCCTCCCCCTCGAAGACGTGGCCCAGGTGCGAGCCGCAGCGGGAGCAGCGCACCTCGGTGCGGACCGTGCCGTGGGCGCGGTCCTCGACCAGCTCGAGCGCGTCGGTGTCCTTCGGGTCGTAGAAGGACGGCCAGCCGCAGTACGACGCGAACTTGGTGTCGGAGCGGAACAGCTCCGCCCCGCAGGCGCGGCAGGAGTAGACGCCCGCCGTCCTGGTGTCGGTGTACTCACCCACGAAGGCGGGTTCGGTGCCGGCCTGGCGCAGCACCGCGTACTCGGCGGGGGTCAGCTCGTCCCGCCACTGCTCGTCCGGCTTCTCGACGTCGTACGGCACGGCTCGCTCCTCAGCTCGACAGGTGGTCGCTCGATCCGGTCGCCACTCGGCTACCGGCCGGTCGACAAGTGGTCCAGGATGCGCGGGCCGAGGTCGGTGACGTCGCCCGCTCCCATGGTGAGAACGAGATCGCCGGGCTTCGCCATTCCCGCGACGGCGGCGGGGACGTCGGCCTGGTCGTGGACGGCGGTGACCTCGGCTCCGGCCTCCTTCGCCGCGTCGATGATCAGGGCGCTGGTGATGCCCGGGATCGGGTCCTCGCGGGCCGGGTAGATGTCCAGGACCACGGAGGCGTCGGCCAGGGCGAGGGCCTGGCCCATCTCGGTGCCCAGCTCCTGCGTACGGGAGAACAGGTGCGGCTGGAAGACGACCAGGATGCGGGCGTCGGCGGCCGCGCCGCGCATGGCCTCCAGGTCGGCCGTCATCTCGGTGGGGTGGTGCGCGTACGAGTCGATGACCTGCACGCCCGCCGCCTCGCCCTTGAGCTGGAGGCGGCGCTTGACCCCGGTGTACGAACCGAGGGCCGAGGCCAGGTTGTGCGCGGGGATGCCGAGGGCGACGCCGGCGGCGAGGGCGGCGACCGCGTTGTGGGCGTAGTGGCTGCCGGGGACCGAGACGGTGAAGGTCAGGAACTTCCCGTTGAGCAGGACCGTGACCTCGCTGGTCAGGCCGCGCGGGGTGACCTTGTGGACGCGGACGTCGGCGTTCTCGGCGGAGCCGTAGGTGACGACCTTGAGCTCGGAGAGGTCGCGGACCCGGCGGGTCAGCTCGACCGCGCCGGGCTGGTCGGCGGAGATGACCAGGGTGCCGCCGGGGACGACCTTGCCGACGAACGTCTCGAAGGAGTCGTAGATCTCGTCCATCGAGGCGTAGTTCGCGTGGTGGTCCAGCTCGACGTTGAGGACGATCGCGACCTCGGGGTCGTACTTCTGGAAGCTGCGGTCGCTCTCGTCCGCCTCCGCGACGAAGATGTCCCCCTCACCGTGCGTGGCGTTGGTGCCGGGGCCCTCCAGGTCGCCGCCGATGGCGTACGAGGGGGCCAGGCTCAGCGAGGAGAGCGCGACGGCCAGCATCGACGTCGTCGTCGTCTTGCCGTGGGTGCCGGCGACCGCGATGGCGCGCAGGCCGTTCATCAGGGACGCCAGGGCGTCCGAGCGGTGCACCACGGGGATCGCCAGCTCGTTCGCGCGGAGCAGCTCCGGGTTGTCGGCGCGGATGGCGCTGGAGACGACCACGCAGGACGCGTCGTCGGCCAGGTGGCCCGCCGCGTGTCCGATGTGCACGGTCGCCCCCAGCGCCCGCAGGGACTCGGCGGTGGCGGACTCCTTCGCGTCGCTGCCCGCCACCTTCGCCCCGCGCTGGGCGAGGATCTTCGCGATGCCCGACATTCCGGCGCCGCCGATGCCGATGAAGTGGGGTCGTTCCATGGCGGCGGGAATGCCGGGTGCCATCTGTGCTCCTGCGTGGTCGCTGGGTTCGGACGGCGGCCGGGGGCCGACCCGGACCGCGCGGCCTCAGCCTATTCGCTGTGCGCGAAGAGCTTGAGCACCGGGACGCCGACCTTGTGCCGGGCGCGGGAGGCCCAGTCGCGGTGGAAGAACTCCTCGACGTAGTGCGGGGCGGTCAGGACGATGACCTCGTCGGCGCCCGCCTCCTCGACGACGGTCGTCAGTCGGTCCAGGGGGTGATTCTCGATCACCTGTCCGACCGCCGTGGAGCCCGCGTCGCGCAGGGCCCGGAGGGAGTACTCCAGGCCGATTTGCGCGGTCTCGCGGGCCTCGTCGCCCTCCGGCTCCTCGCCCTCGCGGACCGCTTCCTTCAGCTCCCCCATCGCCACGTCGTCGATCGCGCGCAGCAGGACATCGGCCTGGTCGCCGCGCGGCTGCAACAGAACGACGAACGAGATCCGCTCCTCGCCGTGGAGGGTGGTGACGAATTCCACGTCCTCGGGAGTGAGCGGCTTCTCGATCATCAAAACGCTTGTGAACACGACAGGCGCCCTTCCGCTTCTTCGTCTCGTCGACTGCCGGCTCGACCGTCGACGGTCGTTTGCTGAAACCATCCTTCCCCGTGCTTCCACGGGGACCGCAGGGGTAAGTGTGCCCAGCCGGAGCCAAGCGGAACGGCAAATTCCGCTATCCGTCGGTCCGACGGTACCGAGTGAAGAGGAACCCGGCCTCTTCCAGGAGCGATGCCAGGGAAAAACGTTCCGGCACGGTGACCCCGGGGCCCCCCGCGATCCGCTGGGCGTCCCCGGCGGTCAGCATCGGGGACACGGTCAGGCACAGCTCGTCCAGCGCACCGGCCGCCACGAACTGGCCGAGCAGCCGGGGTCCGCCCTCGGTGAGCTGCCTGGTCAGCCCCCGGTCGGCCAGCTCGCGCACGACACGTGCCGGGTCCACCCGGGCGCCCTCGCCCGCGATCACCACCTCGGCGCCCGCCTTCCGGGCCGCCGCGATCCGGTCGGCGGGGGCCCCGGCCCCGGTCACCACGAGCGTCGGGACGAGCGGCTCGGTGAACAGCGGCAGCGAGAAGTCCAGCTCCATCGAGCCGGTCACCACCGCGACGGCGGGAGCGGGGCCCTGTCCGGCGGCGGCCCGCCGCGCGGCGAACGCCTCCCGGGCGCGGGCCGGACGGTACCCCTCCAGGCGTACGGTCTCGGCTCCGGCGATCACCACGTCGGCCAGGCCCCGCAGGGTGCCGAAGATCCGCATGTCCGCCGCGCAGGAGATGGGCTGCGAGCGGCCGTCGTGCTGGGCGGCCCCGTCGAGGGTGGAGACCATGTTGGCGCGCAGCCAGGGGGTCGCGGGCCCTTCGGCCGGGAGGCCGGTGGGGTAGGCGTAGGCGTCGGCCAGCTCGTCGAGGCTCCACTCGCGGTCGATGAGCGGCCCGGACGGGCTCTCCGCTCCCGATCCGCCTTCTGTCAGGTCCGTCACAGGGAACAGGCTTCGCATGGGTTGCAGTCTGGCATGAGCCTTAGGGTGGACAGTTGTGTCGTCATCCACCGCGTTTCCGGGGCAGAGCCCCCTTGCCGAATCGGCCCCGCTGTCCCTGTGCGCCCGTGAGCCGCACGTACCCGCAGACCGTCTGGTCGCCGAGATGGTGCCTCCGCCGCGCTTCGACTCGGTGCGCTTCGACACGTACGTCCCCGACCCGAACCAGCCCAGCCAGAGCGAGGCGGTCACGGTCCTGGCGGGCTTCGCCGCCGGGCTCGGCGGGGCGCACGCGACGGGCGCCGGGCGGCGCAAGTGGTTCAGCAGGAAGCCGGCCGCGCCGACCGGGCCGCGCGGTGTGTATCTCGACGGCGGCTACGGCGTCGGCAAGACCCACCTGCTGGCCTCCCTCTGGCACGCCACGCCCGCCGAGCCGTCGCTGAAGGCGTTCGGCACGTTCGTGGAGCTGACAAACCTCGTGGGCGCGCTGGGCTTCCAGCAGACCGTGCGGACCCTCAGCGGGCACCGGCTGCTGTGCATCGACGAGTTCGAGCTCGACGACCCGGGCGACACCGTGCTGGTGTCCTCGCTGCTCAGCCGGCTCGTGGAGGCCGGGGTGGCGCTCGCCGCGACCTCGAACACGCTGCCGGGCAAGCTGGGCGAGGGCCGGTTCGCCGCCGCCGACTTCCTGCGCGAGATCCAGGGCCTGTCCGCGCACTTCCGCCCGTTGCGCATCGACGGCGAGGACTACCGGCACCGCGGTCTGCCCGAGGCCCCGCCGCCGTACGACGACGAGCAGGTCACCCGGGCCGCGTACGCCACTCCGGGCGCGTCCCTCGACGACTTCCCCGGCCTCCTTGACCACCTGGCCCGGGTCCACCCGAGCCGGTACGGCGCGCTGACCGACGACCTCCGCGCGGTCTGTCTGACCGGGGTGAGCGCGGTGCCCGACCAGTCGACCGCGCTGCGCCTGGTGGTGCTCGCCGACCGGCTGTACGACCGGGAGGTCCCGGTGCTCGCCTCGGGGCTTCCGTTCGACCGGCTGTTCAGCGACGAGATGCTGAACGGCGGGTACCGGAAGAAGTACTTCCGGGCGATCTCCCGGTTGACGGCACTGGCGCGTGACGCGAAGGGGCTGGTGGCGCAGTAGGTTCGGGGGCGTAACGCGACGGGACACCGCACGCCGTGGGGTGCCCCGTCTTATCCCGTACCACCGCGCACACCTTTCGAAGGGGTCCAGCATGGCTACCACGCGTCAGGCGCACACGAACTGGGAAGGCAACCTGATCGAGGGCAAGGGGGTCGTCACCTTCGACTCCTCCGGCATCGGCGACTACCCCGTCTCCTGGCCCGCCCGTTCGGAGCAGGCGAACGGGAAGACGAGCCCCGAGGAGCTCATCGCCGCCGCCCACTCCAGCTGCTTCTCGATGGCGCTCTCCCACGGCCTCGCCGGGGCCGGCACCCCGTCGACCCGGCTGGAGACCAAGGCCGAGGTGACCTTCCAGCCCGGCACGGGCATCACCGGCATCCACCTCACCGTCGTGGGCGAGGTGCCCGGTCTCGACGAGGACGCCTTCCTGAAGGCCGCCGAGGACGCCAAGGCGAACTGCCCGGTCAGCCAGGCGCTCACCGGCACCACGATCACCCTGACGGCCTCGCTCGCCTGACCTTCCGCCTACGGCTGCCCCGGCGGGGCAACCCATGGCGGAAACACGTGGCGCGGGGGTACGCATGGTTCCCCCGCGCCTTTGTGCGTGCTACACACGTGCGGGTCACTTCACCTGTCCGCCAACAGGGAGTCACCTCATGTCAACCGCACCCCGCTCCACCGCGACACGACGCCAGGTCCTGGCAGGCAGCGGCGCAGCCGCCGCGATCGCCTTCACGGGGGCCTTCTCCGAACTCTTCGCGGGCACGGCCGCCGCACGCGGCCACGACGGCTACGGCCCGCTCGTCCCCGACCCCGACGGCCTGCTCGACCTGCCGAAGGGATTCCGCTACCGGGTGCTGTCCCGGGAGGGCGAACCGCTGCGCTCCGGCGAGGGGCCGGTGCCGGGCAACCACGACGGGATGGCCGCGCTGCCCGGTCGCCACGGCCGGGTCCACCTGGTCCGCAACCACGAGAACCGGCACTCCGCCAAGCTCGGCGTACCGACCGTCGAGGGGCTGACCTACGACCCGGCGGCCAAGGGCGGCTGTACGTCCCTGGAGCTGGACGGCCGCAACAAGGTGCTCGGCGAACGCGTCGCCATCGCCGGTACGGCGGTGAACTGCGCGGGCGGGCCCACCCCCTGGCGCACCTGGCTGACCTGCGAGGAGAACGAGGACAAGGCCGGTACCAACGGGTACACCAAGGACCACGGCTTCATCTTCGAGGTGGACGGCGCCGATCCGCGCCGCACCGGGGCCGTCCCGCTGACCGCGATGGGCCGTTTCCAGCACGAGGCGATCGCCGTCGACCCGAAGTCCGGGATCGTGTACGAGACGGAGGACGCGTTCGACAAGCCGTTCGGGCTCTTCTACCGCTTCCTTCCCGAGAAGCCGCTCGGCGGCACCGGATCGCTCCGGGCGGGCGGGGCGCTGGAGGCGATGCGGGTGCCGGGTGTGCCCGACCTCTCCGCCGTCCAGGAGACCGGGACCAGCTTCGACCGGATCGAGTGGGTCCCCGTACCGGATCCGCTGGCGGCGGAGACCGCGATCCGCTTCCAGGACTTCGGCCCGAAGGGCGTCACGCACGCCCAGAAGCTGGAGGGCTGCTACTGGGGCGGCTCGTCCGTCTACTTCGTCTCCAGCTTCGCCCGCAGCGACGAGGGTTCGGCGGCCGACCACTACGGCCAGGTCTGGCGCTACGAGCCGAGGAAGCGGCGGCTCACCCTGGTCGTGATCTTCGGCCCGGACACCGACATCCAGCTGCCCGGCGAGTCGCCCGACAACATCTGCCTGGCGGCCGACGGCGGGCTGATGGTCTGCGAGGACGGCGACGGCGCGCAGCACGTGCTGGGGGTGACCCGGCGCGGCGAGGTGTACACGATGGCGCGCGGGCGGCAGAACATCGGCACGCCCGAGGCGCCGGAGTGGGGGGAGTTCGCGGGGGTCGTCTTCTCCCCGGACGGCTCGACGATGTACGTGAACTGCTACAGGCCGGGGACGACGTTCGCGGTGACGGGGCCGTGGTGCTGAGGTAGCCGGGGCGGCGATCCGGAGGTGCCCGGGGCGGCCGCACTTCGCCGGACACCGGAACGCCGCCGCCCGATATAACCTGATTATCGGACATTTTCCGCTATTTTCCGTGAGTGATCACTGCTGCGCGGAAGATGCAGAAGACGACGACGCTGACGCTGACGGTCGCGGGGGTACTCACCGGCGCCGCCCTGGCCGGGTGCGGGGGCCCTGCCCCCGCACCCGCTCCCCCGCCCACCCCGGCGGCATCCGCCCCCGCCTCGGCCGTACCGGAGAAGCCGCCCACGATGGCCCCCGGTCCGGCGGGCCGCACCCCGGTCTTCGAGCGGAGGCCGACGGGCGGGGGCGCGGCCGGCCGCGCGGCGGAGAAGGTCGTGGCGCTGACGTTCGACGCCGACATGACGGCCGACCAGGGCCCCCGGGCCGCCTCCGGCGAACGCTTCGACAACCCGGAACTGGTCGCGCTGCTGCGCCGGCTGAAGGTGCCCTCCACCGTCTTCATGACCGGGCGCTGGGCCGAGGAGTACCCGGCGCAGGCGAAGGCCATCGGCACGGACCCGCTGTTCGAGATCGCCAACCACTCCTACAGCCACCACGCCTTCAGCTCCCCCTGTTACGGCCTGCCGGTGGTCGGGAAGGCCGCGATGGCCCGCGAGGTAGAACGTACGTTCGCGGCGTTCCGGAAGGCGGGGGCGCGGAACGTGGTGCCGTACTTCCGTTTCCCCGGCGGCTGTTACGACGACACGGCGCTGCGCGCGCTGACCCCGGCGAACGTGACGGCCGTGCAGTGGGACGTGGTCAGCGGCGACGCCTTCGCCACGGACGCGGACGCGGTGGCCGAGCAGGTGCTGGACGGGGTGCGGCCGGGCTCCCTCGTGGTGATGCACTGCACCCGCAGCGCGGCCCCGGCCACCGAGGCGGCCGTACGCCGGATCGTGCCGGAACTGCGCGAGCGCGGCTACCGCTTCGTGAAGGTGTCGGAGTTGATGAAGGAGGGGCCCTGAGCTCGTTGTGCGGAGCGAGGGCCGGGGATGTGTACTCCGGCCCTCGCCCCATGGGGTCACGTCTCACCGTTTGTCGCGTCGGTCCGCTGTGCTACGGCAGGGCCCACTTCTGGTTGGGGCCGGTGTGGCAGGCCCACAGGTGGACCGGTGTGCCGTCGTTCCAGGTGCCTCCGGACGCGTCGAGGCACTTGCCGGACCGCGGGTTGCGTAGCGTGCCGTCGGCCTGGTGCTGCCAGGTCTGGGCCGCGCTGCCGTTGCAGCCGTAGAGCTGCACCCTCGTGCCGTCGGCAGTGCCCGCGTTGTCGATGTCCAGGCATTTGGCCAGGGCGCGCACGGTTCCGTCACCGGAGACCGTCCACTTCTGGGCGGCGGTGCCGTTGCAGGTCCACAGCTGGATCTCCGTGCCGTCGGCGGTGCCGCTGTTGTCCACGTCCAGGCACTTGCCGTTGACCCCCTTCACCTCGCCGGTCCGGGAGGCCGCTCCGGGCAGCTGGTTCATCGTGTACCAGGCTTCGGTGCTCCAGAGCTGTTCGCCGTCCGTCGCGCTGAAGGGTCGGGCCGAGCGCACGTGGACGACTCGGTCGGCCTTGAGCCCGGGGACCGTCAGCGTGACCGTCTTGCGGTCGGCGGAGAGGGTGGCCGACTGGGCGGTGAGGCTCTCCTCGTCGACCTTGGGGCCGCCGTACGCCGCGGTCGGCACGTAGCGCCACTGCTTGATCTTGTAGCGTCCGGCGAGGTCGGCCGCGGTCTCCGTCGACACCGGCTGGGTGTACTCCAGCTCGAAACCGCCCGGGACGGCGCGCATGGCGCGGATGTCGAAGGCGTCGGTGCCGTTCGGCGTCAGCTTCTGCAGACCGTGGCTGAGCTTGCCCTCCTGGCCCCAGTTGCCGCCCGCACCCAGCCCGCCCGCGTAGAGGGCGCCGTCCGGGCCGACGCTGATCCGGGTGACACCGGCTTCCAGTCCTTGCGTGAGGCGGAAGACCGCCCCCTGGTACTCCCCGCCGACCTTCTCCAGGAACCCGCGCTGGATGCCACCGTAGGTCACGTCACCGAACAGCATCTGGCCGGCGAAGGGGCCGTCCTTCAACTGGAGAGGTGTGCTGGGCGAGTTGGCTATCTCGTTCTGCGGGAGCCACAGCACCGGCTTGGTCACCGGCCGGGAGTCGAAGGGCCCGTCCGGGTTCGTGTAGTGGTTGAAGAAGCGGTCCTGCTTGATGTGCACCAACTTCGACGAGGGCAGCCAGCCGCCCTGGTTGTCGGTGACGAACATGTCGCCGTCCGGGCCCCACCCGATGCCGTTGGGGGTGCGCAGGCCACCGGCGACGTAACTGACCTCTCCGCTCGCCTTGTTCACCTTGATCGTGGTGCCGCGGTTCGGTGCCGGTTGCGGGTCCGTGGTGGCCCCGCCGTAGTTGATCGACACCGACAGGTTCAGATAGAAGAACCCTTCCTTGTACAGCAGGCCGAAGGCGAACTCGTGGAAGTTGTTGCCGAACGGCCAGGTGGCGATCCGTTTGTACTGGTCGGTGACGTCGTCGCCGTTGGTGTCGTTCAGTTCGGTCAGTTCGTGTTTCTGGGAGACATAGAGCTTGCCGTCCACGTACTTGACGCCCATCGGCTCCTTGAGGCCGCTCGCGATCTTCTTGTACGTCACCTTGTCGGGACCGGTGGCCCCGGTGACGTTGCTCAGCAGGTACACCTCGCCCGTGCTGTTGTCCGTGCCGCCCCAGGTGGTCACCGCGAGGCGGCCGTCGGGCAGCCAGTCCATGGCGGAGACCTGCGGTTCGAAGCCGGCCGGCCTCAGGTTCGTCAGGGTGTAGTTCGGGTGGACCCCGGTCAGGGGCAGTCCGTCACCGGGCGTGTCGAGGACGCCTTCGCACTCCTTGCGGCCCGGCGACGTGACGCGTACGACGTCGGCGTCGGTGCTCAGCACCGAGTTCGGTACGAGGCTGAAGCCGGTGGCGCCCGGAGGCTTCCAGGCGAGCGTGATCTGCTGGCCGCCACCGGCCTCGAAGTGCTCGATGCGCAGGGAGTGAACGCCGGCCGTCAGCGAGACCGTGCCGTCCTTGGGCAGGTCGGAGCCGTGCAGTCCGTCGTGGTCGATGACCAGCTCGTCATCGACGTAGAGGCGGGAGCCGTCGTCGCTGGTCAGGCGGAAGGTGTGGCTGCCGGCCGCGGCGACGTCGAGGTTCCCGGTGACCTGCGTGACGAAGTTGGACGCGAGCCCGAAGTCCGCGTCGGAGGTCCAGTCGATCACCGACATCTTCTTGTCGATGTTCGGGGTCTGCCCGGGCTTGAGGGTGCAGATCTCCTTCAGCGATGTCCGCACGTCGAAGACGCGGAGCGTGACACCGGGTTCCTGCGGGGGAAGAGGTGCGGCCTCCGGGGCGGCCGCGTCTGCGGGGAGGGACAGGCCAAGGGCCAGTAACGGGACGGTGAGCGTTACGGCCAGACGTCTGCCGAGTCGGTGGGAGAACAGCCGTGGATACACGTGACCTCCTGTAGGCCCCCCGAGGCCGGGGAGCGCAAATGGGGCAAAGTGCGGAATCCACCGCCGCCGGAGCGCGCCGTCGTTCCGGGTACGGAGAGATGCGGAGATATGGAGCTGCGGAGCTGCGGAGCTGCGGGCAGCGACGCATGGGGCGCGTACCGCCGTCCCACCGCCGCGTCGCACACAGTAGGGACTTCCGTCGGGCACGTCCATACTTTGTCATGAGCGCGTACAAAGCTCTCGGAAGATTCCATGAACGTCTGTCAACTCTGCCTTTATCAAGTCGACTTGGGACCGAGAGCCGCTTTGTCCCTCTGCTGGAAAAAGTTACGGCCATCTGCGTCAAAGGGGTTTCTGCTGCGTGAAAAAGCGAATAGCTTCCTGCCCTGTACCGAACGACAAGGGCGGAACGCCCTCCCTCCGGGGTCCCCCAAGCCCCTCGGCGCGATGGCGTGCGCCTGTGCTCCAGACCCCACCCCGTCAGCACACGGAGGATGCGCGTGCACAGGAGACTCATTCGACCTCTCGCGGCACTGGCCTGCACCTTGCTCGCCGCCGCGGGCGCTCTCACCGCCCAGCAGAGGCCCGCCGACGCGACACCCGCACTCGCGGCGGCCGCCGCGGCCGACGAGTTCCAACAAGTCACCCTCGCCAAGGGGGTGGCGGAGACCGGCGAGCCCATGACGCTCGCCGTCCTGCCCGACAGGTCCGTGCTGCACACGTCACGGGACGGCACCCTCCGCCTCACCGACGCGGCAGGCGCCACCAAGGTCGCCGGAAAGCTGGACGTCTACTCGCACGACGAAGAGGGCCTGCAAGGCGTCGGCGTGGACCCGGGCTTCACCACGAACCGCTTCGTCTACCTCTACTACGCGCCGAAGCTGACGACCCCCTCCGGCGACGCGCCCGCGAACGGGTCCGCGGCGGACTTCGCCCCCTTCGACGGCGTCAACCGGCTGTCGCGTTTCGTCCTCGGAGCCGACGGCTCACTCGACATCGCCAGCGAGAAGAAGGTCCTCGACGTCCCCGCGAGCCGCGGACTGTGCTGCCACGTCGGCGGTGACATCGATTTCGACGCCCAGGGCAACCTGTACCTCTCCACCGGCGACGACAGCAACCCCTTCGCGTCCGACGGCTACACCCCCATCGACGAGCGCGCCGGCCGCAACCCCGCGTACGACGCCCAGCGCTCCTCCGGCAACACCAACGACCTGCGCGGCAAGGTGCTGCGGATCAAGGTGGGCGCTGACGGGAGCTACACCATCCCGTCCGGCAACCTCTTCGCGCCCGGCACCGCGAAGACCAGACCGGAGATCTACGCCATGGGGTTCCGCAACCCCTTCCGGATGAGCGTCGACAAGCCCACCGGCACCGTCTACCTCGGCGACTACGGCCCCGACGCGGGCACGGCGAACGCGGGGCGCGGACCCGCCGGGCAGGTCGAGTTCAACCGGATCACCAAGGCCGGCAACTACGGCTGGCCCTACTGCACCGGCGACAACAGCCCCTACGTGGACTACAACTTCGCCAACTCGACGTCGGGCGCCGCCTTCTCCTGCGCCGCCCCCAGGAACACGTCGCCGAACAACACCGGCCTGACCGACCTCCCCCCGGCCCAGCCCGCCTGGATACCGTACGACGGGGGTTCCGTCCCCGAGTTCGGCGGCGGCTCGGAGTCACCGATGGGCGGGCCCGTCTACCGCTACGACGCGGCCTCGACCTCCACGGTCAAGTTCCCGCAGAGCTTCGACGGCGACTTCTTCGCCGGCGAGTTCGGCCGTAAGTGGATCAAACGGATCGAGCAGTCCGGCGACGGCACCGTACAGTCGATCAACGCGTTCCCCTGGCAGGGCACCCAGGTCATGGACATGACCTTCGGCCCGGACGGCGCGTTGTACGTCCTCGACTACGGCACCGGCTACTTCAACGGAGACGCCAACAGCGCGGTCTACCGGATCGAGTACGTCACCGACGGCCGCGCCCCGCTCGCCAAGGCCACCGCGAACCGCACCTCCGGACAGGCCCCGCTCACGGTGGCGTTCTCCTCGGCCGGGACCTCCGACCCCGACGGCGACCCGCTCACCTACGCCTGGAAGTTCGGTGACGGGGGCACGTCCACGGCCGCGAACCCCTCACACACCTACACCGCCAACGGCCGCTACACCGCCGAACTGACCGTCGCCGACGGCACCGGCGCCACCGCCACCGCCTCCGTCATCATCACCGTCGGCAACACCGCGCCCACCGTCACCCTCAACCTGCCCGCCGACGGCTCCATCATCGACCCGGGCGCCGCCGTACCCTTCACCGTCACCGTCACCGACCCCGAGGACGGCACGATCGACTGCTCCAAGGTGAAGGTCACCTTCATCATCGGCCACGACAGCCACGGTCACCCGCAGACCTCCGCCACCGGCTGCTCCGGCACCGTACAGACCATCGCCGACGGCGAACACGACCCCAACGCGAACATCTTCGGCGTCTGGGACGCCGAGTACACCGACAAGGGAGCAGGCGGCCAGCCCGCCCTGAACACGCACGACCAGAACATCACTCAGGGCAGCAAGCGTCAGGCCGAGCACTTCAGCGGCTCCGCCGGCGTCCAGATCGTCGACAAGGCCACGGCCAACGGCGGCAAGACCGTCGGCTACATCGACAACGACGACTGGATCTCCTTCACCCCGTACCTCCTCGGCAACGCCACCAAGGTGACCGCCCGGGTCTCCTCCGGCGGTGCGGGAGGCACCCTGGAGGTACGGGCCGGCTCGCCCACCGGCACCCTGCTCGGCTCGGCCGCGGTTCCCGTCACCGGAGGCTGGGACACCTTCCGGGACGTCAGCGCGGACCTGACCGACCGCCCGGCCGCCACCACCACCCTGTACCTCGTCTTCAAGGGCGGCAGCGGCTCCCTCTTCGACCTCGACGACCTCACCTTCACCACCAGCGGGGCCACCGCACCCGGCGGTGAGCTCAAGGGAATCGGCGGCAAGTGCGCGGAGGCCGCCGGCGGAGCGAGCGCCGACGGGACGCCGATCCAGTTGTGGACGTGCAACCGGACAGCCGCCCAGAAATGGGCGGCCGGCACGGACGACACACTGCGGGCGCTCGGAAAGTGCCTGGACATCAGCGGCGCGGGTACGGCCGACGGCACCAGGACCCAGCTGTACGGGTGCAACGGTACGGGCGCCCAGAAGTGGGCGGCTCAGGCCGACGGAACGTTGAAGAACCCGATGTCCGGCAAGTGCCTGGACGCCTCCGGAGCCTCCTCGGCGGACGGGACCAAGCTGCACCTGTGGACCTGCCACACCGGCGCCAACCAGAAGTGGACGCTGTCATGAGCCGACGACTCACCCGCCTCGCCTGCTGGGCCGCCTGCGGCCTGCTCGGCGCCGCAGCCCTGCCCACGGCGGTCTCCACGGCCTCCGAACCGGGCCCGACCGCCCCCGACCGCGCGGCGGCGACCGACCCTGCCCGCACGGTCGCCGCCGCCGCCGACCCGGCGTATGACGTGCTGGTCTTCTCCAAGACCGCCGGATTCCGCCACTCCTCCATCGACGAAGGCATCACCGCCCTGCGCCAGCTGGGCGCCGCCAACAACTTCACCGTCACAGCGACCGAGGACGCCGCCGCCTTCACCCCCGGCAACCTCAGCGGTTACGAGGCCGTCGTCTTCCTCTCCACCACCGGCGACGTCCTCAACACCGCCCAGCAGACCGCCTTCGAGGGATACATCGGCGCCGGCGGCGGCTACGTCGGCATCCACGCGGCGGCCGACACGGAGTACGACTGGACCTGGTACAACGGCCTGGCCGGCGCCCTGTTCAAGTCCCACCCGCACATCCAGCCGGCCACCGTCAAGGTGGAGGACCGCGCCCACGACGCCACCGCGCACCTCGGCCCCACCTGGCAGCGGACCGACGAGTGGTACGACTACCGCACCAACCCCCGCGGTTCGGCCCACGTCCTGGCCTCGCTCGACGAGTCCACGTACAGCGGCGGCACCATGGGCGGCGACCATCCCATCTCCTGGTGCAAGGAGCACGAGGGAGGGCGCGCCTTCTACACCGGCGGCGGCCACACCGAGGACTCCTACGCCGGCCCCGTCTTCCGCCGCCATCTGCTCGGCGGCATCCGCTGGGCGGCTGAGATGACGGAGGCCGACTGCCGCCCGGAGACCGGCTACACCGCCCTGTTCGGCACCTCCGGAACGACTGGCTGGAAGCAGGCCGGTCCGGGCTCCTTCGCCAACGCCGACAACACCCTGACCTCCCGGGGCGGCCTCGGCCTGTTCTGGTACCAGGCCAAGGAGTACGAGTCCTACTCGCTGAAGCTCGACTGGCGCCAGGCCGGTGACGACAACTCCGGCGTCTTCGTGGGCTTCCCCGCCTCCGACGACCCGTGGTCGGCCGTCGACAACGGGTACGAGATACAGATCGACGCCACGGACGCTCCGGACCGCACCACCGGCGCCGTCTACGGCTACAAGTCCGCCGACCTCGCCGCCCGCGACGCGGCCCTGAACCCGCCGGGAGAGTGGAACACGTACGAGATCCGGGTCGAGGGCGAGCGCCTCCAGCTCTTCCTCAACGGCCGCAAGATCAACGACTTCACCAACACCGACCCCGCCCGCAGCCTCCAGCAGGGCCACATCGGCCTGCAGAACCACGGTGACGGCGACGACGTGTCCTTCCGCAACATCCGGATCAAGGAGCTGGGCGGCGCGACCGGGCCCCGGGAGGGCGCCATCACCGGCATCGGCGGCAAATGCGTCGACGTCGCCAACGGGTCGAGCTCGGACGGCACGCAGATCCAGTTGTGGACGTGCAACCAGAGCGCCGCCCAGAAGTGGACGGTCGCCTCGGACGACACACTGCGCGCGCTGGGCAAGTGCATGGACATCAGCGGCAGCGGCACGGCCGACGGCACCAAGGTGCAGCTCTACGGCTGCAACAGCACCGGTGCCCAGAAATGGGTGCCGCAGGCCGACGGCACGCTGAGGAACCCGCAGTCGGGCAAGTGCCTGGACGCGTCCGGTGTCTCCTCTGCCGACGGCACCAAGCTCCACCTGTGGAGCTGCCACACCGGCGCCAACCAGAAGTGGGCGCTCCCCGGCTGAGCGACCCTGTTGACTTCGCCGGCACCGCTTTGAGAGGGCGGCGCCGGCGAAACCGGCCGCGAGAGCGGGCCGGTGACGGCGGCCGGGCGCCACGCCGAAGCGCCCGGCCGCCGTGCGCTCACGCTCGTCGAGGCGGAGTTCCCCGCCGCCGTCCCCGCGAGCCAACCCGCGACGTAGCAGCACAGCGGCACAGCGGCACAGCGGCACAAGCAGGGGAAATCCAGGTGCGCCTGCCCTTGTCAGCCCCCTACGTTGGGCGAACAGGACAGGACATTCCCCCTCCAAGGAGCCGACCGCTTGCAGGCCGCAGTAACCGTCAGCCCCACCCAGATCCCGGACCTCCTTCTGGGCCTCGCCACCGTCCGCCCGGTGTTCCTCTGGGGCGCCCCCGGCATCGGGAAGTCCTCCCTGGTGCGGAAGTTCGCCGAATCCCTGGGCCTGGAGTGCGTCAGCCTGCTGGGCACGCAGCTCGCCCCCGAGGACCTGATCGGCGTGCCGCAGATCCGTGACGGCCGCTCTGTCTTCTGCCCGCCGGAGGCCATCGCCCGCGACGAGCCGTACTGCCTCTTCCTCGACGAGCTGAACGCCGCGACCCCGGACGTGCAGAAGGCCTTCTACTCGCTCATCCTCGACCGCCGGATCGGCAGCTACGAGCTTCCGGAAGGCTCGATCGTGATCGGCGCCGGCAACCGTGCCACCGACAACGCCCTGGCCCGCCCCATCGCCTCCGCGCTCGTCAACCGCCTCACCCACGTCCACCTGCGTGCCTCCGCCACCGACTGGCTGGTGTGGGCGGGCGAGAACGGCATTCATCCCTGGGTGGTGGACTACGTCGCCGACCGGCCCGACCACCTGTGGTCGCAGCCGCCCAAGACCGAGGAGCCGTTCTCCACGCCCCGCTCCTGGCACATGCTCTCCGACGCGCTGCACTCCTTCGGGCCGGCGCTGGACGAGGAGACGCTGAAGATCGTGGCCCACGGGACGCTGACCCCCGCCCACGCCGTCTCCTTCTGCGGCTACGCCAAGATCGTGCGGCATACCTACGGCATCGAGGCGATCATCAAGGGAGACGCCTCCTGGCCTCGCCGCACCGAGGACCGCGACCTGCTCTACTACCTCGCCGAAGCGTTCCGGGGACGGCTCGTCAAAGAGCTCCCGGCCCAGCGCGAGCACGCCTCGGCCGCCGTGCGCGAGACCTCCTACCGCGCCAAGTCGCTGCTCGTGCAGCTCGCCGAGATATCCGTCGAGGTCGCCCAGACCGTCATCGCCGAGGACGCCGACGGCAACCCGGTGCTGCCCGCCTGGTTCCTGGTGGAGGCCGCCCGCGACATGCCCCGGCTGGTCGAGGCCCGGCGTTGAGCCGCTCCCGCAAGCAGGGCGCGGCCCGCCCCGACCCGGCCGCCGAGGCCTTCGCCGCCGGCGCCGAACTGGTGCGCCGCAACCCCGCCCTCGCCGCCGTCGACGCCGACTTCGTCCGCGCCAAGGGCAACGCCGACGCCCCCGGCCAGGGACTCGTCCGCGCGGACTCCAACGGGCGGGTGCACGTCCACCCCACCCGCCGGGCCGAACCGGGCGAGTGGGCCTGGGCGCTCGCCCACGCCCTCCTCCACCTCGGCTTCGGCCACCTCCCCGCGGCCAAGGAGCTCCGCGAGCAGCCCGACCGCTTCGCCCTCGCCGCCCGCTGCACCGTCGTCAACCGCTTCCTCGCCACCTTTCCCATCGGCACCGCCCCCGACCACCTCCCCGAGAGCTACCCCGACGGCGACGAGGATCAGCTCGCCGCCCGCTGGCGCAGGACCGGCGTCCCGGCCGCCTACGAACGGTGCGGCACCGCGGACGGCGAACCCGACCAACTGCTGGTCCAGTGGCCGCGCCAGGACACCACCCTGCCCGACCGGCAGCTCGCCTTCGCCTACGCCCTGACCCGTACGGTCTCCGCCGCGATGGACGTCGCGGGCGGCCGCAGGGACCGGCTCACCGGTGAGCGCGTCGCCCAGCGCCCCTGGGACCGCGCCCTCAACTGGTTCGTCTCGTCCTACCCGCTGCTCGGCGGCCTCGCGGCCGGACTGACCGTCGTCGCCGACGCCGAACTCGCCCGCACGCACGACATCTCCGTGGCCGCCGTGGACGCCGCCGCCGGCGAGATCTACGTCAATCCGCTCAAGCGGTTCACGGACGAGGAGTGGCGGTTCATCCTCGCCCACGAGATGCTGCACGCCGCCCTGCGTCACAGCGAACGGCGCGGCGCCCGCGACCACTATCTCTTCAACGTCGCCGCCGACTACGTCATCAACGGCTGGCTCGTCGAGATGGACGTCGGCGCGATGCCCGAAGGGCTGCTGTACGAACCGGAGTTGAAGGGGCTGTCTGCCGAGGAGGTGTACGACCGGATCGCCACCGGGCTGCGGCGCGGCCGACGCCTCGCCACCCTGCGCGGCAAGGGCGTCGGGGACATCCTGGGCGAGCCCCTGCCGGGCCGGACCGCCGACCCCGTCGACCTCGACGCCTTCTACCGGCGCGCCCTCGTCCAGGGCCACCAGCTGCACACCGACCGACAGCGCGGCCTGCTGCCGGCCGGACTGGTCCAGGAGATCCGTGCGCTCGCCCACCCGCCCGTGCCGTGGGACGCCCGACTGGCCCGCTGGTTCGACGAGTTCGTGCCCCGCCCCGAGCCGGTACGCAGCTACTCCCGGCCCGCCCGACGCCAGGCCTCGACCCCCGACATCCCGCGCGCGGGCCGCTTCTTCCCGCCCGAGGAGGTCGCCCGCTGCACCTTCGGCGTCGTCCTGGACACCTCGGGCTCGATGTCCGGCCCCCTGCTCGCCAAGGCGCTGGGGGCGATCGCCTCGTACGCCGAGGCCCGCGACGTACCGGCCGCCCGCGTGGTGTTCTGCGACGCCGCCGCCTACGACGCCGGATACCTGGCGCCGACGGAGATCGCCGGGCGGGTACGGGTGCGGGGGCGCGGCGGCACGGTCCTGCAACCCGGCGTCGACCTGCTGCAACGGGCCGACGACTTCCCGCCGACGGCCCCGGTCCTGGTGATCACCGACGGCTGGTGCGACGTGCTGCGGGTCCGCCGCGAGCACGCCTACCTGATCCCGGAGGGCGCCGGGCTGCCGTTCACCCCGCGCGGACCGGTCTTCCGGGTGCGCTGAGCCGTTCCGGACGCACGGAACGGCGGGGCCGCGCACGGGCTCGCCGAGGCTCAGCCGGAGCAGGCCGTGCGGCCCGCCTCCTGCCAGGCGCAGACCGGGCACAGCGTGGCGCCCTTCGTCGACTCCGGGTACTCGGTCGGCTCGCGGCACAGCACGCACTCGGCGTACGGAGGGCCTTCGGCTCCACCGCCCGGCGGGGCCGGTGCGATCGGCCCCGGGGTCTCGCAGTACGTGTCATCGGTGTCCACGCCCACGAGCCTACTCACCCGCGCCGGGCGGCGGTCCGGCAGACGAGGAACGCCACCGCCGCGGCGAGGACCACCGCCCCGAGCAGGGGCAGGACGGGCGGCTGGACCGTCCCGGTCCGCGACCCCGTGACCAGGGCGGTGACCGCGTGGCGCGCCGGGGATCCGGCGGTCACGAGGGCGAGGAGCGACCCGAGCACGGCCGCCGCGACGGACCAGCCCCGGCGGAGCGGCACCGGACGGGTGCTCACCGCCCCCACGGCCGCGCCCAGCAGCACGCAGCACAGGACGGCGAGCAGTCCGGCGAGCGCGGCGGCCGGCCGGGAGACGGCGCGTGCCCCGTCGTCGGTGACCGGGTCGCTGATGAGCAGGACGACGGCGGTGGCCACCACGGCGAGAGCCGCCGCACAGCCCGCGGCGGTGAGCAGCGCGGCCAGGTGGACCCGCCGGGGCCCCGCGGCGGCCGAGGCCACCGTCCGGGCGGCGAGCGGCTCCTGGGTCACGCAGAGGTGTACGGCCCACGCGGTGACGGGCAGCACGGCGGCGGCCGCGACGCCGAGCGAGCCCAGCACGGGCTGCCCGCTCCGCACGCCGACGGCGAGGACGGCCGCGTACAGCAGGAGGGGCGCCAGCCAGCGCTGGGAACGGGCGAGCAGGGCGGCCTGGTAGCGGAGGAGGGCGGTCATGGCGCTTCGGACACCTCGGGGGCCTCGGAGGTCCTGGTCTGTACGGAAGCCGGCCTGGACGCCTGGGGGTAGGCCTCGGCGGACGCCTGCCCGGACGCCTGGGGGTAGGCCTCGGCGGACGCCTGCCCGGACACCTGCCCGGACGCCTCGGCGGAGGCCTGCGCGGACGCCTGGGGGTAGGCCTGCCCGGACGCCTCGGCTTCGGCCGGCCCGGTTGCCGCGCCCGGCCCGGGCGCCCCCGTTGGCCCAGGCGCCTCCGCCGGGGCGGGCGCCTCCGCCGGGGCGACCCGCCGGATGTGCCAGGGCGGACGGGCCGTGAGCAGCGCCGCCAGGAGCGCGTCGGAGTACGGCGTGGGGACGGTGAGGCGTACCAGGCCGGGGGCCGCGCCGTTCGCCCGCTCCCGGACCGGGTCTCCCGGCAGCGCCACGGGCAGCGGTGCGCCGGGCGGGCCCTCGGCCTCGACCAGGACGCGGGGGCCGGGGGCGGGGCCGGCTACGGGGCCCGTCGGCGTCGGGGCCGTCGCCCGGTGGACCCCGCCGCCCTCGGTCCGCAGGGTGAGGTCCGCCGCCCCGGCGAGGCGTCGCGGGTCGTGGTCGACGAAGACGACGGTGGCGCCCGCCGCGACGCGTTCGGCAACGGCGCGGTCCAGTTCGCCGCGGGCGGAGGTGTCGAGTCCGGTCCAGGCCTCGTCCAGGACCAGCAGATCCGGTTCGGCGAGCAGCGCCTGGGCGACCGCGACCTTCTGGCTGGTGCCCTTGGAGAGTTCGGCGAGCGGGGTACGGGCGTGGTCCGCCGCCCCGAACCGGGTCAGCCACTCCCCCGCCCGCCGCCTCGCCTCGGCGCTCCGCAGCCCGTGGATCCGGCCGAGGTGGACGAGGTAGCCGGTGGCGGTCAGGGGCAGCGCCGCCGGGAAGCGCTCGGGGACGTACGCCGTGCGGGTCCGGCGGCCGGTGATCCGCCCCTCGGCGGGAGCGTCGACCCCGGCGAGCAGCCGCAGCAGGGTCGACTTCCCCACGCCGTTGCCCCCTTCGACCCGGATCAGCGTCCGCTCGGGCAGCGTGAGATCGACCCCGCGCAGCACCCAAGCGCCGCGGAGACCGTACCGGTGGCCCACACCCTTGAGTTCCACGGTCAGTTGGAGGTCTTCTCCGGCCGGGCCTCGCTCGGCCGCACGATGACGAAGCCCTCGCCCTGGAGCATCAACTGGACGGCCTCGCCGGATCCGCCGCGCACCATCGAGCCGACGCTCTGCGAGCGGTTCAGGCTGGTCGTGAGCTGCTGGCTCCAGCCGACGACCGCGTCCGTGTCCACGTACACCGGCTGGGCGCCGGTCACAGGGATCACGATCGGGGTGCCCTCGCACATCAGGCCGAGCTTGCCGTAGCCCGTGAACACGCTGTTGAAGAGGCCGCCGCCGACCATTCCGGCGCCCTTCACGGTGCTGATCTCGTAGGAGAGCGTGGGGTCGAAACAGAGGACGTTGCGGCCGTTGATGGTGATGGCGTCGCCCTGGTCCAGCTCGACGATGAAGCAGTTCGCCGCCTCGTGCGCGAACCATGCCTCGCCCTGACCCCGGACGGCCATGAGCGCCAGGCCCTCGCCCGTCACCGCGCGCTTGAGCATGCCGCCGATGCCCTGGCCCTTGCGCTCGAACTGGAGGTTGCCGCGGAAGGCGATCATCGAGCCCTGCCGGGCGTGCATCTCCCCGTTGACGGCGTACTTGATCGATTTCGTGTTCTGCAGGGTCATACCGGGGGCGGTGGCCGGCTGGGCCATGTGGTCGCTGGAAAAGAGATCGCTCTTCATGCGGAGCATCCTCACCCGGACCCGGTCGTTCCGCCAAGCAGGTGACGGGTCCGGCCTGGCAGACTGGGACGGTGACCAGCGATGACATCCCTGCCCCCGCCTCCGAGAGTCCGTTCCACGACGGTCCGACCGACCGCGACCAGCCGCGGCAGTTCGTGCTGCCGCTGGTGCTCCACCTGGAGAAGACGGACCCGCCCGCCCGCACCGACGCGCTGCGCAGCGCCGCCCGTGCGGTGCTGACGATCCTCTCCGACGAGCGGTCGCTGGGCGAAGGCGAGTGGTCCGGGGCGATGCGGGACTGGCAGGACGCCCGGATCCGCAAGGTCGTGCGGCGGGCGCGCGGCGCGGAGTGGCGCAAGGCCGCGGCGCTGGACGGCATCACGGTGACGGGTGAGGACGGCGCGGAGGTACGGGTGTTCCCGCCGATCCCGCTGGACGGCTGGCCCAAGGAGCTGGCCAAGCTCCAGGTGTCGGGCACCGATCTGGAGGACCCCGGGCCGCCCGCCGCGCCCGATCTCTCCGGCCCGGTGCTGTGGCTCAACCCGGAGCTGGACATGTCGGCGGGCAAGACGATGGCGCAGGCGGGACACGCGGCCCAGCTTGCCTGGTGGGAGCTGTCCGACACCGAGCGCAAGGCGTGGCGCGAGGCCGGCTTCCCGCTCTCCGTCGCCATCCCCGGTGCGGAGCGCTGGCGGGAGCTGACGGTGAGCGGGCTGCCGGTGGTGCGCGACGCGGGGTTCACCGAGATCGCCCCGGGGTCCTGCACGGTGGTCGCCGACCACCCGGCGCTGCGCCGCTGAACATTCCTCGTTCCGTCTCCGTATCTCCCGGTGCCGCCCACGATGATGCCGATGCCCTGACGAGGACGGCGGTCCGGGAACCTCAAATCCAGCTCTGAACGTCTCCCTGGTCGGGTTCATCGCCGCGTGACGGGGCCATGACCCCTGAACAGAACGAGGTGAGCCGGGGGGACGGGGGACACGTCATGGAACTGGGTATCGGCATCGGCTGGCGGCCGGAGATCGCGGACGAGGTGGAGGCGCTGGCGGGGATCGACTGGGTCGAGGCCGTCGCGGAGAACCTCTGCGCCGGCCATCTCCCGGACTCCCTCCTACGGCTCCGGGAGCGCGGGGTGCGGGTCGTACCGCACGGGGTGGCGCTCGGGCTCGGCGGCGCCGACCGCCCGGACCCGGCGCGTCTCGCCTCCCTCGCGGCGCGCGCCGAGCTGCTGGGGACGCCGCTGGTGACCGAGCACATCGCGTTCGTGCGGGCCGGGGGGCCGCTGACCGCGTCGCCGAGGCTGGAGGCCGGGCATCTGCTGCCGGTGCCGCGCACCTGGGACGCGCTGGACGTGCTGTGCGAGAACGTGCGGATCGCGCAGGACTCGCTGCCGGTGCCGCTGGCTCTGGAGAACATCGCGGCGCTGATCACCTGGCCGGATGAGGAGCTGACCGAGGGGCAGTTCCTGGCGGAGCTGGTCGAGCGGACCGGGGTGCGGCTGCTGATCGACGTGGCCAACCTGCATACCAATCACGTCAACCTCGGCCAGGATCCGGCGAAGGCGCTGGACGAACTGCCGGTGGAGACCATCGCGTACGTCCATGTGGCGGGCGGGGTCGAGAGGAACGGCGTGTGGCACGACACGCACGCCCACCCGGTGACCGCTCCGGTCCTGGAGGTACTGGCCGAGCTCCGCTCCCGGGTCGACCCGCCGGGCGTGCTGCTGGAGCGCGACGACGCCTTCCCGCCGACCGCGGAGCTGGCGGGCGAGCTGGACGCGATCCGGGCGACGCTGCGGGACGCCGCTCCCCCGGTGGAGCCGCCGCGTCCCGCGACCCGGGACGGGGGCGGCGACGGGGGCCGGGGGCCCCACGCCCCCGTGCCGGCCGGGACCCGCGACCGTACCGCCGTCGCGCAGACCGCGCTGCTCTCCGCGCTGGTGGCGGGGACGCCGGCGCCCGAGGGCTTCGACCGCCGGCGGGTGCGGGTGCAGAGCCGGGCGCTGGCCGCCAAGCGCGCGGACGTCGTCGCCAAGGTGGCCCCCGAACTGCCGGAGATCCTCGGCGACGGCTACCGCGCCGCGTTCCTCGCGTACGCCGGGGGCCGCCCGATGTCCGGCGGATACCGGCGCGACGCCCTGGACTTCGCGGAGCACGTGCTCATCGCGGGCGGCCCTGCCGATCCGGTGGCGCGGCGCCGGCTCACGTACTGGTGGCAGGACCGGTCGGGCGCCCGGCCGCCGCGACGTACCACCCGTCTGGTCCGGGCGGCCCGTGCCGCCCTTGTGAGGAAGGGGACGCCGTGAACGTGCTCGCGCTGCTGGTGACCTTCGCGGTCGTCGTCTCCACCGTGCTCCTCATCACGAAATCGGCCGTCTCCCGGTCCCGCATCCCGTCGGCCGGCCGTTTCCCCGCCGTCCACGACGTCTACGAGGCGGCCTTCCTGACCGGCGGTCCGGCCGGGGTCGCGGACACCGCGCTCACCGCCCTGCACACGGACGGCCGGGTGCTCATCGGCGGCCCCGGCATCATCTCCGTACGTTATGCGCAGGCGAACGACCCGGTGGAACGCGCGGTGTTCCAGGAGCTGTCCACCGCTCCGAGCGGCGCCCTGCACCTGGTGCGGGACGCGGTGATGCGCCACCCGGCCGTGCAGGAGATCGGCGACGGGCTGGCGCAGCGGGGCCTGCTGGTTCCGCCCGGCGAGGGCCGCCCCGTACGACGGTGGGGACTGGTCCAGGGAGTGAGCTGCTTCGTCGCACTCCCGCTGTCGATCGTCCTCACCGCCCTCCAGTACGTGACGACGGACGTGAGCCTGAGCATGCCGGTCCCGTTCGTCCTGAAGGTTCTGCCCGCGATCCTGCTCGGCGGGATCAGCGGACTCGTCATCGCCTCGGCCGCGGCCAACCGGATCACCCGAGCGGGCCGCCGGGCCGCCCAGGCATGCCGGGCGGCCCGGGTCCACCCGGAGACCCCGGCCCACCTGGTCGCCACACGGGGGCTGCGCGCGCTCCCGGACCGGGCGCTCTGGGAGCAACTGGTCGCGGCAAGCCGCCTGACCGCGTCGGCGAGGCGGTCGCGTTCCGGCCTCGCGGGGAGCGGAGCGCCCGGGTACGCGGGGGGTACGGCAGGGGCGTCGGACTTCGCGGTGGCGGCGGTCTGGTGCGCCGCCGCCAGTCCCGGCGGATCCAGCTGCGGGGGTTCCAGCGGGGGCGGCTCCGGATCGAGCTGTGGAGGCGGCTCCAGCTGCTCCTCGGGGTCCGGGTGCGGAGGCAGCGGCGGATCGAGCTGCGGCGGCGGCTCCAGCTCGGGAGGTTCCAGTTGCGGCGGAAGCTCGGGCGGGTCGAGCTGCGGCGGGGGCGGCGGTTCCTGAACCGGGCCCGCCGCCCCGGCAGCTGACCGCCCATCGGAGTCATGGTTCCGGACATGCTCGGGCGGTGCTGGACTTCACCGTCCCGCCCGCCCGACCATCCCTCTCCGCATCCGCAGAGAGGCACCGCGCGTGAGAACTGCTGCGCTGTACACATCGATCGGCTCCCTGGTCCTGTCCGCCCTGGCCGCCGCTCCCGCCGGGGCCTGGGAGAGCCGGGGCTCCGCCGAGGGCCGGGGCACCGCGATCGCCGCCGCCCGCGCCACGGCCGCCGGGATCGATTTCGTCTCCTGCCCGGAGAAGGAGATGCTCCCGGACTCCCTGAAGTGCGGCACGGTGAAGGTTCCCCTCGACTACGCCGAACCGGACGGGAAACAGCTCGAACTGACCGTCAGCCGCACCGGTGCCACCGGCCCGGCCGACGCCCGGCAGGGCGCGTTCGTCTACAACCCGGGCGGCCCCGGCGCCTCCAGCATCACCTTCCCGATGGCCGGGGAGCTGCCGGAGTGGAAGGAGATCGCCGAGGCGTACGACCTGGTCGGCTACGCCCCGCGCGGGGTGAACGGTTCCTCCGCCCCGCTGACCTGCCAGGACCCGGCGGCGTACACGAAGGGCCCGACCGACGCGCCGACGCACCCGACGCGGGAGTACAAGGAGCGGCGCGTCGCCCGGGCGAAGGCGTACGCGCAGGGCTGCGCGAGCCACGCGGGCGAGACGCTGCGGCACTACACGTCGATCAACAACGCCCGTGACCTGGACGTTCTGCGGGCCGCGCTCGGCGAGGAGCGGCTGACGTTCATGGGGGCGTCCTACGGGACGTACTTCGGCGCGCTGTACGCGACGCTGTTCCCCTCGCACGTGCGGCGGATGGTCTTCGACTCGGTGGTCGACCCGGACCCGGAGCAGATCTGGTACCGCTCCAACATGGGCCAGTCGCTGGCCTTCGAGGCGCGCTGGGAGGACTTCCGCCGCTGGGTGGCCAAGCACGACGACGTGTACCACCTGGGGGACACGCCCGAGTCGGTGCAGCGGCACTACGACGAGGTGCGCGCCGAGCTGGCGGAGAAGCCCGCGGGCGGGAAGGTCGGGCCGGGGCAGCTGCATTCGGCGTTCCTGGGGGCCGGTTACTACGACGACTACTGGGCGATGCGGGCGACGGCGCTCTCCGAGTACGTCCGGGGCAACCCGGAGCCGCTGGTCGCGCAGGCCTCCCCGCGGGCGGTGGCGGCCGCGGACAGCGAGAACGCGCAGGCGGTGTACACGGCCGTCGAGTGCAACGACGCCCCTTGGCCCGAAGACTTCGAGGTGTGGGACCGCGACCACACGGAGCTGGCGCGCGTCGCGCCGTTCGAGACCTGGGACAACGCCTTCGCGAACCTGCCGTGCGCCTTCTGGCCCGCGCCCCGGCAGCGGCCGCTGGAGGTCGGGACCCGGTGGGGCGAGCTGCCGCCGGTGCTGATCCTGGCGGCGGAGCGGGACGCGGCGACCCCGTACCAGGGGGCGCTGGAGCTGCGGAAGCGGCTGCCCGGGTCGTCGCTGGTGACCGAGCGGGACGCCGGGACGCACGGCATCGGCGGGGCCGGGAACACCTGCGTGGACGACCATCTGCGCCGGTATCTGCTGACCGGTGAGGTGCCGGGGCGGGGCGCGGACTGCGCCGCGCACCCGGAGCCGAACCCGGTGTCGCTGGACTGACGTCGAGCGCGTACGGAGCGGGGGCCGCCGCACCAGGACGGTGCGACGGCCCCCGAAGCCGAACCCGGTGTCGCTGGAGGAGCGGACGGCACGATCAGTGCCCGGTGCCCGCCCTTCTGATCTTCCGGGTTGGGGTGGTGCGGGACTCGCTGGTTATGCGAGCCCGGCCACCAGGTCTGCGACGCTCTTCCTGCGGCCCGTGTAGAACGGGACCTCCTCGCGCACGTGGAGACGTGCCTCGGAGGCGCGCAGGTGACGCATCAGGTCGACGATGCGGTACAGCTCGTCCGCCTCGAAGGCGAGGACCCACTCGTAGTCGCCCAGCGAGAACGAGGCGACGGTGTTGGCGCGGACGTCCGGGTAGCCCCGGGCCATCTTGCCGTGGTCCGCGAGCATGCGGCGGCGGTCCTCGTCGGGCAGCAGGTACCAGTCGTAGGACCGGACGAAGGGGTAGACGCTGATGTAGTCGCGCGGCGTCTCGTCGGCGAGGAACGCCGGGACGTGGGACTTGTTGAACTCGGCCGGGCGGTGCAGCGCCATGTTCGACCAGACCGGGTCGAGGGCACGGCCGAGCTTGGTGCGCCTGAAGAGGTTGTACGCCTCCTGGAGCTCGTCCGAGGTCTCGGCGTGCCACCAGATCATGAGGTCGGCGTCGGCCCGCAGCCCGGACACGTCGTAGGTGCCGCGGACGGTGATGTCCTTGGCCGCGAGCTGGTCGAACAGCTCCTGGACCTCGTCGGCGTATCCCGCGCGGTCCAGCGGGAGCACGTCGCGCAGTTTGAAGACCGACCACAGGGTGTAGCGGATGACCTCGTTGAGGTCCTTGGCCTTCTTGCCGGCGTTCGGACTCTTGCTTGATGTCACAGTCTCAGGGGCACTCATACGGCTATTGTCCCGCCTCGCTCCCCGTGCCCCGAACCAGGGTCGACGTGGCGATGATCTCTCCCGTCGTCCCTGCCGTCGTCTCTCCCGTGATCTTCCCCGTGATCTCCCCCGCGATCTCGTCGGCCGCCCGGCGCGCGCTCGCGATGCAGGCGGGGATGCCGACCCCGTCGTAGACCGCGCCGCAGACCCGCAGCGCGGGGAGCTTGGCGACCTCGTCGCGGATCCGGGCGACCCGGGCGAGGTGGCCGACCGGGTACTGCGGCAGGCCGCCGATCCAGCGGGTGACCTCGGTGTCCACGGGGCGGGCGGTGAGGCCGGTGGCGGCGGCGAGGTCGCGCAGGGAGACGGCGACGAGCTCCTCGTCCTCGCGGTGCAGATGGTCCTCCTCGCCGTACCGGCCGACGGAGGTACGGAGCACGAACAGGTCGGGGGCGCTGTCCGCGACCCACTGCCACTTGTTGCTGGAGAACGTGGACGCCTTGATCGTGTGCCCGTCGACCGGCGGTACGAGAAAGCCGGAACGGCCGCGCAGGGCTTCGTACCGCTCGATGTCGGCCCGCCGGAAGGCCAGCGTGACCAGGGCCATCGAGGCGTATTCGACGCCGGACAGCTCGGCGGACGCGGCCGGGGACTCGGCGGCCAGCAGCGTGCCGGCGGACCAGGCGGGGGTGGCCAGGACGATGCCGTCGGCGGCGATCGTCCTGGCGTCGGTGCGGACCGCCCACCCCGATTCCGTACGGGTCAGGCCGAGGACGGGGGTCCGGTCGAGGATCTCGCCGCCACCGGCCCGTACGGCGTCGGCGACGGCGGCCGGGAGGGTCCCGATGCCGCCCTCGACGCCCTGGAAGACGGGGCCGGTCTGCTGCCGGGCGGCGGCCCGCTCCTGGATACGGCGTACGCCCTCCAGCAGCGGCCCGCCCTCCTTCACCGCCTCGAAGAGCTGAGGGACTGCGGCGCGCATCGAGATCCGGTAGGCGTCGCCTGCGTAGACCCCGCCGAGGAGGGGCTCCACCAGCCGGTCCACGACCTCGCGGCCGAGCCGGTCGGCGACGTACGCGCCGACCGCGACGTCGTCGCCGACGGGGGTCGGGGTCAGGTCGCGCTCCTCGGCGATCCGGGCCAGGCCCTCGGGGGACAGCACCTCGCCGAGCACCGCCGGGTCGCCGGGGACGCCCATGACGTGCCCGTGGGGCATGGGGCGCAGCGCGTCGCGCGTCCACAGCGAGGCGGAGGCGGTGGCGGGCGGCTGGACCCGGGCGGCGAGGCCCACCTCGCGGGCCAGGGCGACCGCCTCGGGTCGCCGGGCGAGCATCGACTCGGCCCCCAGGTCGACCTGGACGCCCGCGACCTCGCCGGTCATGAGCTTCCCGCCGAGCCGGTCCGTCGCCTCCAGGAGGGTGACCCGCAGTCCGGTGGAGACCAGGTGGTGGGCGGCCGCCAGGCCGGCGATGCCGCCGCCGACGACGACGACGTGGCCCGGGGGCGTTTCCGCACGCTGTTGAGAACGCTGCATGGGTCCACTCTCTCAAACCCGTACCGCGTCCTGACCGTGACCACTTCGAAACCGCCCACCGGCAACCGGTCCCGGGGCGGCCGCGTCGAACCGGCACCATCAACCACCGTCCTGGGGGGACCCGTTATGGAATGGATCAGCGGAGCCGATCGGTCCTCGGCCCGTGCGCGGGCCGCGCTCGCCGCCGGGGTGCTCGGCCTCCTGCTCGCCGTCGGCGGCTGCGGGGCGTCGGGCGACGCGTCGGGCAGCGGCGAGAAGGCGGCGGACGGCAAGTACGCGCCGTCCGGGGAGCGGGCGGGGGCCGGCGCGGACGCGGATGGGGCCGCCGACGGGGCCGCCTCCTCGGCCGAGGAGCGGGCGGACGCGAAACCGGCCGGGTCGAAGGCGGCGCCGAAGCCGGGGGCGGCGGCCACCCATGTCATCCGTACGGCCACACTCTCCGTCGAGGTGAAGAACGTGGCGAGGGCGGTCGCCGCCGCGCGCGGTGCGGCCGAGGGCGCGGGGGGCCTCGTCGCGACGGAGGAGACCGAGCGGCTCGACGACGCCCGCGAGACCTCGCACCTGGTGCTGCGGGTGCCGCAGGACCGGTACCAGGAGGTGCTGCGGGAGCTGGCCGGTTCCGGGAAGCTGCTGTCGCGCACCTCGGAGGCGAAGGACGTCACCGACCAGGTGGTCGACGTGGACAGCCGGATCGCCACGCAGCGCGCGAGCGTGGCGCGGGTGCGGGAGCTGATGGACCGGGCGGAGAAGATCAGCGACGTGGTCGCCCTGGAGGGCGAGCTGAGCAGCCGTCAGTCGGACCTGGAGTCGCTGCTGGCCCAGCGGTCGGGCCTGAAGGACCGCACCTCGCTGGCGACGATCACCCTGGACCTGACGCCGCCGGACGCCCCGGACGACGACGGGCGGGAGGAGGACACCGGGTTCCTGGACGCGCTGGGCGGCGGCTGGGACGCGTTCGTGACGGTGCTGCGGTGGATCGCGGTGGCGTTCGGGGCCGCGTTCCCGTTCCTGCTCACCGCCGCTCTGGCGCTGGTGGGGTGGCGGGTGCTGCGGGCCCGGCGGGCGGCCCGCGGGGCCCCGGCGGCGCCCCGGCAGGAGCCGGAGGGCGCTCCGGCTCCCTGACCGCCGTAGCGTGGGGCTCCGACGTGGTGATGCGCCGAGAGGGCGCATCGGCGAAAGGGGACCCGGCATGGCAGCGGAGCGACTGGTGGTCATCGGCGGTGACGCGGCGGGCATGTCCGCCGCGTCACAGGCCCGCAGGCTGAAGGCGGCGGACGCGCTGGAGATCGTCGCCTTCGAGCGCGGCCACTTCACGTCGTACTCCGCGTGCGGCATCCCGTACTGGGTGAGCGGCGACGTCGCGGCGCGCGACGACCTGATCGCCCGCACCGCCGAGGAGCACCGGGAGCGGGACATCGATCTGCGGATGCGGACCGAGGTGACGGAAATCGACGCGCCCGGACGGCGGGTGAAGGCGCTGGACCGGGAGAGCGGGAAGACGTACTGGACGGGCTACGACAAGCTGGTGATCGCCACCGGGGCCCGTCCGGTGCGCCCGGCGCTGCCCGGTATGGACGCGCCCGGCGTGCACGGGGTGCAGACCCTGGACGACGGGCAGGCGCTCCTGGACTCGCTGGACGCCCTGGACGCGCGGGAGAGCCGCCGGGCGGTCGTGGTGGGCGCGGGGTACATCGGCGTCGAGATGGCCGAGGCGATGCTCAAGCGGGGCTTCGAGGTGACCGTCCTCAACCGGGGCGAGCAGCCGATGGCGACGCTCGACCCGGACATGGGGCGGCTCGTCCACGATGCGATGGACGGGCTGGGCATCACCACGGTCAACGGGGCCGCCGTGACCGGGATCCTCACCGGTCCGGACGGCCGGGTGCGCGAGGTGGCGACGGACGCGGGAAGCTATCCGGCGGACGTGGTTGTGCTCGGCATCGGCGTGGAGCCGGAGACGGCGCTGGCGCGCGAAGCCGGGCTGCCGGTGGGCCCGCACGGCGGGCTGCTGACGGATCTGTCGATGCGGGTGGTGGGCCACGAGGACGTCTGGGCGGGCGGCGACTGCGTGGAGGTCCTGGACCTGGTGGCGGGCCGGACCCGGCACATCGCGCTGGGCACGCACGCCAACAAGCACGGCCAGGTGATCGGTTCCAACGTCGGGGGCGGCTACGGCACGTTCCCGGGCGTGGTCGGTACGGCGGTGAGCAAGGTCTGCGACCTGGAGATCGCCCGGACCGGGCTGCGGGAGAAGGACGCCCGCGCGGTCGGGCTGGCTTACGTCACGGCGACCATCGAGTCGACGCAGCGGGCGGGCTACTACCCGGGGGCGAGGCCGATGACGGTGAAGATGATCGCGGAGCGCCGTACGGGCCGGCTGCTCGGGGTGCAGATCGTCGGCCGTGAGGGGTCGGCGAAGCGGGTCGACGTGGCGGCGGTGGCGCTGACGGCCGGGATGACGGTGGAGCAGATGACGGCGCTCGACCTCGGCTACGCCCCGCCGTTCTCGCCGGTCTGGGACCCGGTGCTGGTGGCCGCCCGCAAGACGGTGACGGCGGTGCGGGGCGCGGGGAGCTGACGGCGGGGTCCCGGGGCCCAGGGCCCCGGGACCGTTGGCTCAGCGCGCGGTCTGCTCGTGGACGTAGCCCACGAGGCGGGTGAGCGCGTCCGGGTCCATGTTCGGCATGACGCCGTGGCCCAGGTTGAAGATGTGGCCCTCCAGACCGGCGGCGGCGTCCAGCACCTCGCGGGTCTTCTCCTCGACGGCCGGGGTCGGCGCGAACAGCACCGCCGGGTCGAGGTTGCCCTGGAGCGCCTTGCCGGGGCCGACGCGGCGGGCGGCCTCGTTGAGCGGGACCCGCCAGTCGACGCCGACGACGTCCGCGCCGGCCTCGCCCATCAGGCCCAGCAGCTCGCCGGTGCCGACGCCGAAGTGGATGCGGGGGACGCCGTAGGGGGCGACGGCGTCGAAGACCTTCGCGGAGGCGGGCAGCACCGCGTGGCGGTAGTCGGCGGGGGCCAGTGCGCCGACCCAGGAGTCGAAGAGCTGGACGGCGGAGGCGCCGGCCTCGATCTGCACCTTGAGGAAGGCGCCGGTGATCTCGGCGAGCCGGTCGACGAGGTCGGCCCAGAGCCGCGGGTCGCCGTACATCATGGCCTTGGTGCGCTCGTGGTTGCGCGAGGGGCCGCCCTCGACGAGGTAGCTGGCCAGCGTGAAGGGGGCCCCGGCGAAGCCGATGAGCGGGGTGGCGCCCAGCTCGGCGGTGAGCATCCCGATGGCCTCGGTGACGTACGGGACGTCCTCGGGGGTGAGGTCGCGCAGCCGGGCCAGGTCGGCGCGGGTGCGGATGGGCTCGGCGATGACGGGGCCGACGCCGGGCTTGATGTCGAGGTCGATGCCGATGGCCTTCAGGGGCACGACGATGTCGCTGAAGTAGATCGCGGCGTCGACCTTGTGGCGGCGTACGGGCTGGAGGGTGATCTCGGCGACCAGCTCCGGCATCATGCAGGAGTCGAGCATCGCGATGCCCTCGCGGACCTTGAGGTACTCGGGCAGCGAGCGCCCCGCCTGGCGCATGAACCAGACCGGCGTGTGCGGGACGGGTTCGCGGCGGCAGGCCCGCAGGAACGCCGAGTCGTGGGTGGCGTGGCGGACCGCGTCGAGGCTGGCGGAGGTCGTCGTCTGCTGGCCCGAAGGGCTGTCGTTGGCACTCACGCACAGAATCTTCGCACGCGCGCCGAAGGAGCCCGGCCCCGCACGGGTGTCTCTCCCTGCGCGGGGCCCGGCTTCCGCCTACTCTTCCCCGCATGGCTCCGGCTCAGGGACAATTTTCCGATCATTCCGACGGCGTTGACAGCGAGGACCGCGCGGAGGGGCCTTCCGTGCCGCCCGCGTTCCTGACGGCGGTCGACGCGCTGCGCTCCGCGCGGCTCCGCCCGGAGCTGGAGGTGGAGGTGACCAGGCCGCCCCAGCGGCTCGCCCCGCACGCGTACGCCATGGAGGCGGCGGTGGTGGACGGCGAGGACGATCTCGCGGACGGCAGGCTGGTCCTGCTGCACGATCCGGCGGGGCACGACGCCTGGCAGGGCGCGTTCCGGCTGGTGACGCTGGTCCGGGCGGAGCTGGAGCCGGAGATGGCGGCGGATCCGCTGCTGCCGGAGGTCTGCTGGTCCTGGCTGACGGGTGCGCTGGACGCGCGGGGCCTGTCGTACGGAGAGGCCGGGGGGACGGTGACGCGCGCCGGATCGCACTACTTCGGTGCGCTGTCCACGCGCCGCCCGGCGACGCAGATCGAGATCCGGGCCTCGTGGACGCCGAGGGAGTCGCGCGGCGGGGTGCCGGACACGGCGTCGCACCTGATGGCCTGGGGTGATCTGCTGTGCCAGATCGCGGGACTGCCGCCGTCGGATCCGGCGGACGCGGCGGTGGTGACGTTGCCGCAACGGCGCGGGCCGCAGGTTTCGTAACACTCCGTCACCCGTTTCGCACAAGCACCGGCTCTCTTTTCGTACAATCGATCGCGCGTCCTATTTGCCCGAATTGTTACGCATCAAATAGCGATCTTCCCCTAAAGGAGGACGGGTCCACTGCCGAAGAGGTCAATGACCCTTCAAGCACGGTTCGCCCCCCGGCTTCACCCCCCGAGCCGGCCCGTCCCGCCACTCCCCCAGGAGGCCTGGTGTCCGTTCTCCTTGAGCAGCCCGCAAGCCTGGTCGCCTACCGCCCGAACAAGCCGACGGCCATGGTCGTCGTGGCCGACCCGCGCGTCCGTTCCACCGTCACCCGCCATCTGTGGGCCCTCGGAGTACGTGACGTCATCGAAGCGTCGTCCATCGCGGAGGCACGCCCCCGCGTCGGCAACCCGCGCGACATCTGCATTGCCGACGTCCACCTGCCCGACGGTTCCGGGCTGACCCTGCTGTCCGAGACCCGCGCCGCAGGCTGGCCCAACGGTCTCGCCCTCTCCGCCGCCGACGACATCGGCGCCGTTCGCAACGCCCTCGCGGGCGGCGTGAAGGGCTACGTCGTCACCGGCACCCGAACCAACATCGGTCACCCCTCCCGCCCCGGCGTCGCCCCCATCGGCGCCAACGCGGCCCGTATGCACCGCAGGCCTCCCGGTTCCCCGAGCCACCCGGGCGGCTACCGCGAACTGTCCGGACGTGAGGTGGAGGTGCTCCGTCTGGTCGCCGAAGGCCAGTCCAACAAGGCCATCGGCGTCTCGATGGGCCTCTCCGCCCTGACCGTCAAGTCCCACCTCGCCCGCATCGCCCGCAAGCTCGGCACCGGAGACCGTGCCGGAATGGTCGCGGTCGCCCTGCGGACGGGCATCATCCACTGACCGCACCCCGCCGGGACGTGCACCGATGCGCCTCCGGCCGGAATACGCGCATGGCCGCCCGTCGACGGAACGTTCCGTCGACGGGCTCCGTGCATACACAGATACCCTTGACACGTGACCGACGCCCAAGAGACCGCAGCAGACAGCTCACTGCGAACCACCGGGGGCGCTCCCCCGGACGACGTCGCCCCGGCGCCGATCCCCTTGCTCGAACCTCGCGAGGGCATTCCCCCGGTGGCGACGTCCGACGACGCCCTCGCCGGGGTGATCGCGGCCTTCGCCGCGGGCACCGGCCCGGTGGCCGTCGACGCCGAGCGCGCCTCGGGGTACCGCTACGGCCAGCGCGCCTACCTCGTACAGCTGCGCCGCGAGGGCGCGGGCAGCGCCCTGATCGACCCGGTCGGCTGCCCCGACCTCTCCGGCCTCGGCTCCGCGCTGTCCGGCACGGAGTGGATCCTGCACGCGGCGACCCAGGACCTGCCGTGCCTGCGGGACATAGGCATGACCCCCACCTCGCTGTTCGACACCGAGCTGGCCGGACGACTCGCGGGCTTCCCGCGCGTCGGCCTCGGCGCGATGGTGGAGAACGTCCTCGGATACGCCCTGGAGAAGGGCCACTCCGCGGTCGACTGGTCCACCCGCCCGCTGCCCGAGTCCTGGCTGCGCTACGCCGCGCTCGACGTGGAGCTCCTGATCGACCTGCGCGACGAGCTGGAGGAGGAGCTGGAGCGGCAGGGCAAGCTGGAGTGGGCCCGGGAGGAGTTCGACGCCATCGCCTCCGCCCCGCCGGCACCGCCCCGCAAGGACCCCTGGCGCCGCACGTCGGGCATGCACAAGGTGCGCCGCCGCCGTCAGATGGCCGTCGTCCGGGAGCTGTGGACCGCCCGTGACCAGGTCGCCCAGCGCCGCGACGTCTCCCCGGGCAAGGTGCTCGGGGACGCCGCGATCATCGAGGCCGCGCTCGCGCTGCCGGTCGACGTGCAGGCCCTGACCGCGCTGCCGGGATTCGGCCACCGCATGGGACGACGTCAGCTGGAGCAGTGGCAGGCCGCCGTGGAGCGGGCCAAGGCGCTGCCCGAGACGGCGCTGCCGCAGCCCGGTCAGCAGCCGGCCGGACCGCCTCCCCCGCGCTCCTGGGCCGACAAGGACCCGGCCGCCGCCGCCCGGCTCTCGGCCGCCCGCACCGCCGTCTCCGAGCTGGCCGAGCGTCTCCACATGCCCCAGGAGAACCTGATCACCCCGGACACCGTGCGCCGGGTCTGCTGGGAGCCGCCGAAGAACCCGACGCCGGGCGCCGTCGAGGACACCCTCGCCGGATACGGGGCGCGGAACTGGCAGATCCAGCAGGTCGCCCCGCTGCTGGTGCGGGCGTTGGACGCCTCCTGACACACCCGTTGCTCCCGTTCCCGTGACGCAGCGAACACCCCCGGTCACCGACCGGGGGTGTTCCGCTTCCCCGGCCCTGTCCACGGACCGAACCGATGGTCGAAATCACGCCAGGTTCAGGGCCCTTTCTCCCGCCGCGCGACCTCTGGGGCGGCCGGTACCGGCCGCCGGGACGGCGGTCACCGCGGCGCCGGGACGGTGTGACCTTCGACGCTCCGGCCGTGAGGGGTGGGCAGTCTGGTTACCCGCAAGTAGCATGAGGGCAGGCGGCGCGCCCCCGTGGCGTGCCCCGCAGCAGTGCCATCCCGCACCCTGGAGGAGAGCCACCGTGCCTCGTACCATCCGGGACGTCGTCTTCGTCGACGGCGTCCGCACCCCGTTCGGCAAAGCGGGCCCCAAGGGCATCTACCACGAGACCCGCGCCGACGACCTCGTCGTGAAGGCCATCCGGGAGCTGCTGCGCCGCAACCCGGACCTGGACCCCAAGAAGATCGACGAGGTCGCCATCGCCGCGACCACGCAGATCGGGGACCAGGGCCTCACGCTGGGCCGTACCGCCGGAATCCTGGCCGGTCTGCCGCAGTCCGTCCCCGGCTACTCGATCGACCGCATGTGCGCGGGCGCGCTGACCGCCGTCACCTCGACGGCCGGTTCCATCGCCTTCGGCGCGTACGACGTCGTCGTGGCCGGTGGCGTCGAGCACATGGGCCGCCACCCGATGGGCGAGGGCGTCGACCCGAACCCGCGCTTCGTCTCCGAGAAGCTGGTCGACGAGTCCGCCCTGTTCATGGGCATGACGGCGGAGAACCTGCACGACCGCTACCCCACGATCACCAAGGACCGTGCCGACGCGTACGCGGTGCGTTCGCAGGAGAAGGCCGCCAAGGCGTACGCCAACGGCAAGATCCAGCAGGACCTGGTGCCGGTCTCGGTGCGCCGCACGAACGCCGAGGCCGGTGAGACGGGCTGGGGCCTGGTCACCGCCGACGAGCCGATGCGCCCGGGCACCACCATGGAGTCGCTGGCCGGTCTGAAGACCCCGTTCCGCGCCCACGGCCGCGTGACGGCCGGCAACGCCGCGGGTCTCAACGACGGCGCCACCGCCTCCCTGCTCGCCGCCGAGGACGTCGCCCGCGAGATGGGCCTCCCGGTCAGGATGCGCCTCGTCTCCTACGCCTTCGCGGGCGTCGAGCCGGAGGTCATGGGCTACGGCCCGATCCCGGCGACCGAGAAGGCACTGGCCCAGGCCGGCCTCTCCATCGAGGACATCGGTCTCTTCGAGATCAACGAGGCGTTCGCCGTGCAGGTGCTCGCCTTCCTGGAGCACTACGGCATCGCCGACGACGACGCCCGCGTCAACCAGTACGGCGGCGCGATCGCCTACGGCCACCCGCTGGCCTCCTCCGGTGTCCGGCTCATGACGCAGCTGGCCCGGCAGTTCGAGGAGCAGCCCGAGGTCCGCTACGGCCTGACGACCATGTGCGTCGGCTTCGGCATGGGCGCCACGGTCGTCTGGGAGAACCCGCACTTCAACGCTGACGGAGGCAACAAGTGAGCTCGACCACTGAGCTTCTGAAGGGTGCGGCCGAGCTGTTCCCCGGCGAGGTCGTCACCCAGGCGCACGTGCGCCACCTGGACCTTCCGTCCGGTGCGGGCAACTTCGCCCTCATCACGCTGGACAACGGCCTGGACCACACCAAGCCGACCACCTTCGGACCGCAGTCGCTGGCGAACCTGGACGCCGCGATCGACCAGGTCGAGAAGGAGGCGTCCGAGGGCGCCATCACGGGTGTCGGCATCACCGGCAAGCCGTTCATCTTCGCCGTCGGCGCCGACCTCAAGGGCGTCGAGCTGCTCGGCCGTCACGAGGACGCGCTGGCCATCGGCAAGGGCGGCCACGACGTCTTCCGCCGTCTGGCCGGCCTCGCGGTCCCGACCTTCGCCTACTACAACGGCGCGGCCATGGGCGGCGGTGTCGAGGTCGGTCTGCACTGCACCTACCGCACCGTCTCCAAGGCGCTCCCGGCGTTCTCGCTGCCCGAGGTCTTCCTCGGTCTGGTCCCGGGCTGGGGCGGCTGCGCGCTCCTGCCGAACCTGATCGGCGCGGACCGCGCGGTCTCGGTGATCATCGAGAACTCGCTGAACCAGAACCGTCAGCTCAAGGGCAAGCAGGTCTTCGAACTCGGCATCGCGGACGCGCTGTTCGAGGGTGCGGACTTCCTGGAGCAGTCGCTGGTCTGGACCGCGAACGTGCTCAAGGGCACGGTCGAGGTCGAGCGTGCCGAGGTCGACCGCGGCGAGGCCTGGGACCAGGCCGTCGCGCGCGGCCGGGCCATCGCCGACTCCAAGGTGCACGGCGCGGCCCCGGCGGCGTACCGCGCGCTGGACATCATCGCGGCGGCGAAGGACGGCGACCTGTCCGCCGGCTTCGACGCCGAGGACCAGGCGCTGGCGGACCTGATGATGGGCGGCGAGCTGCGCAGCGGCATCTACGCCTTCAACCTGGTCCAGAAGCGCGCCAAGCGCCCGGCCGGCGCCCCGGACAAGAGCCTGGCCCGCCCGGTCACCAAGGTCGGCGTCGTCGGCGCGGGTCTGATGGCCTCGCAGCTGGCGCTGCTGTTCCTGCGCCGCCTGGAGGTCCCGGTCGTCCTCACGGACATCGACCAGGAGCGCGTCGACAAGGGCGTGGGCTATGTCCACGCCGAGATCGAGAAGCTGCTCGGCAAGGGCCGCATCAACCAGGACAAGGCCAACCGCCTCAAGGGCCTGGTCTCGGGTGTCCTCGACAAGGCCGAGGGCTTCGCGGACGCGGACTTCATCATCGAGGCCGTCTTCGAGGAGATCGGCGTCAAGCAGCAGGTGTTCGCGGAGGTCGAGGCGGTCGCCCCGGCGCACGCGATCCTCGCCACCAACACCTCCTCGCTGTCGGTGACCGAGATGGCGTCGAAGCTGAAGAACCCGGAGCGGGTCGTCGGCTTCCACTTCTTCAACCCGGTCGCGATCCTCCCGCTGCTGGAGATCGTGCGCGGCGAGCGGACGGACGACGCCTCGCTGGCGACGGCCTTCGGTGTGGCCCGCAAGCTGAAGAAGACCGCGGTCCTGGTGAAGGACGCCCCGGCGTTCGTCGTCAACCGCATCCTCACCCGCTTCATGGGGGAGATCCAGAACGTCATCGACGAGGGCACCCCGGTCGAGGTCGCTGAGAGGGCCGTCGAGCCGCTGGGCCTGCCGATGTCCCCCCTGGTGCTCCTGGAGCTGGTCGGCCCGGCCATCGGCCTGCACGTCTCCGAGACCCTGAACCGCGCCTTCCCGGAGCGCTTCACGGTCTCGCAGAACCTCGCGGCGGTCGTGAAGGCCGGCAAGCGCGGCTTCTACGTCCACGACTCCGGCGCTCCGGTCCTCGACCCCGAGGTCGCGGCCCTCCTCAAGCAGGGCGACACCGTCCTCACCGAGGAGCAGACCCGCGACCGTGTGCTCGACGCGGTGGCGCAGGAGATCGGCCTGATGCTCGACGAGGGCGTCGTCGCCGAGGCCCAGGACATCGACCTGTGCCTGATCACCGGCGCGGGCTGGCCCTTCCACCTGGGCGGCATCACGCCGTACCTGGACCGTGAGGGCGTCTCCCAGCGGGTGAACGGCAAGCCGTTCCTGGCGCGGGGCGTGGCGAGCGTGCCGGCGTAACCATGGTGTAGAAGTGGTCCCGGAGCGGGCCGCACGGCCGAGAGGCCGTGCGGCCCGCTCCGTCATGCCGAGGAAAGGCCGGAAGATGCCAGGACGACGAACGGGATCGCCGCAAGGCCGCCGGCCTTCTCTGCTGTGGGTGGCCGGGGCGGGTGTTCTCGCGGCGCTGGTGGGACTGGCCCTCGGCTTCTGTCTGTCCGGCGGCGACCAAGGGACTTCGGACACCGCCGGGCAGACGCGTGCCGACGCGCCGGGCACTCTGTCGGTCGCGACGTGGAACATCTGCGGCGTACGCCAGTGGAACTGCGAGGACACCGGGTCCGCCGAGGAGAAGAGGAAGCGGATCGAGGCCCTGGTACGGGAGTCGGGGGCGCGCGTCGTCCTGCTCCAGGAGATGTGCTCCGGGGACCTGGCCACCGTGAGCACGTCGCTGGGCGGCGAGTGGCACAGCCTGTTCCGCCCGTACACGGCGGGCCAGAAGGGGCGCGGACCCACGACGTCCCGGTGCACGGGCGACGGGCGGGGCACGGCGGGCTACGGGATTCTCTCCGCCATGCCGCTGAGCCGGGTCACCGACGTCTCCCTGCCGCAGCCCGCCGCGGGTATGCGCCGGTCCGTCCTCTGCGCCA
Organism: Streptomyces sp. CNB091; assembly: GCF_000377965.1. NCBI lineage: Bacteria > Bacillati > Actinomycetota > Actinomycetes > Kitasatosporales > Streptomycetaceae > Streptomyces > Streptomyces sp. CNB091. The sequence goes on from NZ_KB898993.1 coordinate 190,734, forward strand.
CGGCTCGGGAGGAGGACGTACGCATCTGTGTCGCCCACCTGAACCCCCAGCAGAGCGGGGCTGGTTCGGTGCCGTCCGAGCTGCGCGCGGATCAGCTGCGGGCGCTGGTCGGGGCGGCGGCGGGGCCGCGCACCGTGTTCGGCGGCGACCTGAACACCGGCCCGCCCGGGCGGGCCGGAGCGGGAGCGTGGGCCCGGGTCGACGGCCCGTACGACGTCTACCGCGAGTGCGACCAGTCCGCGTCGCCCGGTGCGCCCCGGAAGACCCACCGGGGCGGGTTCAAGATCGACTACCTCTTCACCGACCTGCCCCGTCAGGAGTGTTCGGTCATCCGTTCACCGGCCTCGGACCACTGGGCCCTGCTGATGCGGGTCACCACCGGCTGACCGCTCAGTAGCCCAGACCCGCGGGCGCGGCATCGACGGGTACAACGCTGAACGTGACCACGGCCGGTGGGAACAGGTTGCCATGCGGGTCGACGGTGTGGCACTCCACCGTGTGCGGCCCCGGGGTCCAGGACCACCCCGACTCCCACGACCACCCGCCGTCGGGGCCGACCGGGGCCGTGCCCAGCCGTAGTCCGCCCTCGACGAACTCCACCCGCGCCGCTCCGACGGCATGGCCCATGAGCCCGATGACCGGGCCCGGGACCTGCTGGCCGGGCGCGGGATGGAGAACCACGGCGCCCGGAGTCGCGGCCAGGGCGGGCTGCGACGGGAACGTGTTCCCGGCCGGCGCGGTGTCGAGGAACTGCCCGGCCGCCGGTTCCGCCCGATCGGCCACGGTGAAGTTCGCCTCGGCCCACGGCGAGTGATAGCCGGCGGCGTCGACGGAGAGGATGCGCACAGGATGGTCGCCCACGCTCCATGCCCGTTCGCGCTGCCAGCTCCAGGACCCGTCCGGGGCGACCTCCGGCGAGGCCAGGAACTTGCCCCGCTCCCAGACACTGAGCCGGACCGCGCCGGGTGCGCTCCCGCGGAACACGACGCTCTGCTCGTACACCGTCTCGCCGGAGGCCGGCGTGAAGACCACCGGAGCGGCGAACCCCTGCTGCACCTTGGCGGTCGCCTGGAGGAAGGCCTTGATCCCGGACCGATCGGCGTCCGGGCGCTCCCCGCCGTTGCGCACGAACCCGAGCCGCGGGGCCACGCCGTCGATGAGGAAGTTGAGGAGGCCCATCAGCATGGGCACGTTCCTGCTGGTCACACGGGCGTGATCGGATATGTGGGGAGAGTCGCTGAAGATGAAGTTGAAGTTCTCGTAGCCGGCGAACAGCGGCAGGAAGGGCTCAACCTGCTCCGGGTACTGCTCGTCCTGGGGCGAGGAGAGAAGGTAGATGTTGGCCTCGCGGTTCGCTCCCGCGCGCGCCAGGTTCGCGATGACGTCGTCGACGGCCCGGGTGTTCTGCTCGGTGACCTCGCCCATGATGTGCGCCGCCACGGAGGGATACTTGAGGATGTAGGTGCCGATCCGGAACTGCGGAACGATGGCGACGATGTTCCGGTACCCGTACTTCAGACCGAAGTAGAGAGCGGCGCTGCCGCCCTTGGAGCCGCCCCACATCGTGCACTGGTCCGGTGTCAGGCCGAGCGAACGCAGCACGTTCGAGATGAGGCCGGCCACCGACTGCTCCAGGCCGAAGTCCATGCCCTTGCACAGGTAATAGCTGTTCTTCCCGTGGAAGCGATCCCGGATCCACAGGACGTTCGAGCGCAGCTTGTCGAACACGCCGTTCGACCAGCCGTAGTCGCCCGGGACCGAGAAGTTGGCGAACACCACGACCAGGTGCTGGCTGCCCTTCGTGGCATGCGAGAACCGGTACTCCACGGGGTAGGTCCCGGAGGAGTCGATCCCGTTCTCGAAGGGGCGGGTCGGGGCTGCTTTTGCCACGGCTCGGGGGTTCCAATCTGGTACGGAGGAGAGCCTGGTCGCCGGCACGGCCAGGACCGGCCCAGGGCTTCAGTATCGGGGGACGTCCTGCGGGACCGCCGAGGGGATGAACGCACCGGCCACGTGGAAGCCGACCTGGATGCGGCCGGACTCCCCGCCCTGTGCGTCGATCGCGTAGCACTCGACCAGGTGAGGTCCTTCGGGCCATGCCCAGCGTGCGTCCCAGCTCCAGGTCCCGTCGGCGGCCACCACCGTCGCGCCCAGCGACACGCCTCCTTCGACGAACGCCACCTGGAGCGCGCCCGGGGCGTGCCCGGCGATGACTACTCCCGGCCCCGGAAGGTGCTGGTCCGGCGCGGGCAGCGTCACCACGGGCGCCGCGGGAGCCGTGTCGGACGCCGGGCGGACCGGCGCTGCCGTTCCGCCCTGGGGAACGGTGAACCGAGCCTCCGTGCGCGGCGAATGGAATCCGGCCGCGTCCACCGCGAACATGCGGATGACGTGCTCCCCCGCGGACCAGCCTCGTTCCCGGGTCCAGGTCCACCATCCGTCCGGCCCGACCTTCGGCGACCCGATGTACTTACCCTTCTCCCAGAAGCTCAGCCGCACCGCTCCCGTCGCCGTCCCGGTGAACTCCACGACCCCGGTGTGCACGCGCTCGCCGGCAGCGGGCGTATGGACCACGGGGGCGGCGAAGGAGGCCCGCACCTGCGACGTCGCCTTCAGGTATCCGTTGATGCCAGACGTGTCGGCGTCGGGCTGCTCATGGCCGTTGGTGACGACCCCCATCCGGGGGGCGATGCCATCGACCAGGAGGTTGAGCAGCCCCATAAGGGCCGGGACGTTGCGCCGGGTCACCGTCGTGTGGTCGGTGATGAAGGGGGAGTCGCTGTAGATGAAGTTGAAGTTCTCGTGGTTCTGGAAGAGGTTCAGGAAGGGTTCCACCTGGACCGGATAGTTCTCGTCCTGCGGCGAGGACAGCAGGTAGAGGTTGGCCGAGCGGTTCGCTTGCGAGCGCACGAGGTCGGGAAGAACACTGTCGAGGACACGGATCTTCTCCTCGGTGACGTGCCCGCCCATCATGAAGTCGGCGATGGCCGGGCGCTTCTGCACCGACGTGCCGATGCGGAACATCGGCACGATCGAGACGACGTTCCGGAATCCGTATTTCAGGCCGAAGTGCAGCGCCGCGCTGCCGCCCTTCGACCCGCCCCACATCGTGCACTGGTCCGGGGTGAGGCCGAGGGAGTTCATCACGTTCGAGATCAGCGTGATGACGGACCGCTCCAGCTCGAAGTCCATGTCCTTGCAGAGGTAATAGCTGTTCTTGCCGTCGAACATGTCGCGCACCCAGAGGATGTTGGCGCGGACGTTGTCGAATACGCCGTTCGACCAGCCGTAGTCGTCCGGTGCCGAGAAGTTGGCGAACACCACCACCAGGTGCCGGTTGCCGCTCTTGGCGTGGGAGAAGCGGTAGTGGACCGGATAGGCGCCGGAGGCTTCGATCCCGGTGACGACGGTACGGCTCGACACTGCTTTAGACATGAAGGGAATCCGTCCTCGCGGAGTACTGCGCTGCGGTCACGGTGTAGGTGGTCGGCTGGGAGACGGACCGTGCGGGTCGTTGCCCGTGGTCGCCGCTGACGTCCTGTGCGAGCTGCGCGGGCGGCTGGGGCGGGGTGGCGCGCGGTTCTCCCCCGCGGGCACGGTCCGGCTCCAGGTCGCCTCCGGCCACCAGGATGCGATCGGTCAGCCGGGCGGAGGCGTATCCGTCGTCAAGGTCGCAGAACTCGCGCTGGAACCAGCGGTAACGCGCGGTGTACTCCATCTCGATCCGGTCGATGTTCCGGATGGCGGAGATCAGTTCGGAAGACTCGTAGAGCAGCGGGCCAGGGGCGCTCTGCTCGAAGTCGAAGTAGAAGCCGCGCAGGGTGTCCCGGTAGTGGTCCAGGTCGTAGGTGAAGAACAGGATCGGCCGCCCGGTGTTCACGAAGTCGAACATCAGGGACGAATAGTCCGTGATCATCACATCGCTGATCAGCGACAGGTCCGCCATGTCCGGGTAGTCGGACACGTCGAAGACGAAGCCGTCGCCCGCGCCGGGAACGGGGTCCACGACGTTGGGGTGGCGGCGGACCATGAGGACGTGGTCGTTCCCCAGCCTGGCCCGGGCGTCGTCGAGGTCGATCCGGAAGTCGAACTTGTACTTGCCCGGCGCGTAGAACTGGTCGTCGCGCCAGGTGGGCGCGTACATGATGATGCGCTTGCCCTGGGGCAGGCCGATCCGCCGGCGGATCTCCGCGGCGCGGCGCTCCATCCCGGGGCGGCGCAGGATGTCGTTGCGCGGGTAGCCGCACTCGACCATCTCGCCGGGGAACTTGAAGGCCCGCTGGAGGATCGGGGTGGAGAAGCTGTTGGGCGACACGAGCATGTCCCAGTTCTGCACCTCCTTCTCCACCCGCTCCAGATACCGCTGGTCGGCGAAGTGCACCGACTCGATGTCGTGGCCGATCTTCTTGAGCGGCGTGCCGTGCCAGGTCTGTACGACGATCTGGTCGGACCGCTTGGTGAACCAGTCGGGGAGGTGGTTGTTGGCGACCACGTACCGGGAGGTCGCCAGGGCCTCGTACCAATCGGGCGACCACATGCGCACGGGGCGCGCCGTAGGCGGTACGTCGACCTGGTCGTCCCGTACAACCCAGAGGTGTTCGAGTTCGACGCCGCGCCGGATCATCTCCTCGTGGACCGCTCGGGGACTGTCGGAGTACTGGGTCCCCTTGAAGGCGTCGAACAGCACGGCGGGGCGGATGGGCTCGCGACGGGCCTGCGGGTAGGCCTTGGTCCGCAACAGCTTCTGCCGGTACGGGCCCCGCGCGTCCTCGGGCATGGCGGAGTGCACCAGTATCGACAGCCTGTCGTACGCCTCGGCCTGGAGCTCGTAGCGCCGCTCACCCACCTCCAGGTTCTGGGGCATGGACGGAATGATCCCCTGATCGATCTTGATCATGAGGTCCGGTGAACGGTCCTCCGGGGCCACCGCAGACGGGTCCTGACGGCGCAGGAAGAAGTCCCAGCGGCCGGCGGCCAGCGGAATGCCTCCGGCGAGGGTACGCATGGCGGCGGGGGTCAGCACCGAGCGGAACCGGCGCCCTTCCCACTGGATCGGCACCGCCCGCTCGGCGCCGTGGGCGCGCGAACGTACGACGAGGTGAGCGCTGATCCGCTCCGCGGGCGGGAGCAGATCCGCTCCGGCGTAGTCGCAGACGATTTCCAGCGAGCCGTCCGCGAGCCATTCGCCGTCACTGAGCAGGGGCAGGGCGGCGCGCTCGAAGATCACCACGTAGCCGGAGCCGTTGCGGTGGACGACGACCTCCCGGTCCCGCTCCTCCGTCTGGAGTGCTGCGGGCATACGGTAGTGGCCGTCTGCGACGTCCTGGGCCATCACGGGGTACAGCGGTGTCTTACGCCCCTCCACGTGGAGGGTGATCTTCCAGCCGTTGCTGCCCATCGTCCAGGCCTGCGGAACGGTGTCGCCGGTCGCCCGGGAGCCGGGGACGAGGCTGTTGAGCGGGATACGGGTGGCAAAGGTGCACCAGCCCTCGCCACCGGGCTGGAACGTCATCCAGGAGTCGTGCCGGCCGGCGCCGTTCATGCTGGTGACACGGAACTTTCCCCACTCGGGGACGGCGGGGGCGAGCAGGACGCCGCTGATCTCCAGGTTGTTTCCGACCACCCGGTGACGGGTGATGCGGCTGCGGACGATCTCCACCCGGAGCTTCAGACTGCCCTGCACGAAGAGCGGCAGGACGCGGGTGTTCTTGTCGACATAGCGGTACGCCGGGTTGGCAGCGGTTCCGGCGCCGCCCCGGCCGATGCCCTTGTACCGGAACAGCCCCCGGCTGAACACACCGGCGGCGACGTCCCAGGTCCCCTCGACCCACTTGCCCTTCCGCTGGAGCCGGGTGACGTCGAAGCGGCTCTCGAAGCCTGCCCAGTCGTAGCAGTAGCGGCTCTGGTTGGAGAACTCGGTCGCCTGCGGGAAGTAGGTCGTCCTGGCCAGGTTGACGAGCTTGCTGCCGGTCTTCTTGTTGCGGAGCGCCAGCATCTTGGTGGACATGTGGCGCTTGTGCACATTGATGAACCGGATATAGGCGGAGCCCTTGAGGACCAGAGCGTCGCCGTCCCACTCCACCTCGGAGAGCGAACTGTAGGGAGAAAGCTCCTTGTCGAGCCGGTAGTCGCTCTTGTAGAGACCCGTCTTCCGGTTCTCCAGGTGCGGGTAGTTGAGGTAGCGGCGCAACCGTCGGCGGACCGGCAGCGGTCCACCCTTGCGCTCGAACTCCAGGACGTCGAGGAGCTCGCCGAGCCGGCCCTGGTGGACGAGGAGCCACTTGACCCGGGCGTCGGCGGGGAGCTCCTCGATGATGTCGTAGTCGGCCTCGGCGAGGAACTCCTGGGACCAGTGCATGAAGGCGTCGCGGTAGTCGTCGTCCGCGTCGGGGAGAACCTTGAGGTGCAGCATGAGGTCCGACTTGAGGCAGGCGAGATCGTATTTGCGCTTGTGCTCGCGGAACTGGCGCGAGCGGTGTTGCCCGAGGAAACGGCTCACCGACTGCACGGCGGAGACACGGTCGCGCAGATTGGACACCTCGGTGTGGCGCTGCGTGATGGACGGGGCCGCACCGCCGTCGCGGCGACGCCAGAAGTAGACGATGTCCGAGATGACGTCGACCTTGCTCGCCCGGAAGTGCGCGAACATGTTCACCCACGAGTCCTCGTAAAGGACGCCTTCGGGGAACTCGATGAAGTGGTGGTCCCAGAACGACCGACGGAACACCTTGTTCCACACAGTGCGGTCGTAGATCAGGGCCTCGAAGCGCGTTATGTGCGTACCCCTGCGGTCCCGCTGCATGGGGCCCTTGTGGAGCGGCGACTGCCACTTCTTGGTGGAGTTCATCATCTGAACGTTGCCGGAGACGAAATCCGATTCGGATTCGGTCAGCGTGCGGACAAGCAACTCGTAGGCGTATTCGGGGATGACGTCGTCGCCGTCCGCGAACACCAGGAACTCACCGTCGGGGTGCATGGCGCGAAGCCCGGTGTTGCGGGCGTGCCCGGGGCCGTGCGACTCCTGGCGGAACAGTCGGAAGCGCGGGTCGGCCGAGCAGAAGCTCTGGGCGATCGCCGTGGAGGTGTCGGTGGAACCGTCGTCCACCATGATCACTTCGAAGTCACGGAAGGTTTGCCGCGCGATGGACTCCAGGCACTCCGTGAGGTAGGTCTCAACGTCCTGAAAAGGAACGATGACACTCAAACGGGGCCCAGCGGCCATACTTCACACTCCGGTTCGAGGCAGGAGTATCCACCTGCGCAACAACGACTTCCCAACCACCGCACACCGCCCCCGACGAATCCCCGTCGATTCGAAGATCGGGCACACCCCCGTCGATCGCCTGCGGCTCAGCTCTCGAACTGTTGCGTCAGACGCAAATCTTAAGTGAACGTTAAAAGATGTCAATGTGCAGATCCTGCACACAGCTCGACTATGGGCTCGACACACCCCTGTGACATACGCCATGCTTCGCCGCGCACAACCTTCGAGGGGACTCGACGATCTGACGTCACCGGCGTCTGCGCACGGGAATGCGCCAGAGGGCTACGGCCCGCGTGAGGATGCCGGAATCAGAGTCTTCGCCACTCCGAGAGCGTCAGTCCCGGGCCGTCCGTCTGCCGGGCCACCCGCGGGACGCCGTCATCGTCGACGACGACCATCACGACCCGGCCGAAGACGTCCAGGGCCAGAGTCGGCGGCACGAGACACCGCATGCCCGTGTCGGACCACCAGACCCCGTTACCCTCGTCCTCGGTGACTCCCACCCCGACCACGGCGCTTCCGTCGACGCCGCGATGGGCCAGCACCGTGCAGTCATATCCGTCCAGCAGCGCGCGGAGCGCGGTGTGCGGGCCCTCGCCCGGCGCCCCGCCCAAAGCTGTCGGCCAGGCCCCCGCCCGGTATGCCACCACACCGTGGCCCGCGGGGTCGGTCCAGTAGTACGTGGGGCGGTCAGGTCCCGTCTCCAGGACCGCGACCGAACCCGGCGCCGCCGCGAGGCGTGCCGGCTGCCCCTCGCCGAGCGCCCCGCCCGGGGCCTGCTGGGACCAGTGCAGGATGCCGTCCGCAGTGGTGGCGAACAGTTCGATACGGCCGGACGCGAGGGCGATCGCCGCGAGTGTCGACGCTATACCGCTGCCCCGACGGTCGTTCCAGGGCCGCCACTTGCCGTCATTCTGCTCCCGGCGCAGGGACAGTCCGCCGTCCGCGTTCCGGACGAAGATGTGGACCATTCCCGAGGGCGTCACCACGACCGCGGGCTCGCCGAGCCGGCCGGCCGACTCGGCGTCCTTGTGCGGATTTCCGAGAGAGCGCCACTCGGAGACCGGGCGGCCCGTCTGATACTGGATGGCGTAGACGACATCCACAACGGTCCGCCCGTCGGCCTTCCGCCGTTCGCGGCGGCCGACGAAGTGAACGTACGCGTTGACGTCCTGCGTCACCGAGAGATGGGTGAGACCGGCGATCGGAACGAGGACGGGCTGCCCCCACTCCTTCGCCCCCGGGCGCGTCTCGGTCCAGCGCCGGAGTCCGCCCTCCGCCGGAGCGTAGACGGTGAGGCACCCGTCCCTGCCCCTGGTGAGCCACACCCCTAGCAACGTGCCGACCCCGGGAGCGACCCTGGCGGCCGGGCGGGCAGTCCGTCCGAGCATCGTTCCGAGTCACCCTTCCAGACGTTCGACCCATGGCACGTGATTTCGAATCGAACTCATCCTAGACCCTCACAGCGGGCGAACAGATGGTGCTCAGGAGATGAAGACCGCTTGCGGTTCAACGCCGCCATGACGACCGTGCGACCACCTGGCACCCCACAGGACTCGCACGGGTGCTCGACCAGTTGTCTATAGTTCTCCGCACCACGCATGTCGGACCGGTCTCTCCCCCCACCCGAGTCCACCCGCCACAGCCCCATGGGGCCGCGAGACCTAGGGACTCGAAACAGGATGAGCAACGACGTCATGCCTCCGGGCCCACGCACCTCCCGACGCGCGGCCAAGCCCCGCAAGCGCCGCCGCGGACTCAAGATCACGCTCGGTGTCCTGCTCGTCCTGCTGCTCGCCGGCGGCGGAACCGTGTACTGGCTCTACAGCCAGCTCGACGGGAACATCAAGGGCGTCGACATCGACAAGGCGCTCGGCGGGGACCGCCCGGAGAAGCTGCCCACCAGCGGGCAGAATCTGCTGGTCCTGGGCTCGGACTCGCGCGCCGGGGCGGAGAACAAGGAGCTGGGCGGCGGCGGGGGCGTCAGCGGTGCGCGCTCCGACACCGCGATGGTGGTGCACATACCCGAGGGCCGGTCGAAGGCCGTCGCCGTCTCCATCCCCCGCGACACCCTGGTGACCCGGCCCGAGTGCGTCGGGGACAACGGATCCACGGTGTCCGCCAAGGAACGCGTGATGTTCAACTCCGTCTACGCGCAGGTCGGCCCGGCCTGTGTGGTGAAGACGGTGGAGAAGATGTCCGGCGTCCGCATCGACCACTACCTGGAGATCAACTTCGCCGGGTTCAAGGACCTGGTCGACGCCATCGGCGGGGTCACCGTCGACGTACCGCAGGACATCGAGGACAAGGCCTCCGGGCTGAGCCTCACCGCGGGCCCGCAGAAGCTGAACGGCACCGAGTCCCTGGCGTACGTCCGGACCCGGCACGGCATCGGCGACGGCAGTGACCTCGGCCGCATCGGGCTCCAGCAGCAGTTCATGATGGCCCTGCTGAGCGAGGTCAAGTCGCAGGATCTGCTGGGCAGTCCGGCGAACTCGTACAAGATCGCCAAGTCGGCCACCAAGTCGCTCACGACCGACTCGGGGCTCGCCTCGCTCACCTCGCTGGCGGAGTTCGCCCGCTCGATGAACGGCGTCGACCCGGCCTCGATGGAGACGATCATGCTGCCGGTGGCGTACGACAAGATCGACAAGGCCCGGGTGGTCGCGGCCGAGCCGCAGGCGGGTCAGCTGTGGAAGGCGATCCGCGAGGACACCACGATCCCCGAGGAAGCGAAGAAGTCTCCCGCCACCGGGGGCTGAGGCCTCGTCGTGCCGCGCCGCCCGTGACACCCTGCCGGGATGAGCGAGGACGATGCGGTGCTGGTGATCGTGGACGCCGCCAACGTGGTCGGTTCCGTGCCCGACGGGTGGTGGCGGGACCGGCGCGGGGCGGCGACCCGGCTGCGTGACTCGCTGGTCCCGTACGCGGCGGCCGGGCTGCCGGGGCTGCCCGGCCCCGTCGAACTGGTGCTCGTCGTGGAAGGGGCCGCCCGGGGCGTCGCCTCCGTGGCCGGGGTGCGGGTCGACTCGGCCCCCGGCAGCGGCGACGACCTGATCGCCGAGCTGGCGGCCGGGGCCGCCCCGGGCCGGGACTGCGTCGTCGTCACCGCCGACCGGGGACTGCGGCAGCGGGTCGAGGCGTACGGGGGACGCTGCGTGGGCCCCCGTACGGTACGGCCGTCGCCGGACGCGTAGCGGTCCCCCGGTCCGTCCCCTCCTGAGGCCTCACCCCGGGTCCGTGGCTCCTGAGGCCAGGGTCTGCGGTCCGTGACTCCTCAGCCGCTTCCCTGGTCCGTACGGTCTGCGGCCGGCGCCCGTTTCATGGGCCGTATACCGGCGTCGGGCCGACGGTCAGGCGTTCCCATACCGCACCTTCGTACGTTCCTTCTCAGCCGGTGCAACCGACACCGTCGACAGAGGAGAAGAACATGCCTGAGAACCAGAGCCAGGAGCCGACCGAGGCCGAGGACTTCGAGGTCGTCGCGCACAGCGAGGACGGCGAGGACGAGGCGGGCATCTGCGTCACCAACAACAGCGACATGCTGCAGTAACTCGTTCCGTCGAGTCCTGCTCACCGCGCGGGCCCCGGCGCTCGGACGGACCCTTCCGAGCGCCGGAGGCCCAGCCGCCGTCGGCCCGCCCGCTGTGAGACCCGCCCGCCGTCAGGCCCGGCCGTCGTCGGCCCCGCCCGTCGCCAGGCGCACCCACCGTCAGGCCCGGCCACCGTCAGGCGCACCCCCGTCGGCCCCGCTCGTCGTCCTGCCCGGCCACCGTCGGCCCCGGCAGCCGTGAGGCCCGGCCACCGTCAGCCCCGGCCACCGTCGGCCCCGGCAGCCGTGAGGCCCGCTCCCTGTCGGCCCTCCCGCCCGGTCGGCCCCGCCACCGCAAGCCACCGCCGCCCGCCACGCCCCGAGGGAGCACCGAGTGACCCCCGCCGCCCTACCGGCACAGCGCCGGCGCCCGCACCGGGCCCCGCAGCACGCGGTGCACGCGGTGCACGCGGTGCACGCGGTGCACGCGGTGCGGGAACTCCCGGCGCCGGCCGCTCCGCTCCGGGACGCCTCGTCCGGCAGCCGGCCGGCCCGCCCCCACCGGAGGGCGTCGTGAGGATCCTGCTGTGTCCGCTCAGCGACGGCGGCTACCTCTACCCGGCGATCGCGGCCGGTCGTGAGCTCCGGCGGCGCGGCCATCACGTCAGCGTGCTGGGCAGATCCGGCGCCGCCCCGGTCGCCGCCGACGCCGGACTGCCGTTCGCGGCGACGGAGGACTTCGGCGAACGGCGCGCGTTCTCCGTCGCGTGGTGGGGCACCTCCGCCATGGCCCAGCACCGGGCGACCGTGCGCGCCGCCCGCGCGGACCGGGCCGACCTGCTCATCACCTCCGTGCTGTGCCACGGCGCCCTGCTCGCCGCCGAAGTGCTCGGCCTTCCCGTGGTGGTGGTCGGGCTCTCGGTCCACCTCTGGGACTACCGGGCGGGCGGGGACGACGAGCCGCCCCTGGGCAGGCCCCGGCGGAACCGGACCCGTGAGATGCGTCAGCAGTACGCCGAGGTGCGGGAACAGGCCGGGCTGCCGGCGCGTGGCCCTCGGTGGGGGGACGACCCGCTGCCGGGCGACGCCCTGCTGCTGCGCGGCGACCCGGCGCTGGAGTACCCGGGCGCCGAACTGCCCGACCGGGTCGTGCGCGTGGGGCCGCTGCGCTGGGAGCCGACGCCCGGACCGGGCGAGGTCGAAGCGGTCCGGGAGCAGGTGGCGCGGTCCGGGAAGCCCCTGGTGTACGTCCACCTCGGGCGTGTGTTCGAGGGTGGCAGCCGGTGGCCCCACCTGAACGAGACCTTCGCCGGCGGCCGGTTCCAGGCCGTGGTCGAGCAGGGCCGGTCCCCGCGCCCCGAACCCGTCCCCGGCGCGGACATCCTGACGGTGCGCAAGCCGTGGATGGGCCCGCTGATCGACCTGGCCGACCTGGTGCTGACCAGCGGCACCTCCGCCCCCGTACTCGCCGCCCTGCTGCGCGGCCGCCCTCTGGCCGCCTCGCCCAACGGCTCCGAGCAGCCGCTGCTCACCGGTGCCTGCATGCGGGCCGGTGTGGGCGTGCACCTGCCGAAGTCCACGCCGTCCAACTGGCCGGCGCTGCTCGAATCGGCCTGGCGGGACGACGCCCTGCGAGGCCGCGCCCGGGCCCTCGGCCGGAAGCTGGCCGAGATGGACGGCGCAGCCCGTGCGGCCGACGTCGTCGAGCGCGTGTCCCAGCACTCCGTGATCCCGAAGGAGGACCATGACTACGCGAACGTCAGCCCCTGACACGGACGGCGGGACAGCCGCCGCCGAGGAGACCGTCGCGACCCTGGCAGCGGATACGGGGCGGTGGCTGGGGCTCCACGCGGGCCGTCTCGACTCCCCGGCCGGCCGCGCCGAACTGCCCGTGACACCGCGGGTGAAGGCCCTCCTGCAACTCGCGCTGCTCCGCCGCTGCTGGCAGAAGGCCGCGCCGGACGACACCGCCCTGGAGCCCGTGCTCGCGGTCGTGGAACACGCCTGGCGGCGGCCGGACTTCCCGCGCCTGATCGCCCACTCCCCCGACAGCGCACGGCCGTTCGGTCTGATCTGGGCCGCTCTGGCACCGGCCGGGGCCGTCACCGACGCCCGACGCGCCGTGCTCGACCGGCTGTCCGCCGACGGCTATCTGATGCCGCGCCGCAAGTCGCCCTACCTCCACCTGGGCACCCGCTTCTACGCCGAACTCGCGGGCATCGGGCACGAACTGGCCTCGTACGAGGAGCTGTACGCGTGCAGCATGCTGGCGCGCGCCGACAGCGTGCCGTCGGCCGGACTGGACGTCTGCCAGGTGACGGACACCGTGTTCTACCTCTCCGACTACGGCTTCCGCGACACGGGCCTGGACGCCGAGGCCCGGGAGCGGGCGTCGCGCGTGGTGGAGCGGCTCACCGACCACTGCGTACGCGAGGACGCGTGGGAGTACGCGGCCAAGCTGCTGCTCGCCCAGCACTGCCTGGGCTCGGACCCGCTGCGGACGCCTTCGGGGGCGGCGGCCCTGAGGATGCTCGCGGGGGCCCGGTCGCCGGACGGCTCGATACCCGGCAAGACCGCCCTGGGACGGGCCCCGGCGTCCGCCCCTCCCCAGCAGTACTTCCGGTGGGCCTACCAGCCGACGCTCGTCACGGCGCTGACGACGCTGCTGCTCGCCGACGGCCACCGCCCCCGCCCCCGCCCCGTTCCGGTCACGGCACCACCCACAGCACGGAGGACGCGATGAGCCTGCAACAGGTCCAACTCCCGGACGGCGCACGCCTCCTCGAAGGCAGGCGCAACTGGTGGTTCCTCGGCCGGGGCGGGGTCGTCCGCCTCGGCGGCCGGCACGTCACCCCCGACGGCGACCTGCTGCCCAACACGGAGCGCCGGCTGCGCGAGCGCGGCATGTTCGCCTCCCCGCCGGTCCGCTCGTACGCGCTGACCGTCCTCACCAGCACCAACTGCAACCTGGGCTGCGGATACTGCTTCCAGAACACCGCCCAGGACGCCACGAACGGCAGCCGCCCGCCCAGGATCGCCCGGACCCGTCTCACCTCGGAGACCATCACCTCGATCCTCGGGTTCACCGAGCGCCAGATGGCCGCGGCCGAACTGGACAGGCTGCGGATCCTCCTGTTCGGCGGGGAGCCCCTGCTCAACCCGCGCGGCTGCCTGGAGCTGCTGGAGCGGGCGGCGGGCATCGGGATGACGTCGGCCTGGATGATCTCCAACACCACCCTGCTCACTCCGCGGCTCGCGCGGCAGCTCTCCGGCCTCGGGCTCGACTCCGTCCAGGTCACGTTCGACGGCGACCGCGCCGACCATGACCGCATCCGGGTCAACAGGGCCGACAACGGCGGCACTTACGACAAGATCGTCCGCAACATCGTCGCGGCGAGCGAGGTCACGCCGATCCGGTGGACCCTGCGGGTCAACGTCTCCCAGGAGACCTTCGACGGCGTCGACGCGCTCGTCGACCGGCTCGCGGCGGAACTGGACCCCTCCCGGTGCGCCCTGTACTTCGCCCGGGTCGGCGACGTGGGCATCGGCTACGCCAACGACCTGCTGCACACGGGCGAGCTCTCGGCCCACTTCACCCGGTGGCAGCGCCGGGCGCTCGAACTCGGCTTCACCGTGAGCCGTCCAGGCGCCCGCCGGCCCTGCCGCACCTGCGGCCACACCGAGGGCCGCTACGGCGCGGTGATCAGCGCGGACGGGACCCTGGCCAGCTGCTGGGAGACCGCGGGCAAACCCGACTGGGAGGTCGGCACGGCGGCGCAGGGCTACCGGCCCGCCGAGGCGACCCGCGACCGCTGGATCTCCTGCGAGGACCTCTACCGCTACGACGAGGACACCCGCAACCTCAGGCGGTTCCGCGACGACGTGGACGCCACCCTGCTCGACTACCTGGACGAGACGGAGCGCCTGTAGCCATGACGTCATCTCTCGACCAGCTCTCCGCCGGCACGCTCGACTGGTTGGGAGCCAGCCTGGACCACTTCGACCCGTTCGCGGCCGACGCGGGGACGGCGACGCACCAGCAGGCGAAGGCCGTGCTGGAGCTGGCGCTGCTGTGCCACTGCTCGGCGCGGGCCGGCGGACCGCACGACGAGCGGCTGGACGGGGCGGCCGCCCTGCTGCGCAAGCTCTGGCAGCGCCCGGAGCTCCCGCGGCTCTTCGACGCCCACCCCCCTTCCGCCCCCACCTACGGACTGGTCTACGCCGCGCTCGCCCCCGACGGGATCGACGACACGCTGTGCCGGGCCACGCTCGCGCGGCTCGCTCCCGACTTCCTCTCGCCGGCCGGCAAGTCGCCGCTCAAGCGCATGGAGATCCGCTTCTACGCGGACAAGGCGGGTGCGGACCACACCATCGAGCCGTACGCCGAACTCGTCGGACAGAGCCCGCTCGTCACCCTGACCGCCGCGGCGCCGGGGAGCGCGGAAACGGGGGACGTGGTTACGGGGGACATGGTTACGGGGGACATGGTTACGGGAGACGCGGCACCGCTCACCAACTCCGAGGGATACTCCCTCACCCACGCCGCCTTCTTCCTCGGCGACTACGGGCGGACCGCGACCGGTCTGGACGGGGACCGCCTGGCACACGCGCGGGAGCTGGTCCGCCGGATGCTGGACCACTGCGTCGGGCAGGACCGGTGGGACCTGGCCGCCGAACTCGTCATCACCCAGTTCATCCTGGGTCTTGAGCCGCTGCGCACCCCCTCGGGGGCGGCGGCCGTGGAGTGCCTGGTGCGGGCCCAGCGGTCCGACGGGGCGATTCCCGGGCGGTCGGCCGCGCTCATCGCGTCCCGGTCGGCCCCGGCCGGGGAGTTCTTCCGGAAGGCTTACCACACGACGCTGGTGACCGCTCTGATGACCCTGGTCCTCTCCTCGGGGAGGCCGTCATGGCACCGCGACTGACCCTCATCAGCCCCGACTTCACGCGACTCTGGTTCGGGCAGGCCGTCTCGTCCATCGGGGACATGGTCTTCAGCACCACCCTGATGCTGTGGGTGGCCACCGTACTGGCGAAGGACGAGAGCTGGGCCCCGGCGGCGGTGAGCGGCGTCCTGGTGGCGGGCGGCACCGCCGTGCTGGTCGTCGGTCCGATCGCGGGCGTCTTCGTCGACCGCTGGGACAAACTCCGCACGATGCTCGGCACCGAAGTGCTGCGCGGCGGTCTGGTGGCGCTGCTGACCGCCGTCTCCTTCCTGCCGGCCGACGCGCTGCCGGCCGGGGTGTGGCTCGCCCTCGTCTACGGCACGGTGCTGCTCCTGCACGCGGCCGCCCGGTTCTTCGCACCGGCCCGCTTCACGATCATCGCGGACCTGGTGACCGGTGACGCCGACCGCGCCAGGGCCGCCGGCATCACCCAGGCGACCAGTCAGACGGCCCTGATCGTCGGCCCGCCGCTCGCCGCACCGCTGTTCTTCACGCTGGGCGTGCAGTGGGCCATGCTCTTCAACGCCCTCTCCTACCTGGTGTCGTACATCGCCATTCGTTCGGTCCGGGTGGCCCCCACCGCGAAGGCCGCGGTCGACGGGAGCGGCACGGGGAAGGCCCCGGGTCCCCGTGCCGCCGGTCCCCGTGCCGGCGTGCTGCGGGAGCTCGTGGCGGGTCTCCGCTTCTTCGGGCGCAGCAAGTTCCTGGTCGCGCTGCTGGTCTTCGCCGTGATCGGCCAGTTCGGGGCCGGTGCGCTGAACACGCTCAACATCTTCTTCACGACCGAGAACCTCGGCATGTCGGCCCGGCTCTTCGGCTACGTCGGCATGGCCATCGGGGTGGGCGGCATCGTCGGCGCGCTGTGCGCCGGCCGGGTGGTGCAGTGGATCGGGGCGCGGCGGACGACGTGGGTCGGCCTGCTGGTGAGCGGCGCCCTGCTGATCGCCTACTCCCGGCAGACCGGATTCGTCGGCGGCATCGTCCTGCTCGTCCTGTTCACCATTCCCCTCACCGTGCTGAACACCGCGATGGCCCCGCTGCTGCTCTCGGCGGCGTCCGCCGAGTACCGCGGGCGGGTGGTCGCCGTGTTCCAGCCGATGACGCAGCTGGCGGCGATGGTCGCGGCGGCGCTGTCCGGCTGGCTCGCCGGCACCGTGCTGCGGGACTTCGACGCCTCGGTGGCGGGCCTCCGGTTCGGCCCCATCGACACGATCATCGCCGTGGCCGGGCTCTGCATCCTGCTGTCCGGTCTCTACGCCCGCGCCGCCCTGCCCGACCCGGAGACCGCCGAGGACGACGGCCCCGCCGGAGGACCGGCCGGGCAGGAAGGAGCCGGGGAGCCCACCGGGTCGGCCGAGGAGCCCACCGGAACCGCCGGGGAATCCACCGGACCGGCCGAGGAGGCGGCCGCGCGGCGCGCCGTTGTCCGAAGCACCGCCCCACCACGACGAGGGAGCACCGAGTGACCTCCGCCGCCCGACCGGCACCGCACGAGTACCCCCGCACGGCCCGGCAGGACGTCGTGGACGAGGTGCACGGGGTGCCCGTCCCCGACCCGTACCGCTGGCTGGAGGACGCGAAGGCGGACGCGGTGATCCGCTGGGACGCCGAGCAGGAGGCCCTCTACGCGGCGGCGCGGGCGACCTGGCCCGGCCGGGAGCGGTGGGAGGCGGAGGTGGCGGCGCTCACCGCCGTCGATCGCGCGACACCGCCCAGGGTCCGCGGCGGCAGGGTCTTCTGGCTGCGGCAGGACGCGGGCCAGGAGCATCCCGTGCTCATGGTGGCGGAGCCCGGAGCGGATACGGGAGCGGACACCGGGGCGCATACCGGGCGGGTGTTGCTGGACACCCAGGCCCTCGACCCGTCCGGACGCACCGCACTCGACGCCTGGCAGCCGTCCCTGGAGGGCGATCTGCTGGCCTTTCAGGTCTCCCGGGACGGCACCGAGGACTCGCGGCTCCAGGTGATCGACGTGGCGACCGGGAAGGTCGTCGACGGGCCGGTGGACCGGGTGCGGAGGTCGTCGGTCGCCTGGTTGCCCGGCGGCGAGGCGTTCTACTACGTCCGGCGGCTGGACCCGCGGCTGAACCCCGGCGAGGAGCAGTACCACCGCCGGATCTGGCTGCACCGGGTCGGGACCGCGCCCGGCACGGACGCCCTGGTTTTCGGCGAGGGCCGGGACAGGACCCAGTTCTACAGCGTCTCCGCGTCCGCGGACGGCCGCTGGCTCGGGATCAGGGCCACGCTCGGCACCGGCCGCCGCACCGACCTCTACCTGGCCGACCTGACCGCGGGACCGCTGGAGCGGCCGCTGCTGGTGCCCGTCCAGGAGAACACCCCGGCCGCCACCCATCTGCACGTGGCGCCCGGCACCGGCCCACGGGACCCGGTGTGGCTGCGCACCGACCACGGCGCCGCTCGCGGGCACGTCGTCGCGTGTCCGCCGGACGCGCTGCACCGGGGCCCGGAGGCGTGGCGGGAGGTGGTCGCGGGACGTCCCGACGCGGTCCTCACCCACTTCGCGGTGGTCTCGGGACCCGAGCTCGACCACCCGCTCGGCCTGGCCGCCTGGACCCGCCGCACGGTGGCGGAAGTGACCGTGCACGATCTGACGGACGGCAGGCAGGTGGCCTCGGTACCGCTGCCGGGCAGCGGCACCGTCGACGGCTTCGCGTCCGGGCCGGCCGGGAGTCACGAGGCCTGGTTCACCTACACCGACTTCGTGACGCCGACGCGCGTCCTCCGCTTCGACGGGCGGACGTGCCGCGCGACGCGCTGGGAGCACGGCGCCCGGCACGCGCCCGAGGCCGAGGGGGCGGTCACCCGGCAGGTCGCCTTCCCGTCCCGGGACGGGACGACGGTACGGATGTTCGTGATCTCCCCCACCGGCCGCCCGGACGTGCCGCGCCCGGCCCTGCTCACCGGATACGGCGGCTTCGGCCAGATCATGTCGCCCCGGTACCGGCCCCAGGTCCTCGCCTGGGTCAGGGCGGGCGGCGTCTTCGCCTGGGCGGGGCTGCGCGGAGGCGGCGAGGAGGGCGAGGAGTGGCACCTCGCCGGCAGCGGGGCCAACAAGCAGAACACCTTCGACGACTTCGCCGCCGCCTCCGACCACCTGCTGGCGGCCGGCTGGGCCGAGGAGGGGCGGGTCGCCGTCATGGGCTCCTCCAACGGCGGGCTGCTGGTCGGCGCGGCCCTGACCCAGGAGCCCGAGAAGTACGCCGCCGCGGTGTGCCGCGTCCCGCTCCTGGACATGGTCCGCTTCGAGGCGTCGGGGCTGGGGCCCAGCTGGGTGCCCGAGTACGGCAGTGTGCGCGACCCCGCCCAGGCGCGGACGCTGCTGGGCTACTCCCCGTACCACCGCGTCACGCCCGGCGTCAGCTACCCGGCGGTGCTGCTGGCCGCCTCGGACGGTGACACCCGGACCGACCCGCTCCACGCGCGCAAGATGTGCGCCGCCCTGCAACATGCCACGTCCGGGGCGGGGCCGGTCCTGCTGCGGCTGGAACGCGGCGTCGGGCACGGCGCCCGCGCGCTCTCGCGCGTGGTGGCGCTGGAGGCCGAGTGCCTGGCGTTCCTGGCCGGGCAGGTGGGTCTGCGGGCGCCGGGCGGGGCCGTTCCGTGAGGACCCGGCCCGGCACGGACGTCAGCGGCCCCCCTAGGCCATGCGGCTGTGGGAGCGCCCGTACACGAAGTAGACGATCACGCCGAGGACCATCCAGGCGCCGAAGCGGACCCAGGTCTCCACCGGCAGGTTGAGCATCAACCAGACCGACGCGGCCACCGAAGCGATCGGGAGCACCGGCACCCACGGGGTACGGAACGCGCGGGGCAGGTTCGGCTGGGTGCGGCGCAGGACCAGGACGCCGAGGGCGACGATGACGAACGCGAAGAGCGTGCCGATGTTCACCAGGGTGGCCAGCTCCTCGATGCTCGTGAACCCGGCGATGATCGCGATCAGCACGCCGAGCAGGATCGTCGGGCGGTAGGGCGTGCGGAAGCGCGGGTGCGTCTTGGAGAAGAAGCGCGGGAGCAGGCCGTCGCGGCTCATCGCGAAGAAGACCCGGGTCTGGCCGAGCAGCAGGATCATGCAGACCGTGGTGAGACCGACCGCCGCGCCGAAGCTGATCAGCCCGGCGTAGAAGGGGTGCCCGGTGGCCTTGAAGGCGTCGGCGAGCGGGGCGCTGACGGAGAGTTCGCTGTAGTGCTGCATGCCGGTGACCACGATGGAGACCGCCACGTAGAGAACCGTGCAGATGATGAGCGAGCCGAGGATGCCGCGCGGCATGTCACGCTGGGGCAGCTTGGTCTCCTCGGCGGCGGTGGCCACCACGTCGAAGCCGATGAAGGCGAAGAAGACGATGGAGGCGGCGGTGAAGATGCCCATCACGCCGAAGTTCGTGGGTTCGTAGCCGAACAGCAGCTGCACGAGCGGCGCGTCCCAGCCCGAGCCGGCGGGCTGCTTCTCGGCCGGCGGGATGAAGGGCTTGTAGTTCTCGGCCTTGATGAAGAAGGCTCCCGCGATGATCACCATGAGGACCACCGCGACCTTGATCGCCACCACGACCGAGGTGACCCGGGCGGACAGCTTCATGCCGACGACCAGGATGACGGTCAGGACCAGCACCAGGGCGAAGGCCAGGATGTCGAAGCCGAATCCCTCCGCCACATCCGGTCCCGAGAGCGCTTCGGGCATCGTCCAGTCGACGTTGTCCATCAGTGAGCGGACGTAGCCGGACCAGCCGACGGCGACCACCGCGGTGCCCAGCGCGAACTCCAGCACCAGGTCCCAGCCGATGATCCAGGCCACCAGTTCGCCCAGCGCGGCGTAGGCGAAGGTGTAGGCGGAGCCGGCCACGGGGACGGTGGAGGCGAACTCGGCGTAGCAGAGCGCGGCCAGCGCGCAGACGACGCCCGCCACGGCGAACGCGATGGCGGTGGCGGGGCCCGCCGTCTCCTTGGCGACCTGTCCGGTGAGGACGAAGATGCCGGTGCCGATGATGACGCCGACGCCGAAGACCGTGAGGTCCAGGGCGGAGAGGGACTTCTTGAGCGCGTGTTCCGGCTCCTCGGTGTCCAGGATCGACTGTTCGACGGACTTGGTGCGGAACATGCCGTTTCCGCGGGGTGGTGTGACCTGCGCGCTCACCTGCGATACCTCCACGCATTCGTTGTGAACGCCATGATGGGGACCCCGCCGGACGCGAACGCGCCATCTGGCCCGTTTCATGCGAATGGGCCGGGAGAACCACCCGTGCAGGGGCGGTTCTCCCGGCCCATCGGCCGTACGGAGAGGTGTTCGCGGGTTCGCGCGTCAGTCGCGGGCGGGCTCCACCGCGCGGCTCTCGAAGCGGCCGTCGAGCTTGGCGACCAGGCCGGTGACCTGCCGGGCGATGTCCGGCGCGGTCAGGCCGATCTCGGCCATGACCTCGCCGCGCGAGGCGTGGTCGAGGAAGACCGGCGGGATGCCGAAGTCGCGCAGGGGTACGTCGACGCCGGCGTCGCGCAGGGCCTGGGCGACGGCGGAGCCGACGCCTCCGGCACGGCTGTTGTCCTCGACCGTGACGACGACGCGGTGGCGCTCGGCGAGCGGGGCGAGCGCCTCGTCGACGGGCTTGACCCAGCGGGGGTCGACGACGGTGCTGGAGATGCCCTGGGCGTCCAGCAGATCGGCGGTCTCCAGACACATCGGGGCGAGCGCGCCGACCGAGACGATCAGGACGTCCGGGCGGGCGGCCTTCGGCTCGCGCAGGACGTCCATGCCGCCGACCCTGCCGACCGCCTTGACGGCGGGGCCGACCGCGCCCTTGGAGAAGCGGACCACCGTGGGCGCGTCGTCGACGGCGACGGCCTCGCGCAGCTGGGCGCGGACCTGGTCGGCGTCGCGCGGGGCGGCGATCCGGAGCGTGGGCACGCACTGGAGGATCGACATGTCCCACATGCCGTTGTGCGAGGCGCCGTCCGTGCCGGTGATGCCGGCCCGGTCCAGGACGAAGGTCACACCGCACTTGTGCAGGGCGACGTCCATCAGGACCTGGTCGAAGGCGCGGTTGAGGAAGGTGGCGTAGACCGCGAAGACCGGGTGGAGTCCGCCGGTGGCCAGGCCGGCCGCGGAGGCCGCGCCGTGCTGCTCGGCGATGCCGACGTCGTAGATCCGGTCCGGGAAGGCGGCCTCGAACTTGCCGAGGCCGACGGGCTGGAGCATGGCCGCGGTGATCGCGACGATGTCCTCGCGCTCGTGGCCGAGCTTGACCATCTCCTCGCCGAAGACAGAGGTCCAGTCGAGGCCGGAAGTGGCGATCGGCAGACCGGTGTCCGGGTGGATCTTGCCCACCGCGTGGAAGCGGTCGGCCTCGTCCTGGAGGGCGGGGGTGTAGCCGCGGCCCTTCTCGGTGAGGCAGTGCACGATGACCGGGCCGCGGAAGCGCTTGGCACGCTGGAGCGCGGATTCCAGGGCCTCGATGTCGTGGCCGTCGATCGGGCCGACGTACTTCAGGCCGAGGTCCTCGAACATGCCCTGCGGGGCGATGAAGTCCTTGAGGCCCTTCTTGGCGCCGTGCAGCGTCTCGTACAGCGGGCGGCCGACGACCGGGGTGCGCTCCAGGATGTCCTTGCCGCGGGCCAGGAACCGTTCGTAGCCGTCGGTCGTACGGAGGGTGGCGAGGTGGTTGGCCAGGCCGCCGATGGTCGGGGCGTAGGAGCGCTCGTTGTCGTTGACGACGATGACGAGGGGGCGGTCCTTGGCGGCGGCGATGTTGTTCAGCGCCTCCCAGGCCATACCGCCGGTGAGCGCGCCGTCGCCGATGACCGCGACGACGTGGTCGTCCTTCTTCAGGACCTCGTTGGCCTTGGCGAGGCCGTCGGCCCAGCCGAGGACCCCGGAGGCGTGGCTGTTCTCGATGACGTCGTGGTCGGACTCGGCACGGGAGGGGTAGCCGGAGAGGCCGCCCTTGCTCTTGAGCCGGGAGAAGTCCTGGCGGCCGGTGAGCAGCTTGTGCACGTAGCTCTGGTGGCCGGTGTCCCAGAGCACCCTGTCGCGGGGCGATTCGAAGACCCGGTGCAGGGCGATGGTGAGCTCGACGACGCCGAGGTTGGGGCCGAGGTGTCCGCCGGTCTTGGAGACCGCGTCCACGAGGAAGGTGCGGATCTCCTCCGCGAGCTGGTCCAGCTCACCGAGGCTGAGCCGGTCCAGGTCGCGCGGTCCCTTGATGCGGGTCAGCAGATCCACCCGTGCCTCCTTGCGTTTGAGCTGATCGAGCGTGCCGATCCGATGAGTCTAATGTTCCGCTCGCGGCGGCGGGCATCGGCGGCCCTGTTCGAACACGGAATGCCGGAAACGCGCAGGTGCCCGGCGCCCCTGCGGGCACCGGGCACCTGCGCGGTTGTGCTGTCAGGCGCGGCCCGCGGTCTTCTGGGTCCTCCGGGTGACGGAGTCGATGACGACCGTGGCGAGAAGCACGGCTCCCGTGACCATGTACTGGATCGGGGTGGCGATGCCCTCCAGCGACAGGCCGTACTGGATGGAGACGATCACCATGACGCCGAGCAGCGCGTTCCAGGTGCGTCCCCGGCCGCCGAAGAGGCTGGTGCCGCCGATGACGGCCGCCGCGATGACGTTCATCAGGAGGTCGCCGGTGCCGGAGCCCTGGTTGGCCGCCGCGATCTTGGAGGCCCAGAACAGGCCGCCGATCGCCGCGAAGGTCCCCGCGATGGAGAAGACGGAGATCCGGATCGCGGTGACGTTGATGCCGGCGCGCCGGGAGGCCTCGACGCTGCCGCCGAGCGCGAAGATCTTCCGCCCGAAGGCCGTGCGGCGGAGCAGGAAGTCCGTGCCGACCAGGACGATCAGGAAGAGGACCAGGGCGAGCGGCAGGCCGCGGTACTGGTTGAACATGTACGCGGCGGCGAAGCCGAACACGCCGATGACCGCGGTGCGCACGAGGATGTCGGCGAGCGGGCGGGCCGGGATGCCGGCCGCCTCGCGGCGGCGGGTGTCCAGGAAGGCGGCGGCGAAGTAGCCGACGACCGCGATGGCGGCGAGCCCGTAGGCGGCGGCGACGTCGGTGAAGTAGTACGTGGTCAGCTTGCCGACCACCCCGTCGCCGTCCAGGTTGATCGTGCCGGAGTCGCCGAGCAGCTGGAGCATGAAGCCGAGCCAGAACAGCAGGCCGGCCAGGGTGACGGCGAAGGCGGGCGCCCCGACCCGGGCGAAGAAGAAGCCGTGGATCGCGCCCATCACCGCGCCGCTGACGATGGCGACGAGGATCGCCAGCCACTCGTTCATGCCCTGGGTGACGCTGAGCACCGCGACGAGGGCGCCGGAGACACCGGAGACGGAGCCGACCGAGAGGTCGATCTCGCCGAGCAGCAGGACGAAGATGATGCCCACGGCCATCATGCCGGTGGCGACCATCGTGGTAGCGATGTCGCTGATGTTCTTCGCGGAGAGGAACTCGGAGTTCATGCTCTGGAAGACGATGGCGATGATCGCGAGGCCGACGATCACCGGGATCGAGCCCAGGTCGCCACCGCTGATCCTGCGCTTGAACTCGGTGACGTAGCCGCCGAGGCCCTGCTCGCGGATGAGCAGGCGGGGGTCGATCACCGTGGCGGCGCCATCGGCCGCGTCCGGGTTGCCGACCGGCGGCGCGTCGGCCGGGGTGCCGGCCTTCTCCAGCGAGGTGGCGGACTTGTCGGTGGTCACTTGGAAACCTCCGCGTTGCGCGCCGCACGTCGGGTCACGGCGTTTTCCGTGGCGCCGGTGATGGCGGAGATGATCTCTTCCTGGGAGGTGGTCTTCACATCGAAGACACCGTTGTTCCGGCCCAGCCGGAGCACGGCGACCTTGTCGGCGACGGCCTTCACATCGGCCATGTTGTGGCTGATGAGGATGACCGCGTGGCCGCGTTCGCGCAGTCGCTCGACGAGGTCGAGCACCTGGGCGGTCTGCTCGACGCCGAGGGCGGCGGTCGGCTCGTCGAGGATGACGAGCCGGGGCTCGCCGAGCATCGACCGGGCGATGGCCACGGTCTGGCGCTGGCCGCCGGAGAGCGAGGCGATCGGGATGCGGACGCTCGGGATGCGGATGGAGAGCGTGGACAGCAGCTCGCGGGAGCGGCGCTCCATCTCCACCTCGTCCAGGATGCCGAACCTGCGCAGCTCCCGGCCGAGGTAGAGGTTGCCGACGACATCGATGTTGTCGCACAGCGCGAGGTCTTGGTAGACGGTCGCGACGCCGAGGTTCTGGGCGTCGTGCGGCTTGTCGATCCGCACGGCCTTGCCCTCCCACTCGATGACGCCGTCATCGATGGGGTGCACTCCGGCGATCGTCTTGACCAGCGTTGATTTGCCGGCGCCGTTGTCGCCCACCAGGGCGACCACCTCACCGGCGTGGACCTCAAGCTCTACATCGGTGAGTACCTGGACGGCACCGAAGCGCTTGGAGACCCCTCGCAACGCCAACACGGGCGTAGCGGACACATGAACCATCTCCTTCGCCGCCTGACCGGCGGGGATGCCGCGCCCGGGGGAAGGCGCGGCGGTGTCGAGCACAGAGAGAGAAAACAGGGTGAAGCGTTCCGTCCGACGCCCCGCCCGGTAGCGGGACGGTTGGTGTGCGGGGCGCCGGACAGGCTTCGTGGCGCGCGTGCGGGCCGGGGTGCGGCGGGCACGTGCGCGGGCGGTGGGGCCGCCGGCGCCCTCGCGGGATCGCGGCGGGCGTCGCGGCGGGCGGGACCCGTGGGCTCGGGGGAGGCCCGGGTATCCCGGGTGGTTACTTGAGACCGATCTTGTCGCAGGCGGCCTTGTACTTGGCGGAGCAGATCTCGTCCAGCGTCCAGATGCCGTCCTTGATCACGGTGTCCTTGATGTTGTCCTTGGTCAGCGAGACGACCGGGACGAGGACCGTCGGGATGCCCTTCTGGCTGGCGTTGTCGACCTTGGAGGTGGCGATGGAGTCGAGCTTCTCGCCCTTGGCGAGGGCGACGGCCATCTCCGCGGCGACGATGCCCTCGGCGGGGTAGGACTTGTAGACGCTCATGAACTGCTCACCGGAGACGATGCGCTGCACGCCCGCCAGCTCGGCGTCCTGGCCGGTGACCGGCGGGAGCGGCGAGAGACCGGCGCCCTTGAGGGCGGTGATGATGCCGCCCGCCATGCCGTCGTTGGCGGAGTAGACGCCGTCGATCTTGTCCTTGCCGAGCGCGGTGATCGCCGCTTCCATGTTGGCGTTGGCGTTCTCCGGCTTCCACTCCTTGGTGTCGTACTCCTTGCCGTACTTCACCTTGCCGTCGAGGACCGACTTGGCGCCCTTCTTGAAGAGGGCGGCGTTCGGGTCGGTGATCGCGCCGTTCATCATCACGATCGTGCCGCCGTCGGCCTTGTCGCCCAGGGCCTCCAGGAGGGCGGTGCCCTGCGCGCGGCCGACCTCCTCGTTGTCGAAGGAGGTGTAGGCGTCGATGGGGCCCTCGGCGAGACGGTCGAAGGCGACGACCGGGATGCCCGCGTCCTTGGCCTTCTTGACGCTGTTCTCGATCGCCTTGGCGTCCACCGCGCCGATGATGAGCGCGTCGACCTTGTTGGTGATCATCGTGTCGATCTGCTGCGACTGGGTGGTCGCGTCCTGCTTGGCGTTGTTGTAGGTGACCTCGGCCTTGCCGCCGGTCAACTCGCTGATCTTCTTCTCGATGATCGGCCGGTCGAACTTCTCGTAACGGGCCGTCTGGTTCTCGGGAAGGAGCAGACCTATCTTCAGGTCGTCGCCCTTCTTCTCCGAGCCCTGTTCGGCCTTGTCACCGGACTCCTTGGCGCTCCCGCAAGCGGCCAGCGAGACCGCCATCGTGGTGGCGGCGACGGCAACGGCGGCACGACGCATACGCGTGTTCATTCTCGAACCTCCCTGACGAGGCCGCGACGTTGCGGCCGAGGTGGCTGGAAGTCAACTCGGCCCCAGCGTCAGCGTCAAGGAGTAAATCCTTAACGAGATGACAACGGTGCCATTCGTTATCTAAGTGAAGGCAGGAGTCGCTGCGGGGAGGGCGCCCTCCAAAAGGGTTGAATCCCCCATCTCGCTGAGCACCAGGGCGAGTGCGCCCAGGACTTCGGCGCGCCCGCCGAGCGCGCCGGGCAGCACCGAGAGCTGCCGGGCAGCGCTGGGGATCGCGTAACGCGACACGGAGTCCCGTATGGGCCCCAGGACCAGCTCCCCGGCCTCCGCCAGAGAGCCGCCGAGCACGACACGGCTGGGGTTGAGCAGATTGCACAGGTTGGCCACGCCGCTGCCTATGTGGCGGCCCACGTCGCCGATCACCCGGCGGCACCCCGGATCGCCCTCCCGGGCCAGCTGGACCACCCGCTCCATGGTGAGCCCGGGGCCGTGGCTGGGCTGGAGCAGCGGCAGGACGTAGCGGGCGGCCGTGAAGGTCTCCAGGCAGCCGCGGTTGCCGCAGCGGCACACCGGACCCGACTCGTCGAGCGTGATGTGCCCGATCTCGCCGGCCGTGCCGCCGGGGCCCCGGTAAATGGTCCCGTCGATCACCAGACCGGCGCCGACGCCGCTGGCCACCTTGATGTACGCCAGGTCCTTGACGCCCCGCCCGCTCCCCCAGACCAGCTCGCCCAGCGCCCCGAGATTGGCGTCGTTGTCGACGTACACGGGCACGCCGAGGCGGCCGGAGAGCTCCTCGCTGGGGTTGATGCCCGTCCACCCCGGCAGGATCGAGGTGGAGCCCAGGGTGCCGGACTCGACGTCGATGGGGCCCGGCACGCCGAGACCGATGCCGATCACCTTGTCCGGGCCGATCCCCGTGGCCGCGATCAGCCGCTTGACCAGCACTTCCGCCCGGTCGAAGCCCTCGGCGGACGAGGCGTCCACATCCAGCGGCTCGGACTCCTCGGCGAGCACCTGATGGGCGAGGTTGCCGACGGCGACGCGCAGGTGCGTATGGCCGAAGTCGACGCCGATGACGATGCCGGCGTCACC
The DNA here is from genome assembly GCF_000377965.1 of Streptomyces sp. CNB091. Lineage (NCBI taxonomy): Bacteria > Bacillati > Actinomycetota > Actinomycetes > Kitasatosporales > Streptomycetaceae > Streptomyces > Streptomyces sp. CNB091. Next base: position 218,453 of record NZ_KB898993.1, read on the forward strand.
GCTGAGGGAGACGCTGCGGGCCCGCCGGCCGCCCGCCGAGGTGGGGGTGACCTCGACCGTTCCGCCGCCCTTCAACTCCCGCACGATATTGGAGACGGTGGCCGCGGAGAGGCCGGTGCTCCGGGCGATCTCCGCCTGGGTGAGCGATCCTGCCATCCGTACGGCGCGTACGACCCGCTCCAGATTGGCCCTGTGCAGCGATGTCTGCGACCCGGGAGTCTCCATCGACTCATCCACTCCTGCCCTTGGCGGGCGGTCCTGAAGACCGCCCCGGCCGGGGCCGCAGCGATGAGACCCCGGCTTCCTCCAACATGTGAACTCCAAGCTGACCGTTTGGGGGTGCCTCCCGTCAAGACCTGAGCACGCGCACACCCACAACGGCCCGGTGCCCCGGCGGAATCTTTCCGCCGGGGCACCGGGCCGTACGCGCGTCGCGGGCTACTTCAGGGCGCCCGCCGTCAGGCCGGAGACGACCTGGCGCTGGAAGATGATGTACGCCGCCAGCACGGGCAGCATCGCGATCACCAGGCCGGCGAAGAGGCCGGAGTAGTCGCCCTTGTAGCCCTGGCTGGAGGCCAGCTCCACCAGGCCCTGGGCCAGTACCCGCTTCTCCGGGTCGGTGTTCAGCACCGTGGGCAGCATGTACTGGTTCCACTGCCCCAGGAAGTTGAAGATGCCGACGCTGATCAGGCCGGGCTTGGCCATCGGCAGCATGACCTGGAAGAACGTGCGGGTGTGCGAGGCCCCGTCGATGATCGACGCCTCCGCCACCGAGGTCGGCAGCGTACGGAAGAACGAGGTCAGGAAGAACACAGTGAACGGCAGCGAGTACGCGATGTACACGAGGATCAGGCCGTGGATCGTGTTCAGCAGCCCCATGTTGTCCATGACGTAGAACAGCGGGACCAGCGCCAGCATGACCGGGAAGCTCATGCCGCCGACGAACAAGAAGTAGATGAAGCGGTTGCCCGGGAACTCGAAGCGGGCGAGCACATAGGCGGCCATGGACCCGAGGACCAGGGTGCCCGTGAGCGACCCGCCCACCACCAGGATGGTGTTCAGGAAGTACTCGCTCATGTGGGCCTGGCTCCAGGCCCGGCCCCAGGCGTCGAAGTTCAGCGAACTGGGCAGCGACCACGGGGTGTTGAAGATGTCCGAGTCGCTCTTGAACGAGGACATCACCGCCCAGAACAGCGGCAGGACGACCATGATCGCCCACAGGATCAGCATCCCGTGCGAGAAGACGTTGAGGACCTGGCCCTCGCTCTTCTTCGCGGGGGCCGGCGAGCCCTTGGCCACCGGCCCGGTGCGCTGGGCCGGAACCTTCGCCGCCTCGGCGTCGGAGGGGGACCCGGAGGGCCCGGGAGGAGGGGTGTCAGTGGTCTTCATCAGAACTCCAGCCGCTCGCGCCGGCCCACCCGCATGACGATGGCGGCGAACGCCAGCGTCACGAGGAGCAGGGCGACACCGATCGTGGTCGCGTAGCCCGCCTGTCCGTCACGGAACGCCGACTGGTACACGTACAGCGGCAGGACGGTGGTCGAGTAGTCGGGCCCGCCGGGACCGACGCTCATGATGTGGACGATCGCGAAGCCCTCGGCCCCGAGCGCCAGGATGCCCATGTAGACCCAGCCGGACTGGACCGTGTCCCACAGCAGGGGCAGCGTGATCCGGAAGAAGGTCGTGAAGCGGCTCGCCCCGTCCAGCAGGGCGGCTTCGTAGAAGTCCTTGGGGATGGAGGCCATGCCCGCGGAGAACAGCACCACGAAGAAGCCGGTCGTGCACCAGACGAGGACCGCCATGATGACCCACAGGGCCAGCTGCGGATCGCCCAGCCAGTTCGGCACGTCGTCGAAGCCGACGGCCTTGAGCGTGCCGTTGATCATGCCCTGGGCCGGGTCGAAGGCGAACTGGAACAGGATGGCCACGATCGCGATCGACAGCACCTGCGGGAAGAAGTACGCGATCTTGTAGAAGCCCGAGCCCCGTACGCCGGTGATGGCGGCGCCCTTGCGGCGCCGCCCGCCCACGTTGAGCATGAAGGCGAAGAAGAGCGCGAGCCCCAGCGTCACCAGCGGCAGCAGCACGGCCAGCAGCACGCTGTGCTGCAGCGATTTCCAGAAGATGTCGTCATCGAGCATCTTGGTGTAGTTGTCGAACCCGACCATCTTGAAGTCGGGGCTCAGCCCCGTCCAGTCCGTGAACGAGTAGTAGATGGACTGGATGAAGGGCCAGATGACGAAGATGACGTACAACGCCATCGGGACCACCAAGAACCCGACTATGAACCGGTATTTACCGTGTTGCATCGTTACCGACTCCGACCTTCCCGTGCTGCCCGCCGCTGGTGACGCGTGGTCACTGGTGCTTGAAGTGCTTGATGGACTGGTCCTTGGCGGTCGCGTCGGCGAAGGCCTGGATCTTCTTGATGGTCTCGGCCGGCTTGGCGCGGCCGGCCATCATCTCGCCGATCGCGGCGACACCGATCTGCTCCTTCTGGAGCTTCACGTACCAGTCCTGCATGCGCGGGTTGACCACGTTGGTGCCGGCCTTCTCCAGCGCGGCGACACCGGACTTCAGGCCGTCGGACAGCTCGATGCCGTCCGTGCCGCCGTTGAAGGCGGAGAGCGACTTGGTGCTGGCGGTGAAGGACTTGGAGGAGGCCTCGCTGAGCATGATGCGCAGCTGCTCCATGCCGCCCTCGGGGTTCTTCGCCTTGCTCGGGACGATGAACGGCTCGCCACCGGACGCCCAGATGGTGCCGAAGGGCAGCTTGTCCGAGGAGTCGAGGCTGGAGGGAGCGCCCACGGACAGCTTGAAGTCCTTGGGGATGATCGCCGCTTCCTCGTTCTCGACCCAGGAGCCGTTCGGGATGAACAGCGCCTTGCCGCGGGCCCACGCGCCCTGGGAACCGCGGTGGTCCAGGCCGGGGGTGCCGTCGAGGATGTAGTCGTTGGCGACGAGCTCGTAGTACGCCTCGAAGGCCGCCTTGACCGCGGGGTGCTCCCAGGCCTTCGGCTCCAGGTTGTCGATCGCGTCGAGGACCTCGACGCCGCCGATCTTGCCGATGAAGGGGTACAGCGAGAAGGGGATGTAGTAGGGGTGCTTGCCGGGGTAGGTCCAGCCGGCGATGCCCTGCTTCTTCGCCTTCTTGCAGAGCGCGAGCATCTCGTCCCAGGTCTCCGGGTACGCGGAGTCGAGCTTCTCCAGCGCGGTCTGCGAGTACCAGACGCCGTAGACCGTGTACGCGTAGTACATGATCCAGACCGGGTCGCCGTCGAACTGGCCCATCTCGATGATGCCCGGCCGCAGGGTGTCGCGGACCTTCTTGGCGGGGTCGTCGACGGAGGGGGCGTCGAGCAGCGGGGTCAGGTCGGTGAGCTGCTTCTTGCCGACCAGGACGCCCATGTCCATCTGCTGGGCACCGGAGTTGTCGATCAGGTCCGGCGGGGTACCACCGTTGAACCGCGGCTGAAGAACCGACTGGATCTTCTGCGTCGCGGAGAACTTGACCTTCGCGTCGGGATAGGTCTTCTCGTAGACGGCCTTGGCGTCCTCGGCGTACTTGGTGCCGAAGCCACCGTCGAAGATGACGATCTCCAGCGGTGCGCTGCCGTTGACGGCCAGCGGGTTCTTCTCGGTCTTTTCGCCCTTTTCGACCTTGTCGTCGCTGCTGCTGTCGCCGCTCGCGCAGGCGGACAGGAAGCTCATCGTCGGAACAGCGATCAGGCCGAGTGCGGCAGAACGCTTGATCAGATCGCGACGGCCAAGGCCCTCGTTGTTGTGGGCGGAGGTGGATCCCATGCTCAAGTCCTCGCCTTCTCCAGGACTCAGGCGGTGTACCGGTCACCCGTCGAGAATTCGCCTCAGGCGAAGGGCCCCGCCACCGCGGTCAGTTGCGCTTGGGTCATGCGGATATGCAGATATGCAGATGTACCGGACGGGCCGGTGCAGTGGGGATGTCGGGAGACCGTACAGCGAGGACACCCCTGGCGTCCCCGCAACCGTCCCTGCCTCCCCCGCGCGCACGTCCGCGATAAAGCGGCCGTGCAGGTGCCGACAGGTATAGTCCACTTGTCGCCAACTGAGCAAGATCGAACGCAGGTTTGAGCGGCAGTCTTTCCCGAGTTGAGACCTCACGGACACCTCGGCACCCCACGCCCTCTTCCCGCGGCGGCTATTTCCCCATACCGGCCGATTCGCCGAGGGGCCTCCCGGCAACACCCTTGACACGTCCCGCCCCTGGGATCCCTACTGGACCTTGCATCCCGCTATGACAACGTTGTCCATGCATTTTCCCGGGGAGGAACGGCTCGGCATGCAGCCACCACGCGGCATCGATCACGGATCAGACAAGGCCTCTCACGCGGTCCCCCGCCCGGCTCGTCGCCGGAGACGGACCCCCACAGCAGCCGCCCTGGCGGCCTCCCTCGCCCTGGTGGTGATCGCCCCCGCGGTCGCCACCGCCCAGCCCTCCTCGCCGGACCGGAAGCCGTCCGGCGACCGCACCTTCAGCACCTCGTTCGAGGCGGACGAGAAGCAGCCGGACTGGCGCGGCACCGTCGAGGAGGGCCCCGACGGCGAGAAGCGCTCCTCGGGCGTCGACGGGGGCTTCTCCTCCGGCATACCGGGCAATGTCACCGACCGGGTGACGGAGCTGCGCGCGAGCGCCGAGAACACCGCCGGCGGGGAGGTCAAGGAGAACCTGGTCGACGTCGAGCCGGGCTCCAAGTGGCTGACGTTCAAGCCCACCGGCTGGGTCGAGTTCGATCTGGACGCACCCGTCAAGGTCGTGACGTACGCCCTCACCTCGGCCAACGACCACGCCGAGCGGGACCCGAAGGACTGGACGCTCAAGGGCTCGGCGGACGGCAGGGAGTGGACCGACCTCGACACCCGCACCGGCGAGAAATTCGCCAAGCGGCACGAGACGAAGAGTTACGACTTCGCGGGCGACACCGCCTACCGGCACTTCCGCCTGGAGATCACCGCGAACAACGGCGCTTCGGACGCGCTTCAGCTCGCCGACGTTCAGTTCTCGAACGGTGACACCTCCGCGCCGGTGCCCGAGGAGATGCGCAGCCAGCCCGACCGCGGCCCCTCCGGCTCCCCCACCGCGAAGTCCGGCGCGGGATTCACCGGAAAGAAGGCACTGCGTTACGCGGGCACCCACACGCCCGAAGGACGCGCCTACTCGTACAACAAGATCTTCGACGTGAACACGGCCGTCACCAAGGACACCGAACTGTCCTACCTGGTCTACCCGCAGATGGGCGAGACCGACCTGAACTACCCCGCCACCCACGTCGCGGTGGACCTGGCCTTCACCGACGGCACGTACCTGAGCGAGCTGAAGGCCACCGACAGCCACGGCGGGCTGCTCACCCCGCAGGGCCAGGCGGACGCCAAGCGCCTCTACGTCAACCAGTGGAACAAGGTCGCCGCCCGTCTCGGCACGGTCGCCGCGGGCAAGACGGTCGACCGGATCCTGGTGGCGTACGACTCCCCCAAGGGGAAGGCGAAGTTCCAGGGCTGGATCGACGACATCACGATCGCCCCGAAGAAGCCCGAGAAGCGCAAGGCGCATCTGTCGGACTACGCGCTGACGACCCGCGGCACCAACTCCAGCGGCGGCTTCTCGCGCGGCAACAACATTCCGGCCACGGCCGTCCCGCACGGCTTCAACTTCTGGACGCCGGTCACCAACGCGGGCACCACCAGCTGGCTGTACGACTACCACCGGGGCAACAACGCGGACAACCTCCCCGCGCTCCAGGCCTTCGCCGCCAGCCATGAGCCGAGCCCCTGGATGGGCGACCGGCAGACCTTCCAGCTGATGCCGTCGGCCGCGAGCGGCACCCCGGACGCGTCCCGGACGGCCCGCGCGCTGCCGTTCAGGCACGAGAACGAGACGGCGAAGCCGCACTACTACGGCGTCACGTTCGAGAACGGCCTCAAGGCCGAGATGACGCCGACCGACCACGCGGCCCGGATGCGGTTCACGTACCCCGGCAAGGACGCCAGCCTGATCTTCGACAACGTCACGAACGACGGCGGCATCACGCTGGACCCGAAGACCAGCTCGTTCTCCGGCTACACGGACGTCAAGAGCGGCCTGTCCACCGGGGCGACCCGGATGTTCGTGTACGGCGTCTTCGACGCGGCGGTCACCGACAGCGGCAAGCTGAAGGGCGGCGGTGGCGACGACGTCACCGGGTTCTTCCGCTTCGACGCGGGCAAGGACCGCACGGTCAACCTGCGGCTGGCCACCTCGCTCATCGGCGTCGACCAGGCGAAGCAGAACCTGGCCATGGAGATCCCGGAGTCCACTTCCTTCGACCGGGTGCAGCGCAAGGCCCAGGGGGCCTGGGACGACATCCTGCGGACGGTCGAGGTCGAGGGCGCCAACGCGGACCAGCTCACGACCCTCTACTCCAGCCTCTACCGGCTCTACCTCTACCCGAACTCCGGCCACGAGAAGGTGAAGGGGAAGACCAGGTACGCCAGCCCCTTCTCCAAGGCGGTCGGCGAGAACACCCCGACGCGGACCGGCGCGAAGATCGTCGACGGCGAGGTGTACGTCAACAACGGCTTCTGGGACACCTACCGCACCACCTGGCCCGCGTACTCCTTCTTCTCCCCGAAGAAGGCCGGCGAGCTGGTGAACGGCTTCGTCCAGCACTACAAGGACGGCGGCTGGACCTCTCGCTGGTCCTCCCCCGGCTACGCGGACCTGATGACCGGCACCAGCTCGGACGTGGCGTTCGCCGACGCGTACGTCAAGGGCGTGAAGTTCGACGCCGAGGCGGCGTACGACGCGGCGCTCAAGAACGCCACCGTGGCCCCGCCGTCCTCGGGCGTCGGCCGCAAGGGCCTTCAGACCTCGGTCTTCACCGGCTACGCGGACACCGCCACCCACGAGGGCCTGTCCTGGTCCCTGGAGGGTTACGTCAACGACTACGGCATCGCCCGCATGGGCCAGGAGCTGTACGAGAAGACGAAGAAGGCGCGGTACAAGGAAGAGTCCGAGTACTTCATGAACCGGGCCCAGAAATACGTCAAGCTCTTCGACGACAAGGCCGGGTTCTTCCAGGGCAAGAAGCCGAACGGCGACTGGCGCCTGCCCTCCGGCGAGTACGACCCCCGCGTCTGGGGCTACGACTACACCGAGACCAACGGCTGGGGCTACGCCTTCACCGCCCCGCAGGACAGCCGGGGCCTGGCCAACCTGTACGGCGGCCGCGCGGGTCTGGGCAAGAAGCTGGACACGTACTTCTCCACCCCGGAGACGGCGGGCCCGGAGTTCGTCGGCAGCTACGGCGGCGTCATCCACGAGATGACCGAGGCGCGGGACGTACGGATGGGCCAGTACGGGCACAGCAACCAGGTCGCCCACCACGCCACGTACATGTACAACGCGGCCTCGCAGCCGTACAAGACGCAGGAGAAGGTCCGCGAGGTGCTGGGCCGGCTGTACGTCGGCAGCGAGATCGGGCAGGGCATCCACGGCGACGAGGACAACGGCGAGCAGTCGGCCTGGTTCCTCTTCTCCTCGCTCGGCTTCTACCCGCTGGTGATGGGCAGCGGGGAGTACGCGATCGGCTCGCCGCTCTTCAAAAAGGTCACCGTCCGCATGGACAACGGCCGCAAGCTGACCGTGAAGGCCCCGAAGAACAGCGAGAAGAACATCTACGTGCAGGGCGTGAAGCTCAACGGCAAGAAGTGGACCTCCACGGCGCTCCCCCACGACGTCCTGGCCAAGGGCGGCACGCTGGAGTTCGCCATGGGCCCGAAGCCGTCGGCGTGGGGCACGGGCGAGGACGCGGCCCCGGTCTCCGTCCAGAAGGACGACAAGGTCCCGGCGCCCAAGGGCGACGCGCTGAAGGGCGACGGCGCGCTCTTCGACGACACCTCCGCCACCTCGGCGACGGTGGAGTCGGTGGAGCTGCCGGTGTCCTCGGCGACGAAGGGCGTCCAGTACACGCTGACCTCGGCGGCGGCCGACAAGGCCCCGAAGGGCTGGACGCTCCAGGGGTCGGCGGACGGCGAGAAGTGGACGGACCTCGACCGCCGCTCCGGCCAGTCGTTCGCCTGGGACAGGCAGACCCGAGTGTTCTCGGTGGACGAGCCGGGCTCGTACACCGCGTACCGGCTGGTGCTGACGGGTTCGGCGACGCTCGCGGAGGTGGAGCTGCTCTCCTGACCCGTACGCGACGGGCGTCGGCGGCCGGTACCCCGAGGGCGGGGTGCCGGCCGTCGGCGTTCACGCCTGTCGGAGTCTCTCGGGCGGGCGGGGTTCAGGGCGGCGGGAGGCTTTCCGCGTCGGGGCGGGGTTCAGGGCGGCTGGAGGCTCCCGGGGCAGGGCGGGGTTCCGTGCGGCTGGAGGCTCCTCGGGCAGCCGCGAGGCTCAGTGCGGCTGGAGGCTTTCCGGCAGGGCCACGTTGAGCGCGGCGACGACCGGCCGGCCGTGTTCGGTGCCGAGCCGGGAGAGGGCACCGGTGGCGAGCTGGAAGAGCCTTCCCTCGGCCGGGGTCAGGCCGAGGTAGCGGGCGGTGAGGACGCGCAGGAAGTGCGAGTGCGCGACGAGCGCGATGTCCGCGTTCCCGATCCCGTCGGCGGCGGACCGGACGCCCGCGAGGACCTGGTCGGCCCGCTCCCCGATCTGGGCGGGGCTCTCGCCGGGGTGCTCGTCGGAGCCGGGGTCGACGCCGTCGGTCCACAGGTTCCAGAAGGGCCGGGTGCGGCGGATGGCCAGGGTGGTGACGCCCTCGTAGCCGCCGTAGTCCCACTCCCGCAGCTCGGGGGTGACCCGGGGATCGGGGAGTCCGGCCAGCTCGGCGGTGCGGCGGGCCCGGACCATCGGGCTGACGAGGGTGAGCCCGATGTTCCGGTCGGCCAGCAGCGGGACGAGCGCGCGGGCCTGGCGTTCCCCGACGTCGGTGAGCGGGAGGTCGGTGTAGCTCGTGTGCTGCCCGGAACGGGACCACTCGGTCTCGCCGTGCCGGATGAGGATCAGCTCGCCCATGGGGTCCGTTCGCTTCCTGTGCAGGTGGTGCCGGTGGTGCGGGTGGGGCCCCGTACCGTAAGTCCCTCACCTGATCCATTTCCCGTGGGGGGACCACATGTCCGACTACTTCCCGCCTCCGCCGCCCGAACAGCCGCAACCGGAGCACCGGGCTCCGGTGGGTGCGCCGCCGCCTTCGCCGTGGGCGGCCCCCGCGGTGCCGCCGGGCAAGCGGCGTACGGGGCTGATCGTGACGCTCGCCGTGGGTGGCGGGCTGGTCGTGGCGGGGGCGATGGTGGCGCTCGTCTACTGGTTGATGGACTCGGTCTCGGACTCCGTCGCGCTGCCGCCCGAGCGGTCGGACGCGCCCTACTCCGAACCGTACGACGAGGGGCCGTACGGGGAGGAGGAGCCGTACGAGGAGCCGGTGGAACCCGTCGCGCCCGGGCCGGCCGCCAAAGGGGACGTCACGATCACGAAGTGCACGCGCGACTCCCTGATCGGCTGGCCGCACGCGGACCTGAAGATCGTGAACAGGTCCGGGAGTCCGGCGGCGTACATCGTGTCCATCACGTTCGTGGACGCGGACGGCGCTGTGGTGTCCGACGGCATCGCGACCACCGAGGAGGTCGCCCCCGGCGCGTCGGTCAAGGTGAGGGCCCAGGGGTCCGGCGAGGTGGCCGCGGGCACGAAGTGCCGGATCGCCGAAGTCGACCGGCATGCGCTGTGACGGCCCGTTAGCCGGCGGTACGCGGAAGGGCCGCACCCCGGGGTGACCCGGGATGCGGCCCTCACTGCTCGGTCCGGTCCGCCTACTTGCGGATCAGGCTGCGGAGCACGTACTGCAGGATGCCGCCGTTGCGGTAGTAGTCCGCCTCGCCGGGGGTGTCGATGCGCACGACACCGTCGAACTCCACACCGGTGTCGGTGGTGACCTTGACCGTGCGCGGGGTGGTGCCGTTGTTCAGCTCGGTGACGCCGGTGAAGGAGAAGGTCTCCTCGCCGGTGAGGCCGAGGGTCTCGGCGGTCTGGCCCTCGGGGAACTGGAGCGGGAGGACGCCCATGCCGATGAGGTTCGAGCGGTGGATGCGCTCGTAGGACTCGGCGATGACCGCCTTGACGCCGAGGAGCGCGGTGCCCTTGGCAGCCCAGTCGCGGGACGAGCCGGAGCCGTACTCCTTGCCCGCGAGGATCGCGAGGGGGGTGCCGGCGGCCTGGTAGTTCTGCGAGGCGTCGTAGATGAACGACACCGGGCCGTCGCCCTGGGTGAAGTCGCGGGTGTAGCCGCCCTCGGTGCCCGGCGCGATCTGGTTGCGCAGGCGGATGTTGGCGAACGTGCCGCGGATCATGACCTCGTGGTTACCGCGGCGCGAGCCGTAGGAGTTGAAGTCACGACGCTCGATGCCGTGCTCGGTGAGGTACTTGCCGGCCGGGGTGTCGGCCTTGATGGCGCCGGCCGGGGAGATGTGGTCGGTGGTGACCGAGTCGCCGAGCTTGGCGAGCACCCGGGCGCCGGTGATGTCCTCGACCGGGGTCGTCTCCATCGTCATGCCCTCGAAGTACGGGGGCTTGCGCACGTAGGTGGACTCGGAGTCCCACTCGAAGGTGTTGCCGGTCGGGATCGACAGCGCCTGCCACTGGGCGTCGCCCGCGAAGACGTCCTGGTAGGACTTGTTGAACATGTCCTCGCCGATGGCGTTCGCCACGACGTCGTTGACCTCGGCCTCGGAGGGCCAGATGTCGGTCAGGTAGACCGGCTTGCCGTCCTGGTCGACGCCGAGGGCGTCCTTGGTGATGTCGACCTTCATCGACCCGGCGATGGCGTACGCGACGACCAGCGGCGGGGACGCCAGGTAGTTCATCTTGACGTCGGGGTTGATCCGGCCCTCGAAGTTACGGTTGCCGGAGAGCACCGAGGTGACCGCGAGGTCGTTCTCGTTGACCGCCTTGGAGACCTCGTCCGGCAGCGGGCCGGAGTTGCCGATGCAGGTGGTGCAGCCGTAGCCGACGAGGTTGAAGCCGACCTTGTCGAGGTACGGGGTCAGACCCGCCTTGTCGAAGTAGTCGGTGACGACCTTCGACCCCGGGGCGAGGGTGGTCTTGACCCACGGCTTGCGGGTCAGGCCCTTCTCGACCGCCTTCTTCGCCACGAGCGCGGCGGCGACCATGACGTAGGGGTTCGAGGTGTTGGTGCAGGAGGTGATCGCGGCGACGGTGACGGCGCCGTGGTCGATCTCGTACGTCGAGCCGTCGGGGGCCGTGACGGTGACCGGCTTCGACGGAACGCCGTTCGGGGTGGTGGACGGGGCGTCGGAGGCCGGGAAGGACTCCTTGCTCGCCTCCATCTCGTCGGCGACGTAGTTGCGGACGTCGCGGGCGAACTGCTCCTTGGCGTTCGCGAGGACGATGCGGTCCTGCGGGCGCTTCGGGCCGGCGATGGAGGGGACGACCGTGGAGAGGTCGAGCTCCAGCTTCTCGGAGAAGTCCGGCTCGGCGGCCGGGTCCAGCCAGAGGCCCTGCTCCTTGGCGTACGCCTCGACGAGGGCGACCTGCTGCTCGTCGCGGCCGGTCAGACGGAGGTACTTCAGCGTCTCGTCGTCGATCGGGAAGATCGCGGCGGTGGAGCCGAACTCCGGCGACATGTTGCCGATGGTGGCGCGGTTGGCGAGCGAGGTGGCGGCGACGCCCTCACCGTAGAACTCGACGAACTTGCCGACGACGCCGTGCTTGCGGAGCATCTCGGTGATGGTCAGCACGAGGTCGGTGGCGGTGGTGCCGGCCGGGAGCTCGCCGGTCAGCTTGAAGCCGACGACGCGCGGGATGAGCATGGAGACCGGCTGGCCGAGCATCGCGGCCTCGGCCTCGATGCCGCCGACGCCCCAGCCCAGCACGCCGAGGCCGTTGACCATGGTGGTGTGCGAGTCGGTGCCGACGAGGGTGTCGGGGTACGCCTGGCCGTTGCGGACCATGACGGTGCGGGCCAGGTGCTCGATGTTCACCTGGTGGACGATGCCGGTGCCCGGGGGAACGACCTTGAACTCGTCGAAGGCGGTCTGGCCCCAGCGCAGGAACTGGTAGCGCTCCTTGTTGCGGCCGTACTCCAGCTCGACGTTCTGGCCGAAGGCTTCCTTGGTGCCGAACTTGTCGGCGATGACGGAGTGGTCGATGACCAGCTCGGCCGGGGCCAGCGGGTTGATCTTCGCCGGGTCCCCGCCGAGCTCCTTGACGGCCTCACGCATGGTGGCGAGGTCCACGACACACGGCACGCCGGTGAAGTCCTGCATGATCACGCGGGCCGGCGTGAACTGGATCTCCTGGCTGGGCTGTGCCTGGGAGTCCCAGCCACCGATGGCCCGGATGTGATCGGCGGTGATGTTCGCGCCGTCCTCGGTACGGAGCAGGTTCTCCAGCAGGACCTTCAGGCTGTACGGGAGGCGCGCGGAGCCCTCTACCTTGTCCAGCTTGAAGATCTCGTACGACTCGTCGCCCACGCGCAGCGTGCTGCGGGCGTCGAAGCTGTTCGCCGACACGACAGTCTCCTTCTTCAATGTGCGCGTATCTCCGCGCCGCGCCTCATTGGCAGTCGGCGCCGCGTTTTGCCGTCTACTGCTCCGACCATCCGCTAAGGTAAGGGTTAGTTAGGTAACCCTTACCGGGCGGCGGCTTCGGTGCGCCCCGGCAGATATCTCGATGTCGAGATAACTCTAGTACATAGCCGCCGCTCGGTCATGCCCAGGTGCCCCCACCGCACCGCCGGACGCCTTCACCGATGCCGTACGCCGCTTCGCGCGGCAGCTCACCGCGACCGGCTGAGCGCCTCGCCCACACCGCGCCCGTGCGGCAGGACAGGGCGCCCGGACCACGCCTGTACGCAGAACGGGGTACTCAGACCACGGCCGTACGCAGAACGCGGTCGAGTGCCGCCCGGCCGGCGGGCCCCCAGGTCGGCTTGCCTCCGGGAAGCCCCCGGTCCCCGTTCCGGCCCATGAGCATGAGGACCAGGCTTTTCATGGCGGCCAGCCCGCGAGCGCGCCGGATCATCGCCTCGTCCGCACGCCCGTACGCGTCGAAGAACCGTGCGGCGGCGCCCGCGGGGAGGACGACCCACGCGGCCGCGAGGTCCCACGCCGGGTCGCCGGCGAACAGGTCACCGAAGTCGATCACGCCCGAGAGCGTCCCGTCCGACACGACGACGTTCGCGGGGTGGAGATCACCGTGCACCCATATCGGCGGCCCCTCCCACCCCGGGGCCGCGACGGCTTCGTCCCAGACGGCCCGGACCTCGTCGGCGATGCCGTCGGGGACGACGGCGTGGAAGAAGTGGTCGAATCCCTCCGTGTGCGCACGGGGATGACCACCGCGGTCCGAACCGGCCGGCGCGTCGACGGGCGCCTCCACGTGAAGGGCCCGGAGGAAGTCCGCCAGAGCACCGGCTGCATGGTCGCCGCGGCTGATCGAGGTGCGGTCCAGCGGCTCACCGGGGACCCACGTCATGACGGTCCAGGGTTTCGGAAAGCGTGCGGACGGTTCGCCCGCCCGCACGGAGTTCGGGACAGGCAGCGGCAGGCGCGGAGCCAGGACCGGCAGCCACCGGCGCTCCTTGAGCTGAAGGTCCGGGGCGCGTTCCGTACGCGGCATGCGGACGGCCAGCTCGTCCCCGAGGCGCCACTGCTGGTTGTCCCATCCGCCCTCGACCTCGCGGACAGCCAGCCGCGCGAGGTCCGGATGCTGCTCCTGGAGCAGGCCGCGGACCAGGTCCGCCGTGATCTCGATCTCGAAGTCGGTCATGCGGAGCCACGGTAGTGCGGCGGGCCCGCCGGACGGGCCGGGCCCCGCGCACAGAGCCTGGGGTTGTCAGTCGAGACAGAACTCGTTGCCCTCGATGTCCTGCATGTTGAGGCAGGACTCGTTCTCCTCGTCGGCGAGCAGCAGCTCTCCGCGCACCGCACCGAGCGGGATCAGCCGCGCGCACTCGGCCTCCAGCGCGGCGAGGCGCTCCTCACCCACGAGCCCGGTGCCGACCCGCACGTCGAGATGCACCCGGTTCTTGACCACCTTGCCTTCGGGAACGCGCTGGAAGTACAGCCGAGGGCCCACACCCGAGGGGTCCTGGCAGGCGAAGCCCGCGTCCCGCTTCTCGGGCGGCAGCGAGAGGTCGTAATCGCCCCACGTGGCGAACCCCTCCGGCGGCGGCGGAACGACGTACCCCAGCACCTCGCACCAGAAATAGGCGACGCGCGAGGGCGACGCGCAGTCGAAGGTGATCTGTACCTGCCTGATCGGAGCCATCGGGCCACCCTAACGGCGCGCCGTTCGCCGAGCCTCCGGTTTTCGTCGCCGCGGGAGTCGCGGGACGAGCTCACCACCGGCGGGTCGCCGAGCCGCTGACGCCCTTCGCCCAGGTGCTGAGCCCAAGTGGGCGGCGCGGGGCCCGCGTTCGAATCGGGAGAATAATGAGGAAGCGGGACGCGGAACACGCTGAAAGGATGGCGTACTCCAGAGCCGACCCCAGCACCAGGAGACGCACCCATCGTGACCCGCACCAGCGCCGTTTCACTGATCCGTTCCCGTTCCCTCTCCGACGTGGCCGAGTACGCCTATGCGGCCACCGCGCCCGCCGAGGCCCGGCTGATCTTCCTCGCCGGTTCGTGTCCGCTCGACGAGCACGGCGTGACCGTGGCCGTGGGCGACTACGCGGGCCAGGCGGCGAAGGCCGTGGAGAACCTGCGGACGGCGCTCGCCGACGCGGGCGCTTCGATCGAGGACGTCATCAGCACGCGGGTCCTCGTGGCGTCGGCCCGGCAGGAGGATCTCGTGGCCGCCTGGGAGGTGGTCCGGGACTCCTTCGGCGACCACGACGTGCCCAGCACCCTGATGGGCGTCACCGTGCTCGGCTACGCGGACCAGCTCGTCGAGATCGAAGCCGTGGCCGCCGTCCTCGACGCCCCGACGCCCGACGGCCCGGCCGGCCCCCCATCGGCGTAACGACGGTGTGAACCGCCGCGTCCCCGCACGCCGAGGCGGGGGCGCGGCGGGGCGCTGGGACGGGCGCGGCCACGCAGCTCGTACGGACGCGTCGGCCGCGCCCTTCACTCCGGCGCGGGCCACCATGGGAGGAGGCCGCCCACGCGGACCCGGTACACACCCGTCACTCGAACGGCACACCCCCACAGCAGCCTCATCTCATATCTGAGATAACCTGCCGTCATGTCAGACGACTACCTCGTACGCATCGGCAAGCTCATCCGTGACGCCCGTCAGCACCGGGGCTGGACACAGACCCAGCTGGCCGAGGCGCTCGCCACCAGCCAGAGCGCCGTCAACCGCATCGAGCGCGGCAACCAGAACATCAGCCTTGAGATGATCGCCCGCATCGGTGAAGCCCTCGACAGCGAGATCGTGTCGCTCGGGTACGCCGGGCCCATGCATCTGCGGGTCGTCGGCGGCCGCCGGCTCTCCGGGGCCATCGACGTCAAGACCAGCAAGAACGCCTGCGTCGCGCTGCTGTGCGCCTCGCTGCTCAACAAGGGGCGCACGGTCCTGCGCCGGGTGGCCCGGATCGAGGAGGTGTTCCGGCTCCTGGAGGTGCTCAACTCCATCGGGGTGCGCACCCGCTGGGTCAACGACGGCGTGGACCTGGAGATCGTGCCGCCGGCGCAGCTGGACCTGGAGGCGATCGACGCCGACGCCGCGCGCCGCACCCGCTCGATCATCATGTTCCTGGGCCCGCTGCTGCACCGGACGGAGCAGTTCACCCTGCCGTACGCGGGCGGCTGCGACCTCGGCACCCGGACCATCGAGCCGCACATGATCGCGCTGCGCCGGTTCGGCCTGGAGATCGCCGCCACGGAGGGCCTGTACCACGCGCAGGTCGACCGGTCCGTCTCCCCGGACCGGCCCATCGTGCTGACCGAGCGCGGCGACACCGTGACCGAGAACGCCCTGCTGGCGGCCGCCCGCCACGACGGCACGACCGTCATCCGCAACGCCTCCTCCAACTACATGGTCCAGGACCTGTGCTTCTTCCTGGAGGCGCTGGGCGTACGGGTCGACGGCGTCGGCACGACGACGCTCACCGTCCACGGGGTCCCGCAGATCGACGTGGACGTGGACTACTCCCCCTCCGAGGACCCGGTCGAGGCGATGAGCCTGCTGGCCGCCGCGGTGGTGACCGAGTCCGAACTCACCATCCGCCGGGTGCCGATCGAGTTCCTGGAGATCGAACTCGCGGTCCTGGAGGAGATGGGCGTCGACTGCGACCGCACCCCGGAGTACGCCGCCGACAACGCGCGCACCCGCCTGGTGGACCTGACGGTCCGGCCCTCCAAGCTGGAGGCCCCGATCGACAAGATCCACCCGATGCCGTTCCCCGGCCTCAACATCGACAACGTCCCGTTCTTCGCGGCGATCGCCGCCGCCGCGCACGGCCAGACCCTGATCCACGACTGGGTCTACGACAACCGCGCGATCTACCTCACCGACCTCAACCGCCTCGGCGGCCGCCTCCAACTCCTCGACCCCCACCGGGTCCTGGTCGAGGGCCCGACCCGCTGGCGCGCCGCCGAGATGATGTGCCCGCCCGCCCTGCGGCCCGCCGTGGTGGTGCTGCTGGCGATGATGGCGGCGGAGGGCACCTCCGTACTCCGCAACGTCTATGTGATCAACCGCGGTTACGAGGAACTGGCTGAGCGGCTCAACTCGGTGGGCGCGCAGATCGAGATCTTCCGGGACATCTGACGGGTGGGGTGTTGTGCCCCTTGGGGGCAAGGGGCACAACACCCCAATGTGCCAGCTGACCTGCGGATATCTACCTTCACCACCCTCCGCCGATCTCTGTTGTCTTTCCGCACCTTGTGCAATGCATGCGCAAGATGATCTTGAATAAATAGCGGTACGCCAGAAATGCCTGTGTACCCGTCAGTCTTTACGGAGGATCGCCGCCGAAGCGACCTCGCAACATCTGATGTCGTTCGTGTCACGCCGACCACGTCTGGTCGACCATCGGCACCACATCAACGGCCCGGCAAGCCGCTGCAAGACTGCGGGCTCAGGCCGAGGTCCTTTTCGGCGAGACGCAGACGCCGCCTCCCGCCGTCCTGCAGCACTTCGTGGAGGTGGTCGCCTCACGGTTGGCAAGCACGGGATCGTAGAGCGCTATCCAGGACAGCTCGGACGCCGTGATCACACCAGACACGGCAAGACCGCCTCTTTCGCCCACCTCGACTTCTTCGGCGCCCGCCGGCCCCTTGAAGCCGTCTGCTGGAGGCAGGACTTCATCAGCAGCAGGCTCATCGCCGAGCGCGTCTACCGGCAACCCGCGCAACCCCGCCCTCAGCGACCACTGGCCAGGACGGCCGCATCAATATCGACGCCCTACGTCACACCGCTCAGGACCGCCGTAGGCCCCTGACCGCCCTCGGCACCACCGGAGCAATCCCGACAGACCTCGATCCCGCTGAGGACCCTGGGCGACGCCTCATCTGCATTACTTACAACAGCTGGCGCTTACCATCGTTTCGCTGATTCGTCAACCCTGCCAGTCGTCCGAAATCCCTCTCGCACGCCAGGTCGACAACCCTACGCAGAGGTGCCATCTGTTGCCTCATTTTTACTAACCTCGGCAATGGGGCGCAACCTCTCCCCCTCCGAGAGGTACAGAAGTTCGACCCTCCACTCAATTTAGTGAATCGATGACATAAGCATGGCGACCCCCTGCTTATCGATGCCAGCATCCTTCTTGTTCCTAACGCACCTACGCGGGGCGAATGTTGGCCGACGGGTCGACGCGCGGCCGCTCCTTCCCGAAGGGTCCAAGCCGTGCCTCCATCTCCAGATGACGCCAATCCTTTCGATGAATCTGCCGAGAAGATCCGGCGCAAGGAGCGGGAGCTGGCCGAAACCGAGGCTAGGTTGGCGCGCCGTGAGCGGATGGCGGACCGGCTACTTATCCTGCGGATCGTCTTCGTCCTGGTCACACTGGTGACCGGAAATCCGGTCTACCGGTGGGCAGACAGGGGCATCGAATGGGTTAGCGAACATCTCCGGGAATCCGAATGATGTGAGGTAGGCATGAGCGAGGGCACCGTCAATGGGCCGTTTCCGATTCCGGTTTCCCGGGAGGATCAAGAGGCTTGGATCGAGGCCGTGCTGGCGACCGAGGGGGTCAATCTACCCCGTGGCGCGCTGGAGAACATCGTCCCCTTCATCGTTGATCCCGATCAAAGTCTGAGCGAGCCCGATGCGCACGGCGTACGTACGCTCAGGGCGAGCGCCGTCCGACGCATCTGTACTGACGCTGGGGACATGGTCATTGCCGTTGTCCGAATGCACGGTGTCGGTGGTGTGTTGTGGGGGCATAACGAGCGGATCAACTCGATCTGGCGCTCCGTCGCGGACCCGACGGTCGACCGAGGCACCGAGCGCACCCTGGCCTCGGTCCGGCCGTGGATGAGCGTCGACGACGATGGACACGAGACCTGTTTCGCGGCGCTGGAAAGCGTCATGACGAACCGACAGACATTGATCATGAACGCTGAGGACGCGGCGGACGAGCTGAAGAGGCGGGACCGCGTCCGCCCATACGATCTTGAGGAAGACCTCGTCCTCAACGGGCAACAGGACCCTGGAATGTACGTTGCCCAGCAAGTGAGGATTGAGGAGAACCCGGAAAGGGACTCCGACGGCAATCTCCGTTACCCGGACGCCTATTGGGGTTGGATGGCAGTTCGAGGAAATAATCGAACTCAGAAACGACAGTCGATCTTTCGTTTGACCTCCAGTGAAGTGCTGTCCGGCGTTCCGGCAGAGAAGCTGGAGCGAGGGGGGGACGAGATCATCTGCGACCCTCGTGACTGGCTCCCTGAATTCTCTGCCGTACTCAACAGGGAGTTCGCGGAGGCGGACGACGGTGAACTGGACCCCACAAGCGGCTCACGGGCGCGACGTGCCGCCGCCATCGCTGCGGTAGATGCTCATCTGGTGATCGGAACCCCCACTCCGGAGCGGCTCTACCGCATCGTGCAGATGAACAACCGGCGCGATCACGTCCACCCGCCGCTGGAGTTCGACGCCCTCGACCGCTCACGCGCGCTGGGGCGGAGCGTTCTCGGGATGTACGTGGCACAACGAGTCATGGACGAGAAAACAGCGGAGGTCCTTTCCGGGCTCGCGCCGATCCGTGAACTCCCCGATGCATCGGCGGACATGGCGGTCTCGGAGTTGCGTGACCTGCGCTCCATGCGGCTGTTGCAGGAACTGTTTCCGGTGGATCCGCACAAGCGTCACCTACTGCGGCGCGCGCTCAGCGAGAACCCACCGTCCCAGCTCAAGTCAGGGGAAATCAACCAGCGGGCGCGTACATGGTCCGCGCTGACCTCCGAGAGCTACCCGGCACCATGGAACCCGCGCGTCGGCCAGGTCTTCTCCACGCGGGCCCGGGAAGGCATCGCCCTTTCCGGGCGCAGACTGCCTGACTTGCTCGCCACCGCGGACACCGATGACGACGCCTTCGACGAACTGGTGTCCTATCGGGCGGCGCACTGGCTTGCCTCCTTCTGCATCATCGAAGCAGATCGGGGATCGCTCGACGGCCAGGAAGTAATCGGCGACGCGGGAGAACGGGTTCGCCGATCCCGCAGGACCGTCATGAACTGCCTGCAGGCTCTTCGGTACGAGAAGAGCCGGATGATGGCGGTTGGCGTACTGAAGTCGCTGGCCGCAGCCATGGACGCCGGGGACCGGCGGCCTTGGCGCGTTAGCGGCTCCGGCAAGGAGATGCCGGGACGGGAGATGACACCGCTCTGGTTCGACAGCGTATTCCCGAAGGACACAGGGACCCGGCCCCGCAAGACCGTGGCATCCGCACCAACGTTGGCAACGACAGTGGCAGTACCTGCCCCCCTTCCTTCGCCTACGCTGCCTGCGCCCTCATCCATGACACCAACGTTCTCACTCGTGACATCAACGCCCGCACGTTCTCCCGCGCCGACGCTCACCGCCGCAGTCCCGGTCCAGTCCACGATGCCGGCCACCAATGAGCCCGACGAGGGCGGCAGTTCAGCCCCCTCCCCCGAGGAACCTCTCACCATCGAGGCTCTGATGGTCCGGGTAGAGGAACAGATCCGTGGCCTCCATGCGGCCTCCGCCGAGATCGGGGAACTCCTCGGACGCCTCGCGGAACAGAGCCGCGCGGCGTCCGTCGACCATCCCATCAGCCGACAGCGGGCCGATGCGACCGTGCGCCTGCTCAACCAAACTCTGTCCAAGCTGCGTAAACTGCCGGAACTCATGGAGGAGATGACGGAGCCCTTCTGACGCGGTTCCTCCCGTAGGACCCAGCGGGCTTGATGCCTCCGCTTGCCCGCTGGGTGCGGACCAGAACCGCGCCTGACGCCCGGCGGTCGCAGCCAACACTGCAGCAATGTCAACCGTCCCAAGAACGTCGATGTCGATGCGCTCTGGGTAGTCGTCGGGCGGCCATAGGCCTCCCGGCATGGAAGCTTCCGCGTGTGGGCGCCGCGGGCACGGGCGAGGTCAGCACCGCCAGTGCCAGCGGTTGCCGGGACTGCAACACGTTCGGTGTAACTCCCGAGCACGGAAGATGCATCGATGACCAGCGACAACGTGACGGAGGGCGAGCCCGGCGCCTACCGTTCCAGCCTCACCCCGCCCCCCGGCCACGGCCCCGCCACGCCTGATCCCGCCCGAGGAGCTGAACACTCCGTGGTACGCCTCAACCAGACCAGCGACCCACGTACATCCGTCGTCCTGTCGGCCGGCGCGGACTGGCGTACGCGCGCCGTCGGGCAGCGCCGGGCCCAGCGGGGCCGAGTTCCCGATGCCCTGGCGGCCGGCGGCGAGGCTCAAGGTATTGCAGCAGGGCCTCGGGGTGATTCGTACGGCGATCAACACCAAGCACTGGGCGCAGGCGCGTCACGGGCTCAGCCGGGCCCGGGCTCTCGTCAACGCCCTGCCCGCCGACGACGCCTGACGCGCACCGCCTCACGTCGCACATCCCCGAGAGAGGACCATCCATGGAACCACGCGGATACCGCATGGTGGTGTCGACCGCAGCGGACTACGTGGACACCTGCGCGATAGCCGAGCGGGAGTTGGTCGAATGGCTCAAGTCCAAGCGGTACGACCCGTCCGGGCTCGACGACGGACGGACCGAGCTCGCCGCCCACGCGACCCTCGACCGCGACTCCGATTCGGGCAGGAACGGCGCGCACAGCCGGTGGCGCATGCGCGAGACGCGCTCCGCCACCTCGGGCACCTGGCAGTCGACGCTCGTCGTGCGCTCCGGGCTTCCTCAGGACAAGGGCCGCACCTGGGTACAGGTCGACATCGAGCACCAGCCCGCCCGGGCCGACGAGTTCCCCACCCGCGCCAACACCCCAGGCATCGCCCGGTCCCTCCTGGACGCGCTGGAAGCCCGTGACGGTCAGGCCGACGTCACCACCGCACCGGCCTTCATCGAGGCCGACGAGGTCGACGATCTGGTCGAAGAGCTCTGCGACGCCAACCGCCGACTGCCGGTGGTCATCGCCACCGTGCCGTACTGCAAGAACCCGGACGACTGGTCGCGCTCGGTCGTCGAACCGCTGTTCCGCAATCTCCATGGACTGGCGGTGCTGTACGTCCTCACACCGGCGGCGCAGACGGCCTTCAACGCCGTGCTGGAGTTCCACCCCGTGTTCGGCGGGGGCGTCCGCACCTACCTGCCGGGCCTCGAGCCGGCCTGGAAGCCGGACTCCCAGCGGCATCCCGTGATGTCCCGCCGGACGATCGACGCCGACGTCCGCCGGGCTGCCTCCGCCCTCGCGGTCCTCCCCCAACGGCTGTCCTCGCGCCATCTGCTGCCCCCCGCCCTGCTGAGCGTCTCGCTCCAGCGGATGCGCCTTCGGCCGAGCCCGGCCGGCGCGGACAGCGCCCAGCTCCGGAGGGAGAACACCGCCTTGGTCTCACTCCTGGGCGAGGCGGAACAGGCGGAGGCAGCCCGCGTCAGTGAGATCAACGATCTGTACGTGGAGCTCGACAACGCGGAGCGGGGAAGCGACGAGCTGCGAGGGGAGAACGAGGAGCTGTACGACAAGTTCCAGGAATCCCAGCGACTCATCCGCTTCCTGCGCGAACGTCTGGAAGAGGCCGGAGAGTTCGCGGCGGCCTACGGCCCGGTCGACACCGCGCCCCGCGTCTATCCGGAGACCTTCCCCGATCTGCTCGACCGGCTGGAAGAGCTTCCCTTCATCGCCTTCACGGGCAACGCCAAGACCACCCGGGGGCTCGACAGCCAGTCCGTGGACAACTGGCTTTCCGTGGCCTGGGACGGGCTCCTGGCACTCAACCACTTCGCCGAGGCCTCGGCCGACGGCAGAGCCGCCGGTGACTTCCTGAGCTGGTGCAAGTCCGAGGCGTCCGGCGACTCCCCGTTCCCGACGGCCAAGGTGGCCATGCGGGAGTCCGACCACGTCGCCAACAACGGCAGACTGCGCAGCGAGCGCATGCTTCCCGTGCCCAGAACGGTCGACCCGAACGGCAAGGTCTTCATGCAGGCCCACGTGAGGATCGGCGGAGGCAACACCGTCGCCCCGCGCCTCCACTTCTACGAGGACGGGCCCCGGTCGGGGAAGGTGTACGTCGGCTACCTGGGCCCACACCTGCGCAACACGCTCACCTGAGGCAGGGACAGTGCGCTGCCGCAGGTACAGCGCCAACAGCGGCCCACCGGTCGGTCAGTCCCCGCGACGAACCGCACGAAGAGTGCCCACTCCGCGCGTCCCACCTCGAAGTCCGGACGGGCCAAGTCCTTCGAGTCCCGTACGTGAACGGCCTGTTTCGGGGATGCTCATCCGCCGCCCCTTTCCTCGTGCCGCGTCCGCGTCGGTCATCGCGTCGCCCGTTGCCACGACTCAGCGTGACGGATCACCTGCCGCACCGCCTACTCCCGTGCCCGAATACTGACTCCGCGTACGGGGCCTCGGTGCTCGCCCACGGTCGGGCCCGGGCTTCACGCTGGTCGCTTGAACCGACCCGTTCCCCAACTGGACCCGTCCGCGTGCGGCTTCAGCCAGCTCCTGTCGTCCACGCGCCGCGGGGCCCGGCTCGCCCGGCTGCTCACCGTCTCGGCGCTGTGCCCCTGGGACGCTCCGCCGGATCTCACGGAGCGTGCCGGGCTGGTCCTGGCGGAGCTGGCCGCCAACGCGGTGGTCCACGGATACGTGCGGGGCCGCGCCTTCCGGCTCGCCTCGACTTCGACCCGGTGGCCTGCGTGCTCCGCACGGAGGTCACCGACGCCCGAGGTGACCGGCTCCCCCTTCCTGCCCCCGCCCTCGGCCCCGGGCGAGGGCGGAGCGCCGTCAGGTCCGCTCCCCACCTCCGGGTACGGGCTCGCGCTCGTCGCCGCGCTCGCCGAGAGCTGGGAGACGGTCCCGTATCCGCCCAGCGGCAAGACCGTCCGGGCCGTGCTGACCTCTTCGGCCCGGAGACACCGTCCGGACCGGCCGAAAGCGTCACCTCAAGGCGACTTCGCGCCAAGATCAATGACCTCATATCAGTCACGTTGACGCCGCCAACACACCTCCGTACGGTGGCCTTCGGTACATGGGGGATCAAGGGGGCGGCAGCGCGTGCTGATGGAGGAGACCGGTGGAGCCGACCGGGCCATCACGGCGGACTCCCTGCTGGATGCCGCCGAGCAGGCGTTCCGGCGCGCCGAGTTCGATGTCGTACGACCGCTTCTGCAGCGGCTCCGCACCGAGTTCGGCGCACCTGACGCCTACCCGGCCTCCGTGCGGTACGACGCTCTCCTCGGCGCGCTGGCCGGACGGGCGGGCAACTGGCCCGAAGCGGTCCGGCGGTGTCCGAACGACCCCGAGGGGGCGGAGACCGGAGTCGTTCACTCGCTCGCCGTCAGCGCACTCCGTGAGCTGGCGCGCGAGGGGCGGCACACCGATACCGGTGTCGCGGCCATCGTGATCGTGCTGTGGGCGTACCTCCTGGACGAGGAGGACATGGGTGGCTTCCACGCGTTGCTCACCGAACGGCGGGGCGCACCCGTGGCCGACGGGCTGTGGGAGCAGGGCAGCGCCCAACTGCGCGGGCGCGTCGCCGACCTGTTGCACGCCTTGGACGTACGGGCCGGGCGGGACACCCTCTCCGCCTGGCGCACGGCCTGGGAGGCCGAGTGCGAGGGTGGTGCGGTCTTCTTCGCCGGCATCCCCACGGACGCCGGACCGCCTGCCCTGATCGCTCTTCAAGAAGCCGCCTGGTATCTCGTCGACCACCGCCGGGGCGCGGACTTGTTGGCCGCCTATGAAGCCCGCCACCCTGAGGCCGACGGGTGGCCGGCCGATCTGCCCGGCCATGACGCGCTCACCGCACCGCTGGCCCGGGCCATCGCGCACCGGGGCCGGGAGCGGGCGCTGGCCCGCGACTGGGGCGAGGCGCTCGCCGACCTCGACGCGGCAGTGTGGCTCGGGCACACGCTCGTGGCAGACGAGCGGGCGGCCGTCCGCGACGCGGGGAAGAACATCGGGCGGAGCCGGACCGGGCACGGCGACTCCCCGGTTGCACGGATCGCCGGGCTCGAACAGGCCCATGCTCTGCTGCCCCGGGACGCCACGCTGGCTGCCGAGCTCACCGCCGAACTCGTGGCGGAGGGCCAAAGGAGAGCCCTCTCCGACCCCGCCCGAAGCCGGAGCCGCTTCGTGCGTGCCCTGGAGGTGACAGCCGGGGACCCGGACGCCCGCGCAGGCCTCGACCGTCACCTGAGAGCGGACTTGGTCAAGGTCCTCGACGGTACGTACACGGGGGGCGAGCTGTCCGTCGATGAGGTCCTGGACCTGCTCGCGCGGGAACCGGACTGCGCGGAGGCTCGGTCGTGGCTGGGCGACCACTACCGGGACCAGGCGGTGGCCGCCGCCGCTCGCGGGTGCACGGACGAGGCGCTGAGCGCCGTACGCGAGAGCCTCCGGTACGGCGAGCCGCCCTGGTCGCACGGCGGGCCGGGGGTGGACGGGCTGCTCTCGGATCTTCTGGTCTCCGCGGCCCGGCGCTCCGACTCCGGCACCCGCGCCGACCTGGAACGCCGCGTCGAGCTGCTGCACACGGCCTCGGAGGTCACGCCCCGGCCCCCGGACCGCTGCGGCGAGGAACTGGAAGCGGCGCTCGTCCACCTCGCCGAGCACCTGGAGGCCACGGGCACCCCGACCGACGTCATCGAGCTGTTCCTCCTGGACCGAATGCGAACCGGGATCAGCGCCCGCTTCGACCAGATCGTGGAAGCCGCCTATCTGAACCGTGCCCGCGCCCGCGAACGGGCGGGCGATCCCGGCGGGGCGCTGCGCGATCACGCCTGCGCTGAGCAGGTCGGCGCGGAGCTGCCTGCCCAGGGCTTCCTCTTCGGCCCCGGCCCCGGCCCCGTTCCCGGCAGACCCCGCCGGGCCCCCGATGAACAGGACTTCCTCTTTTGACCACCGGCACGCCCTCCCCGAAGGCCACGGACAGCATCCTGCCCGCACTCCCCTGGTTCGGTCCCACCCTCCATGAGCTGGTGCCAGGCACGCCGCCTGGAAGCACACCCCTGGTCCTGCGCAAACAGGCCGGCCGCGCTGTGACCTCTGCGGGCCGACAGGACCCGGTGCGGCGTGAACTGATCCGCCGGGCCGATCGGAACTCCCACACCCCCGTGGCAGCGCTCGTCGCCGAGATGCTCACTCCACCCCTGCCCCGTCGCCACACCGAGGAGCGCCCGTGACCGGCCCCGGGCCCACCGCCCCCGCCGACGGCCCGCCGTCCGAGCTCGACAAGCTGCGGCGCAGGGTCGCCGCCCTGTCCGCCAAGCGCGACGAGGCCGAGGCCCGGCTGCACACCCTGCTGGGCTCGCTGCTGCCGCTGGACGACCTGCTGGCCGACACCCGACGGCGGGCCGACGCCCTGCACACGGCACGGACCGCCCGCGAGACGGCGTCGGCCGCCCTGGCGCTGGGGGAACAGGTCGAGGCGGCCCATCTGATGCTGCGCGGCGAGTTCGCGCGCAACGACGTCAGCCCGATGGACGTCGTGGGCAGGCCGGCCGACCCCGCCGAGATGCGGGTCATCGGCACGGAACCGCATCCGACCCGGCCGGACGGAACCGTGCTTCACGAGAGGGTCACCGGCTTTCGGCTCGGCTCCGCCACCCTGCGGCCCGCGCAGGTGGTCGTCTCGGTGCCGGGGCCCGCACCGGACCCCGAACCCACGCCCGTACCGGAACGGGCTTCCGTATCCCCGGTCGGAGGCGGTCGGTCCCAGCCCCGGCGTACCACGCGGTCCCAGCGGCGCCTGCCCCGCAAGCCGTCGGCCCGGCACCGCCGCTCCCGCCGCGGCTGACCCGTAAGCCGTACGCCCTCCCGCCTCCGCCCTCCGCCTGTGCCTCACACGACGATCAGGAAGCACCCAGCATGCACCGGACACTCGGCGTCGACCTCGGCACCACCAACTCCGTCACGGCCTGGATGCGTGACGGAGTGCCGGTCGTCCTGCCCAACCGCGACGGAGGCCGGTCCACTCCGTCGGCCGTCGGGATCGACGCCACCGGCGCTCTCCTCGTCGGGCAGGAGGCCCTCAACTGGCGTTCGGGCGACCCCCGTGCCGTGATCACGGAGGTCAAGCGGCTGATCGGGCGTCGCTGGGACGATGAGCTCGTCAAGCAGGCGCTGGCGTCGCGGCCCCAGGACGCCCCGCCCGTCCGGGAGGGCTCCGACGGTTCGGTGGAGATCCGGCTCGGCGCGCACTACCTCTCCCCCGTCCAGGTCTCCGCGATTCTGCTCCGCCGGCTGAGGAAAGACGCCGAGGACGCGGCTGGAGTGGCGTTCCGGCGCGCGGTGATCACCGTGCCCGCGTACTTCGCCGAGCCGCAGTTCGACGCGGTGCGCGAAGCGGGGCGGCTCGCCGGATTCCACGTGTCGCGGATCGTGCAGGAACCGACCGCAGCCGCACACGCCTTCGGTGTCCGGCCGGGCGAGAACGGCCTCAAGGACTACGCCACCGTGCTCGTCTTCGACCTGGGCGGCGGAACCTTCGACGTGTCGCTCCTGATGCTCGCCCCCGGCTACTTCTCGGTGGCCAGGCTGAGCGGGGACAACCTCCTCGGGGGCGCCGACTTCGACGCGCTGCTCGACGGTCACCTGCGGGATCAGTTGGACGCACGCGATCACGACGGCGAAGGCGACTCCTTCCGTATCCGTAACGCGGCCGAGCGTGCGAAGGTCGAACTGTCCGCGCAGGACGTCTCCGACGTGGTCCTCTCCCCGCTCGGACGCCAGGGCGGCTCCTGGTCCGGAGCGGTGCATCGCGCCGACTTCGAGAAGCTTCTCGCCGGACACCTGGCACGGATGCGGGAGACCGTCGAGACGATGCTGAAGGAGTACAGCGCGACCTCCGAGGACGTCCAACGCGTGCTCCTGGTCGGCGGTTCCACATACATTCCCGCCGTCCGACGCGGCCTCCAGGAGCAGTTCGGCGAGGAGAAGGTGTCGGACGCGGTCGACCCCATGACGGCCGTCGCCCACGGCGCGGCGGTGGAGGCCGGACTCCTCGACACCCTCGACTGCCCGTCTGAGAGCTGTGGCGCCGAGAGCATCCCCGTGGGCTCCGAAGCGTGCCCGGACTGCGCCACCACCCTGCTCGGCCCGGACACGGTCGACTGCCCGGGCTGTCACGTCCCCGCCCCCGAACTCACCTCCGCCTGCCCGGTGTGCGCCACGGACCTGTCCGGGCTGCGCGCGGCCGCCCCGACCGCCGCCCTCGCCGAATGCCGGGAATGCGGGCGGGACGACAATCCGGCCACCGCGGCCGTCTGCCTCGACTGCGACGCCCAGCTCGACACGGGCGGGCTGAAGTGCCCCGGCTGCTCCATGGTCAACGCCCCCGGCCTCAGCGCCTGCTCGTTCTGCGACGGCGACTTCGGCACCGCCCTCCCCCAGCAGATCACGGCCCAGGACATCGGCATCCAACTGGCCGATCGCACCTTGGAGGTCCTCTTCCCCGGAGGCACCCCGTACCCGACGCCCTGGCAGCGGATCGACCACCTCATGATCCGTGGCGGCGCCCACGGCAGCTCCGTGTCGTTCACCCTCTGGGAAGGGCCTCATGTGAGGTCCGCCGAGCGCAACGAGTTCTGCGGGAGCTACCTCGACGAGAACCCGGACGGTCTCCGCGGCGATGTGGCGCTCACCCTGGAAGTGCGGATCGACGCCGACCGGACCATCGGCCTGCGGTACCGCATCGGCTCCGGTGACGTGCGCAGCGCCCGCCTCCAGCGCCATACGGTCTTCGCCGTCGGCCGGCAGGCCGCCGCGCTCCGGAACGACTACGCCGAGTTCCTGAGGAGCTGGGAGCATGAGCTCACCCACGCCGAACGCGACGCGCTCGGCGAGATCGCGGCCGACCTCGCGGCCCTCGGTCGAGGCGAAGGCGTGGGCCGTTCCATCGACGGGCTGCTGGATTCCGCCCGCGGGACCCTGGAGCTGTGCCGGCGGGCTCGCAGCGCCGAAGTCGGCGCCAGGATCTTCTCCGAGGGCGGCCGCGGACTGCTGCCGCCGCCGATCCTGAAGGATCTGCGACGTGGGGCCGAGGCCGTCAGGGACGCACGTGAGGCGATGGACACCGAGGCGATGCTGTCGAGCACGGAAGAGGTGGACGACCTCCTGACGGGGATCGACCCGGCGGTCCGTACCGCGCTGTACACCATCCGCCTCGCCGAACAGGGCGCCTATCCCGCCACTCTGCGCAAGGAGGTCATCGAGGCCCGGGACGGCCTGCGCGGTGCCGTGGGACGCGGCGACCAGGCCGCGCAGGACGCGCGGCTCGTGCTGCTCGGGCGGCTGGGCACGCAGGGCCGGGGGCAGATGGTGGCAGGAGCCGACCCTGGAGCCGAGGCGCTCGTCCTGCCATCCCTGCGGTGAGGCGACGGCCCGGGAACGGTGCCGGTGGCCGGCCCTCAGGCCGTTATGACGCGTACGCCCAACTGCTCCAGGTGGCGGGGCGGCCGATGGCCCCGCCAGCCCAGGACCGCCTCCTCCCGGGCACGGGTGATCATGACGTAGTAGGTCATGCGGAGGGCTGCGGCCGTGGGGGCGCCGGCCGCGTCGGACTCGGCGTCGGAGATGAAGACAGCGTCGGAGTCCAGGCCCTTGACGCTCTCCCGGTGGACCAGGACGACACCGGAGCGGACGAGGTCGAGGTCCCGGTAGCGACCGGCGGCCGCCGCCGAGCTGTACAACTGCGGCTCCTGGGCGAGCCCGGCCCGCTCCAGACGTCTCGTGAGGTCGGGCCCCGGTGCGCGCGGAGGCGACGATCACGCCGATCCGGTGCCCGGCCGCCGGTCCGCGGACAGTCGCATCCTGCTGACCACGTACACGAACTCGCTCGCGGCCGGACTGCGCGACATGCTCGGTCTGCTCCTCGACCAGGACGAGAAGGCGCTCGCGCGCGTGGACGTGACGACGGTCGATGCCTTCACGCACGGCATCCGCCGGGCGGCGTCGGCGACCGCGCCCAGGCCTATCGGGGACCGGGATCAGCGACAGCTGTGGGAGAAGACGGTCAGGCAGCTCGGTCTCCCGTTCACCGCGCGGTTCCTGGATCGGTGTCTGCGCGCTCTTCAACCTCTCCCTGGACACGGCGGAGGAGACCCGGGAAACGGACCCGCTCCACCACGAGACCGATCTGCTCCGGGAACGCTGTCTGCTCTCCGTCGCCCGCACGCGCGCTCGCGAGGCCCTGTCCGTCACGTGGAGCTCGGAGCCGAGCCCCTTACTACCCCCGTCCTCCCCCGTCCCCCTGTCCCGCCTGACCGGCCCCGGAACGGGCCCGGCCGAACACGGGGCTGCCTCGCGCGACGACTCAGTCCTCGGGCACCAGTCCGCCGCCGGCCAGACCGTCCCGTGCGAGATCGGCGAGCTGTCTGCTCAGCTCGCCGATCTCACGCGCGTCCTGCTCGAACGCGGACAGGGAGCGGAAGGCGGAGCCGTAGCGGCGCTGCTCTTCGATGCCCATTCTGGGGAGACGCGCGCCCCGCGTGTCGAGGCGATGGGTCCCGCCGGCGCTCGTGGACCGACGGGTGTTCGCGGAGCTGCGCAGAAACCCCCGCAGGTAGTCCGTGTCGAGCTGGTCACTCGCCGAGACGGGCTCCGAGTCCTCGTAGCCGACCAGCCCGGCCCGGGCGAGATCGGCGATGCTCGTGGTCGCGCCGTCCAGCGATCCCGGCTCACCGCCCCCGGCCAACTCGGGCAGAAGCGCGAGCAGTCGGGTGACTCGTTTCTCCACTTCCTTGCGCAGGGTCGCGTACTCCTCGGGGAAGTCGCGGTGACGGGGCCGCAGATGCATGCCGGGGGTGAGGTCGACGGTGTCGTCGAGAAGTTCGATCAACGGCACTTCCGCGACCTGATCCGGGCCGGGGCCCAGGCCGCCGTCCGGGCCGTTGCCCGTCAGGTCGACCATGCGCACGGACTGACGGGCGTCCCCGTCTCCCTTGCCGAGGGGACGTCTGAGGCACCAGATGTGCACAGGCAGGGAGTGCGCGGTCGCCACTCCCGGTGGCAGGGCGACCACTTGACGCAGAATGCCGCGGCGTACGAGCTCCGCCCGCATGCGACGCCCCGCCTTGCGGTAGGCCACCGAGGCCGGCATGACCATCAGGACGTGGCCGCCCGGCGCGGTATGCGCGTAAGCGTGTTGCAGCCACGCCAGCTCGCCCTCGGCCTTGGACGGCGTGCCCAGCTCCCAGCGGGCGTCGAGCAGCATCTCCTCCCGCCCCCACTCGGTGACGCCGGCCGGCGGGTCGCAGACCACGAGGTCGGCCCTGAGGTCGGGCCACGCGTCGGCGCGCAGGGAATCCCCTTCCACGACGGTGACCCGGCCGGACTCCAGGAGATCGGCACGGAGCTGTGCGAAACGAGCGCTGTCGGCGTCCGATTCCTGACCGCAGCAGCGCGCGTCCGTCCCCGGGGCGACCGCCATGAACAGCAGCCCGATGCCGCAGGCGGGGTCGAAGACCGTCGCGTCCGCGGGGAGTTCGGGGGCGAAGTGGCGCACGGCCCGCACGATGCGTTCAGGGGTCACCTGGTCCGACCCCGCCCGCCGCGCCGAGTCCACGAACCGCTCGGTCAGGCCGTTGACCAGGTCGACCGGCGCCTCACTCCTGGCCAGGCGCCGCACGCGGTCCATCACCTCGTTCGGCAGGCCGGGTGAGGGATTCCCGGCCAGGGCCGCGGCCACCTCCGCCAAGCCCGCGACCAGCTGTTCTCCATAGACGGCCCGCAGCGCCTGCCACAGCTCGACCTCGGGCGAGATCTCCTGGCCCTTGCGCTGCCTGTCCAGCCAGGCCTGAACCTCGACGAGCGAGAAGAGCGGGCTGTTGGCGGCACCTCCCCCCGGCGCGGGGAAGTCGTCATAGCGCCGTCGCCAATTGGAGACTGCCGCCCGGGTGACACCGACCAACCGAGCGATCTCGGCTCCGGTGACCAGGGCGCCGACCGATGCAGCGGCGTTCTCTGTGATCTCCCCAGCGTACACGGGCGCCATTATCACGCAGGAATGAATGTCGTTGACACTGCGCACAGGCATATGTCGGCATTCAGCGATGCACAGACCACCTTGGCCGCGTTCGCGCAGGCACAGTCAAGAACCTTTGTTTTGTGCTTACTTGAGGGCGAAGTCCGAACATCTGCGTGCGCCCGGTGCGCAGAATTTTCGCTGATTCACCCATCCGGCGGCGTGTACTACGGCATAGGATCATGCCGCGCGCCCCGGGGCCTCTCCTGCCCCACCGGCACGCCTCCCCCCCACCGTCATCGTTCCCCTCAGCAGCACGCCCTCACCGACACCCCACCATTCGTCAACAGGTACAGGTATCCGCGTGTCACCGATACTCCAGCCCGGTTCCGGCGACGGAGCCGCGCAGTGAAAATCAATCGTCGCCTCGTACTCCTCGTCACCGCACCGCTCACCGTGGCCGTCGCCTTCTCGGTCCTGGCGCTCGCCCCCGCGACCAACCAGGCGCTCCAGGCCGACCGGCTGGCCTCGATGGTCGAAGTCGCGGACGCAGCAAGCGAGTTGACCAACCGATTACAGCGTGAGCGGGCGGCGGCCACCGCCCTGATCTCCGAACAGGGAGACGCGGAGGCATTCCGGTTACGTACGAACGCGACCGACGAGAGCATCGCCGGATTCCGCAGCCGGACCAAGGGGCTCTCCGCGGTACCCGGCAGCGCGCGGGGCGCCCTGGACCGTATCGAGCGCTTCGTCGAGGAGATGCCCGGCCTCCGCGCACAGGTGCGCTCGGGAAGCAGCACCGTCTCCGCCCTCGCCTTCGGCTATCGGATCGTGATCGCCGACCTCAACAGCTACCGCGACGGCATCGCGCAGGCGGACGGCGTGGACGCCGACATCGCGGACCGGATCCGCGCCGCCGCCGCCCTGTCCGAGGCCGCGGAGCACACGGCCCAGCAGCAGGTCACCGTCGCGAGGGCGCAGGCCGCGGGCGGCTTCACCATCGCCTCGCAGCGGACCTTCGACGCCGGCCGGATGGGTTACACCGAGTCGACCGGCGCCATGTTCGACCTCGGGCCGGGCGAGTGGCGGACCTGGCTGGAGCGCACCCTCTCCGGGGCGAAGGCCCTGGAGGCCCGACGCCTTGAGGACGAGATCGGGCGGACGGGCGCCGGCAAGGACATCACGGTCACCCCGAAGGAATGGCAGAAGGCGGCCAACGACCGCCAGGCGCTGCTGCGTTCGGTGGAGAAGCGGGTCGACGCGGCCGTCCTCGCCCAGGTCCTGGACGTACGCACCACTCTCATCTGGACGGCCGGCGCGGAGGTCGCGCTGGTGGTGCTGACCCTGGTCGGTGTGGTCGTCGTCGCGGTCCGCCTGGGCCGCGTCATGATCCGGAGGCTGCGCGACCTGCGCAACGCCGCGCACGAGGTCGCCCACTCCGGGCTGCCCGCGGTGATGAGCGAGCTGTCCCAGCCCGGCGCACTGCGCGGCGCGACGCCCGAGGAGGTGGCCCGGCGGACCGGTGACCCCGTCAGCACCACGGGCGAGGACGAGATCGGCGAGGTCGGTGAGGCGTTCAACGCCGTCCACCACGAGGCCGTCCGCCTTGCCGCCCAACAGGCGCATGTTCATGAGCAGTTGGCGGAGACGCTGGTCGGTGTCGCACGCCGGGGAGCACGGTTGACCGCCGTCATGGTGTCCGAGCTGGACACCGTGCAGCGCGACGAGGCCGACCCCGTACGGATGAAGGCCCTCTTCGCTCTCGACCACCTCGCCGTCCGCATGGAGCGCAACACCAACAACCTTCTGGTACTGGGTGGTTACGGAAACGCCCGGGTGCGCTCCGCCGATGTGGGCTGCTCCACCGTCATCGTGGCCGCCGCCCAGCAGATCGAGCGGTTCGACCGCGTCTCCCTCGGCGTGATCGAGTCGGGGATCGGGATCACCGCCCGCGCCGTGCACGACGTGGCGCACATCCTGGCGGAGCTCCTCGACAACGCGACCCGCTACTCGCCCCCGGACAAGCAGGTCGGGGTCGCCGTCTGGCGGCTGTGGGACCGGGCCATCGTGCAGATCGTCGACGAGGGCGTGGGCATCCCGGCGGAACGCCGCGCGGTCCACAACACCGCGCTGCTCGAACCTCAGGCGGGCATCGGCGACGTACGGTCCATGGGGCTGCATGTGGTGGCACGGCTCGCCGCGCGCCACGGCATCGTCGTGGAACTGCGCGACTCCTCGGGCCCCGGCACCATCGCCGAGGTCACGCTGCCCGCGAAGGTGTTGGCACTGGACCTGAAGGAAGACCGGGCTCCGACGCCGGGCCCGCTCGGCAGCGATGTCGGCTACGAGGCGCCCCGGCCGATCACACCGCCGGGGCCGGGGGGCCACCGGCAGCCGGCCACCGCGCATGCGCGCCCCGGCCACGACAGCACTCCGGTCGGGGCGGGCGTCGGCGCCGCCGGGGCCGGCGCCCCGGCAGGCGGCGAGCGGAAGACCCCGTCCGGCCACGACGGGCCCCCCGGCTCCATCCGTGAGCGGGACCACGGCACCACGCCCGCGCCGCACCCCGTGCACGACGAGCCGGTGTCGCGCGTCGCCGGCGTCAGCTCCTCGGGGCTGCCCCTGCGGCAACCCAGAGCGCCTCAGCAGTGGCCCGCCGCGGGGAAGCGGACGGGTGCCGAACAGCGCCCCGGGGCCGGCGCGCCGCGGCCGGCGCCCCGCCGCCGGGACTCCCGACAGGTCTCCGACGTGCTGGCGGCGTACGCCCAGGGCATCAACCGGAGCACGAACCACCGGGGGCGTTCCGCCCCGGACGACACCACCGAACGGACCGAGAAATGACCACCTCCTCCGACCTGAGCTGGATCCTGAGCGATTTCGCCGGGCGCCTCCCGGAAGTCACCCAGGCGGTAGCCGTGTCCGTGGACGGACTCGCGCTGGCGTACACCGGTGTGGAACGCGACGACGCCGAGCGGCTGGCCGCCATCGCGTCCGGTGTCGTCAACCTGCTTTCCGCGGCTGCCCAGTTGACCAACACCGACCCCGTGGAGCACAGCCTGACCGCGATGGAGGGCGGCTACATGTTCTCGATGGCCGTCTCCAGCGGTGCCTCGCTCCTCGTCACCACGACCAGGGACGCGGACATCGGCGAGGTCAGCTACATGATGTCCGAACTGATCAACCAGGTCGGCGACTCGCTCTCTCCCCAGCTCCGCGATCCGAGCCTCCCGCCCCTCCGCTGACCGCCGGTACGGGCGTCTCCACCCCCGTACCGCGTACTGCGCGCCGGTCCGGACTCCCACCGGTGGCGGCCATCCGCCGCACCCGTCCTGACCGGCACGCACGAAACCCCTGCCCCCGAGACTGTGATGTGAGCCCCATGTTCCCCTTCGCCCTTTCCCGCCCCCTCCGCCGCAGATTCCGGCCGGCCGGCGCTGCCGCCCTCGCCCTCGGCCTGGCGGCCGTCACCGGTTGCAGCGCCGACAGCGGCGCCGACGACGACACCGTGAAGATCGGCCTGGTGGCCTCCCTGTCGGGCACCTACGAGCCGGTCGGCACGGAGCTGCGGGACGGCTTCAAGCTGTATCTGGAGACCCATGGCAACAAGCTGGGCGGCCGAAAGGTCGAGCTGATCGTGGCGGACGAGGGCGACGGCCCGCCGACCGCCGTGCCGGCGGCCACCAAGCTCGTCAAGAAGGACAGGGTCGACGTGCTGACGGGCCTCGTCGGCGGCGGTTCGGTCAACGCGGTGCTGCCGCTGATCCAGCAGGCCAAGATCCCCTTCCTGGGATCGAACGCCCGGCCTCCGGTCAAGGACATCGAGTACGTCTGGACGACCAGCTTCCTGTCCGACGAGCCGGGCCGGGCCATCGCCCCGTACATCAAGGACAAGGTCGACGGGCCGGTCTACGCGATCGGCCCCGACTACCAGGGCGGTCACGACGAACTGCGCGGTTTCACCGATG
This sequence comes from Streptomyces sp. CNB091, assembly GCF_000377965.1. Lineage (NCBI taxonomy): Bacteria > Bacillati > Actinomycetota > Actinomycetes > Kitasatosporales > Streptomycetaceae > Streptomyces > Streptomyces sp. CNB091. The sequence continues at coordinate 253,958 of NZ_KB898993.1, forward strand.
AGTTCAAGCGGATCAAGGGGAAGCTCGCCAACCCGGACGGCAAGACCACCTGGACGCCGTTCCCGAAGACGACCAACTTCATGCCGTACTTCGCGGAGATCGCCAAGACGGACGCCGAGGCGGTGTACTGCTTCTACGCCGGCAAGGCCGCGATCGACTTCGCCAAGCAGTACGCCCAGTCGGACATCGCCGATCTGCCGCTGTACACGGCCTTCGTGACCGAGGGCAGCGTGCTCCAGGCGCAGGGCGCGGCGGCGAAGGACATCTACTCGGTCCTGAACTACGCGGCCGACCTCGACAACGAGGCGAACCGCACGTTCGCCGCCGACTGGACGGCGGAGCACGACACGCAGCCCACCACCTACGCGATGGCGTCGTACGACGCGGCCGCCGTACTGGACAAGGCGATCGCCGACGCGGCGAAGGACGGCGACGTCACGTCGAGGACCATCAACAAGGCCATCGCGGGTCTGGGCCAGATCGACAGCCCGCGCGGCGCCTGGGAGTTCGGCGACAAGGCCCACTCGCCGGTGCAGACGTGGTACCTGCGCCAGGTGCGGCCGGACGGGGCCCAGTTGGCCAACGTCATGGTCCAGGACCTGGCGACGCTCGGCAGCTGACGTGGATCTCCTCGATGCCCACCTCATACCGGCGGTGGACGGGGTGGCCTTCGGGCTGCTGCTGTTCGTGGTCGCCGCCGGCCTGAGTCTCGCCTTCGGCACGGCGGGTGTGCTGAATCTGTCGCACGGCACGCTGTACGCGATCGGCGCCTACACGGGGGCCGAGCTGAGCGACGGGACCTGGGGCGGTCTCGCCCTCGGCCTGGCCGCCGGAACCGCGGCGGCGTGCGTCGCCGGGGCGGGGCTGTCCGCCGCGACGGCTCCGCTCGCCCGGCGTGGGCATCTCGCGCAGGCGCTGCTGACGTTCGGGCTCGCCCTGATCGGCGGTGATCTGCTCATCCAGCTCTTCGGTGCGGACGAACTTCCCGTACGCGTGCCCGAGGCGCTCGACTCCTCGGTGACGCTGCTGGGGCACCGCTACCCCGCCTACCGGCTCTGCTTCATCGTGATGGCGGTGCTGCTCGCGGCGTTCGGAACCTGGGTGCTGACCCGGACCCGGATGGGTGCGGCGGTACGGGCCGCCGCCGACGATCCGCAGATGCTCGCGGCCACCGGACGCAACCCCCGGGCGGTGCACACCGGCGTCCTCGCGGCGGCCGGCGCGCTGGCCGGGGCGGCGGGCGTGCTCGGGGCGCCGATCATCGGCCCCGGCCCCGGTACGTCCGAGAACGTGCTGATGCTCTCCCTCGTGGTGGTCGTGCTCGGCGGGCTGCGCTCGCTGTGGGCGACCTTCTTCGCGGCGATCGCGGTGGGCGAGGTGCAGACGCTGGGCGTCTCGCTGGCACCCGATCTGGCGCCGTATCTGCTCTTCGCCGCGATGGCGGCGGTGCTGGTGCTGCGCTCCCGCTTCGCGGAACCGACCGCGGGGCACGGCCCCGAGGACCCCGGACCGGACCCGGTCGCCCGGCTCCGGAACCACCTCGCCGGGCGTCTGCGACGACGACCGCGCGGGACACCGAGGACACCCGGTACGCCAGGTACGCCAGGTACGCCAAGTCCGCCAGGGGCAGCAGGGGCGTCGGGAGCAGGCCGGACCGCGGAGGTGGCCGGGGCGGTCCGGGCCGGCGCGGCGCCCCGCGAGCACGCGAGCCGGGTGCCGGTCCGGATCGGCCGGCTGCCGGGCGGGGCCGCATGGCGCCAGGCGGCTCCGCTGCTCGTCCTGCTCGTGGTGCTGATCTCCCTGCCGGCCCTGCTCGACGCGTACAGCATCTCGCTGGCGGGTTCCGCCCTGGCCCTGGGGCTGCTCGCGGTCAGTGTCACCATCCTGACCGGCTACGCGGGACTGCCCACCCTCGGGCAGACCGCGCCGTTCGCCGTGGGGGCGTACGCCACCGCGAACCTCGCGGAAGCGGGGTGGACGGTGGGGCCCGTGCAGCTCGTCCTCTCGGCGCTCGCCGCCGCCGTCTTCGCCGCGGCGGTGGGGCCGGCGGTGATCCGGGCCCGCGGCACGACCGTCCTGATGATCACGCTCGCCATCGGCGAGCTGACCGGCGCGGTCGTCAACCAGCTCAAGTCCGTGACCGGCGGCGCCGACGGGCTCGTCGGCTTCCCGGCCACCCGGGCGCTGTGGGGCGGGGAGGAGATGCTGGAGGAGAGCCAGCTGTACAACTACGCGCTCGTCGTCGCCGTCGTCGCCGTCTCCGTCACCCTGCTCGTCCTGCGCTCCCCGGCGGGGAAGCTGCTGACCGGCACCCGGGGTGCCGAGGCGCGGATGCGCGCCTCCGGGCACCCCGTGGGGCGCTACCTGTTGGTGGCCCACATCTGCGCGGGCGCGCTGGCCGGGGTGGGCGGTTCCCTGATGGTGACAGTCCAGCAGTATCTCGCCCCCGCCGACGTCGGGTTCGAGATCGCGGCGTTCGCTCTGCTGGCGGTGGTCATCGGCGGTACGACGTCCGTGATCGGCGCCCTGCTGGGCGCCGGGCTCATCGTCGCCACCCGGGACTGGGTCGCCGGTTCCTGGCCCGGCCACGGGCCGCTGCTGCTCGGCGTGCTCTTCGTCGCCACCGTGTACCTGTTGCCGCGCGGCCTCGCGGGGCTGCGCGGTGGGTCCGGCGGCGGGAGCGGGCCGCCGTCCGAGGCTCCCGTGACCGGGGGCCGGCCCCCGTCGCCGCCCGCCCCCCACCCCGCCGGGAAGGTCTCCCCATGACACCAGCACCGACCGCGGCAGCGCCGGAACCCTCCGTACTGGACCTCACCCGGCTCACCCGCCGGTACGGCACCCTCACCGCCGTCGACGACGTCAGCCTGCGGCTCCCGGCGGGCGCCCGGCACGCCGTCATCGGTCCCAACGGCGCCGGCAAGACCACTCTGCTCAATCTCATCGCGGGCACGGACCGGCCCGACCACGGCACGATCGCCCTGGACGGCGCCGACATCACCCGGACGCCGACCGCCAGGCGCAGCCGTCTCGGCATCGCCCGAAGCTTCCAACAGCCTTCGGTGATCGGTGAGTTGTCGGTGCTGGACAACATCGTCCTGGCCGGTTGGCCGCACCACCCGAAGCGCCGTGGGGCCTGGCGCAGCCCGTCCCGCTACCGGCTGCACACCGAGTCCGCTGCCCGAGGTCTGGAGACCGTCGGTCTCGCGGACCTCGCCCACCGGCCGGCGTCCACGCTCTCGCACGGGCAGCGCCGCATGCTCGACCTCGCCGCCGCGCTGGCCGGTGCCCCCCGGCTGCTGCTCCTGGACGAGCCGGCGGCCGGACTGACCGACGACGACATCGGCCGGCTGCTCGCCATCCTGGACGGTCTGCCTCCGGACGTCGCGGTCATCCTGGTCGAGCACCACGTCGAGGTGGTCGCCCAGGTCGCGTCCACCGTCACGGTGCTGGCCGCCGGGAAGCTGCTCGTCACCGGCCCGACCCAGGAGGTTCTGGCGCATCCCGAGGTCCGCGACGCGTACCACGGCACCGGCTCGACGGCGGGCCCGGCCGCCGCACCGGCGAGAGGATGACCGACGCCCGATGCTCGAACTCACCGGCCTGACCGCGGGCTACCACGGCGGCACCGTCCTGCACGGGCTCGACCTGTCGGTCCCCGCCGGCACCGTCCACGCCGTCGTCGGCCACAACGGCGCTGGCAAGACCACCCTCGTCCACACCGTCGCCGGACTGATGCGCCCCAGCGCCGGAACCGTACGCCTCGACGGCCGCGAGGTGACCGGGCAGCCCGCGCACCGGATCGCCCGTGCCGGGATCGGGCTCGTACCGCAGGGCCGCCGGGTGTTCGCCGGGCTCACCGTCGACGAGCACCTGCGGCTGTCGTACCGTCCCCCGCGCCGGGGTGACACGGAGCGGCCCAGCGTGTGGACCCCCGCGCGCGTTACGGAGCTGTTGCCCCGGCTGGGCGAGCGCCGGGGCAACCGGGGTGCGGAGCTGTCCGGCGGCGAGCAGCAGATGCTGGCGCTGGCCCGCGCCCTGCTCGGTTCGCCGCGGCTGCTGCTCCTCGACGAGCCGACCGAGGGGCTCGCCCCGGTGCTCGTCCGGCAGGTCCACGACTTGGTGGCCACGCTGGCGGCCGAGGGCATCGCCGTCCTGCTGGTCTCCCCCAGCCCCTCCCAGGCCGTCGCGTCCGCCGGGGCGCTCACGGTCCTCACCTCGGGGCGGACGACGCTGCGCATGGACGGCGCGGACGCCCGCGCCGACGGCACCGCGCTGCACGCGGCGCTGGAGCTGGCGCCGACGGCGGTCTGATACGCGAGCGGGAAAGAGGCGCGGCGCGGCACAGGGCCGCGCCAGCCGCGCCCCCTTCCCGCCCCCTTTCCCGCGCCCGGGAGGCCTACCCGGCCTTCAGGCGGTGGCCGCCGAAGCCGCTGCGCCGGTCGGAGCCTTGGTTCTGGTCCTGCCACCACGTGTCGAACGCGGTCCGGTCCATGGCGGACCAGTCGGGTGTCCGCTCGACCTGCGCGGCGCCCATCCGGCGGGCGAGCGCGACCATGGCCGACCCGATGGGCCCGCGCCCGGCGTCGTAGCTCTCCAGGATCTCCTTCCAGCTGCGCCCGGCCGTCCAGGCGGCCTCCAGGGCGGTGGCGTCCTGGAGCGCCTTCACGCTGCCGCCGCCGATGTGCGGCCGGGCGACGCTGGCGGCGTCACCGACGAGCACCATCCGTCCCGAGGTGTAGTGCCGCGTCTCCAGGTCGTAGATGGGCTGGATGAAGGTGGTCTCGGCGGGGGTGCGGAGCACCCTGGCCGCCCAGTACGGCGGGAAGTTGTCCGCGACCAGGGCTCTCAGGTGCGCGGTGAGCTCGGAGTCGAGCCGCCCCGGCGGGAGGGAGGTGGGGGCCCGCAGGCCGGGGTGGAGGCCGTCGGCCTCGGGGGGCGCGGTGTAGAGCACCCAGTTGAGCCGGTGTCCGCCGACGCCGTCCGGGATGCGGTAGATCACGCAGTGCCCGCCGGGGAAGACGATGTTGTGCGCGTCGTGGCCGTCCGACGGGAGGCCGGCGACGTCGGGAGACGTGCCGCGCCATCCGATGTATCCGGCGTACGTGGCGTCCGCGCCGGGGAACATGGCCCCGCGGACGACGGAGCGGTATCCGTCCGCCCCGATCACCACGTCGAAGTGCTCCCGGTGGCCGTCCGCGAGGCGCAGCGTCACCCCGTCGGCGTCCGGCTCGACCCCGGTGACCACCGCGCCGGGCCGGTAGGAGACCCCCTCGGGCACCCGGCGGCGCAGTTCGCTCCACAGGGAGCCCCAGTTGTAGGCACGGAAGGGGAACGGCTGCTCGCCGACGACCCGGCCGTGCTCGGCGTCGCCGTCCCGCACGCTCCACACCCGCCGGCTCAGCGGTGCCCAGGGCATCTCCGGGGCGACGTATCCGGCCTCCCTCAACTCCTCGTAGCGGTCGCTGTGGAGGGCGATTCCCACCCCTCGGTCACGGAGCCGGGCATCGGCGCGTTCCAGGACGGTGATCCGCTCAGCTCCGCCGCGCGAGGCGGCCAGGGCCGCGGCACACCCCGCTATGCTGCCGCCGACCACGGCGACGCTGCCTCCACGCACGTCTGGCACTCCACTCACTCGACGTTCCGGCCTTCCGGTCCTGCCCACCCGACCTACCCCACGCGGTGCCCGTTCAGCGCTTCCGGAAGGCCGCGTCCAGGTTGGGGACCTCGACGGAGGCGTGCAGGGTCACGCCGTCGGCCGGCTCGACCCGCGCGGCGATCAGATCCAGTACGGCGTTCGCGAGGCGGATCTTGGTCTCGTCGGTGCGGCCGTGGAGCAGGCGTATCTCGATGTGCAGGACGGCGTGGCCCTCGGTCCGGTCGCCGACGACGAAGTCGTCGACGCGGCGGAAGCGGGTCTTGCAGGCCTCCGGGCGGGCGTCGACGGTGGCGACGACGATCGGGTGCAGGGCGAGCGCGAAGGCCTGTCGGTCGAAGGCCGCAGCGAGCGTGCCGGAGTAGTCGACGGTGATCTGCGGCATGGGGGCAACTCCTCGGAGAACAGCGGGGGATGGGGGCGTCGGCTCGTACGGAGGGAACGGTAGCCGAACACGGCCCCGGTCCACGGTGCGGCTGCGGGCCGGCACTTCCGGGACCAGGCCCCAGGGTGATCCGCGCGGCCGCGGGGCAAGGGGGTGACCGGCGGCAAGTGCGCCGATCCGGTCGAGGAAGGCTGAGCAGGAGCCCCGCCCCCCTCGAACGTTATTCGCACACTTGCTCGAATCGCGTTACGCTCTCCCCATGGCCGTACACCTGCAAAGCTCGCTTTTCGACCAGGGGGCCGAGGTCGAAACCGGCCCCCTGAGCAGACTGCGGCGCACCGACCTGGGGCACGGAGCCTGGATCGACGTGCTGCCGCAGTGGCTCCGGGGCGCGGACACCCTGTTCGAGACACTGGTCCGCGAGGTCGACTGGCGCGCCGAGCAGCGCGTCATGTACGAGCGCGTGGTGGCGGTCCCCCGGCTGCTGGCCTTCTTCGGCCGCCGCGACCCCCTTCCGCACCCGGCCCTGGAAGCCGCCCGCACCGGGCTGGGCGAGCACTACGCGGCCGAGCTGGGCGAACCGTTCACCACGGCGGGGCTGTGCTTCTACCGGGACGGGCGGGACGGGGTGGCCTGGCACGGGGACACCATCGGCCGGGGGAGCACCGAGGACACGATGGTCGCGATCCTCTCGCTGGGAGCCCCCCGGCACCTCGCGCTGCGGCCTCGCCACCCGGGCCCCGCCCCCGTCCGCAGGACGCTCGGGCACGGCGACCTGATCGTCATGGGCGGCAGCTGCCAGCGCACGTGGGAGCACGCGATCCCCAAGACCGCGCGGGCCGTCGGACCGCGCATCAGTGTGCAGTTCCGGCCCGACGGGGTGCGCTGAGCCCGGCGAGCACGGCGGGGGGCACACGCCCCGACCGGGAAGGACCGCTGGACCGAGCAGGCCCTGCCGCCGGCCGGAACCGCACGGAACCGGCCGACCGGAATCACCCGTGGGCACCACCATGCCGCACCGCCCATGAACCGCCATCCGTGAACAGCACCCGCGGGCAGCAGAGTTGTTGACAACCCAACAGACATCGACTTAGGTATGCCTTACCTAAGTCGACTGGGTGTCCGTGGTTCTGGTTACCGATGCCGAGAAAGGTGCTCATCGCATGAGTGCTGTTCCCTCCACCCGTACCGTCGCCCGCACGGGCCTCGCCGCGTTCGCCGCCGCCGCGCTGGCCCTGACCTTCGCCTCCCCCGCCGCCGCCGCGACCGGTACCCGTACGGTCACCGACGGGGGCGCCACCTACAACCTGTCGCTCTCCGGACCGGACACCGCGGCCGCCGCGGGCGCCAACATCACCGTCACCGGCAGCGGTTACAACGCCGGTCAGGGCGTCTACGTGAGCCTGTGCGTGGTGAACGGCGCCCAGGGCGCCAACAAGCCCTCCCCGTGTCTCGGCGGCCAGGACCAGTCCGGCACCACCGGCGCCTCGCACTGGGTGTCCGGCCTGGGCGGCGGCCTGCCCAACACCTCACCGTTCGGCGCGGGCGGCACCTTCAGCGTCCGGATACACGTCAAGGCCGACCTCGGCGGCGGGAACGTCTGCGGCGACACCGTCGAGTGCGCCATCGTGACCCGCGCCGACCACACCGACACCAACGACCGCAAGTACGACGTCCACGCGCCGGTCAGCTTCGTGTAACGCCGACCGGCCGCGAGCAGTACCGCACAGATCCGTGCAGTCCAGCACTGCTCAACTCCCTTGGGCAGCTCAGCCATTCGCCCGGTTCCGGCCGCTCGTGCCGGGACCGGGCTCCCCCGCGTCGTGACGAGGAATGACATGACATCCACTCCGGGCACCGCTCCCGGCACCCCGCCGAGCGGTCGCCGCAGACTCGGACGCCGGGCGGGTACGGCGGCCGTCGCCGCCCTGCTGCTCGCGGCGGTCCCCACGGCCGCGGCCGTCAGCGCCGACTCCGGCACCCCGAAGACGGCCACCGGCCCCCAGGGGCAGAAGCTGACCGTCTCGGCCACCACCGGCCTCGACCCGGCCGGCGAGGAGATCCGGGTCACCGGCGAGGGGTACGGCCTCCGATCCGGCATCTACGTCGCCCTGTGCAAGGACAACGGCGACGACCGGGTGCCCTCCCCCTGCCTGGGCGGCGCGGACATGAGCGGCGGCTCGAAGACCTCGCAGTGGATCGTGCCCCCGGGCGACCCCTACGAGGGCGACCTCGCCCGCGCTTTCGGGCCCGGCGGAACCTTCGACGTGGAGATCGAGATCTCGGCGAAGGGCGACGGCCTCGACTGCGCCGCGGTGGCCTGCTCCCTCGTCACCCGGGCCGACCACCGCGCCGGCGGCGACCGGTCGCAGGACGTCCGCGTACCCGTCGCCTTCGCGGGCCAGGAGCCGGGCGAACCGGGCGAGGGCGTCGACGTGCCCGCGGGGACCGTCTCCTACAAGGCCGCCGCCGACTTCACCTCGGCCGGCAAGCCGCTGGACCTGCTGCTGCACCCCGACTCGGAGAAGCTGTACGTCGGCGCGGACAACCTGCCCGACACCGCGGACGTCGACGAGCGCGGGCTGCATGTGCTGAACCCCGAGGACGGCAAGGCCGAGAGCTGGATCAGCCAGGCCCCCGGACCCACCGGGGAGGTGCGCGCCTCGGCGGCCGCCCGCATCGCGGGACCGCTGCCGGGCGACGGCGTCGTCTACAACTACCCGCTGCGGGGCGTCGGGAGCGCCAAGGCCGGTGACGAGAAGGCCTCGGGCGTCTGGCTCACCGGGTCCACCATCACCGACATCGCCCCGGGTACGACCCCGGCCACGGTGCTGGTCGCCCAGGGCGCGAAGCTCTCCGAGATCGACCGGGCCACCGGAACGGCGACCCGGAGCCTCACCCTCCCCGGCGGCACGCAGTTCGCCGCCGACCCCGCCAGGGGCACGCTCTGGTTCAGCGACTTCGCGGCCGGGCAGCTGCACCGGGTGGACCTCGCGTCGTTCGCGGTCACCGCGTCCTTCGAACTGCCCGGAGCCCAGGGCATGGCCGGATTCACCGAGACGGACCCGGCCACCGGCGCGGTGTGGGTCGGCGTCAACCGGTCCGTGCTGGTCCTCGACGCCGCGGGCAAGCCGCTCAAGACGCTCGTCGGCGAGGACCTGGCCCGCGACGCCGCCTTCGACGCGGTGACGGGCCGGGCCTACGTCGTCTGGCAGGACGGCGGGGACCTCTCCGATCCGGCCAATGACAACAACGGCACGTTGACCGTGTACGACACCGGTGACTTCGCCGTCGCCGCGAAGGACCTGACACTGCCCGGCAACCACTCCCAGTCCGGCGCGGCCTCGCTCGCCGTCGAACCGGGCGGGGCCACCGTCTTCGTGACGAGCCCCGCCGAGGGAAAGATCACCAAGCTGGTCCGGCAGGTCTCGCCGCTGGTGACCCGCGCGCCCGCCGACCTGGCGGCCGAGGACGGCGAGGAAGTCACCCTCGACGCGGCGGCGGAGGGCTCCCCTGAGCCCGCGGTCCGCTGGCAGGTCAGCGCCGACGGCGCGCAGACCTGGAGGGACGTCGAGGGCGCGACCGGGCCGGCCCTCACGTTCACCGCGAGAACGGCGCAGGACGGCTACCGCTACCGCGCCGAGTTCCGCAACGACGTCGGCACCACCCGCACCTCGGCCGCGACGCTCACCGTCACCGCGGCAGCCACCGGTGGCGGGGAGACGGGCGGCGGCGACGGCACGACCGGCGGCGGCAGCACCGGAGGTGACGGTACGACAGGTTCCGGTGCGGCAGACGGCGAGGGCGGTACGCGGTCGGGCGGCGGCTCCACCACCGGGGGCTCCGGCTCCACCGGTACGGCCGACGGCGCCGGCGCGTCCGGTGACTCCGGCGCGTCCGGCGGCACCGGCTCCACGGTCGGCGGCGGCACCGGGGCCGCCACCACGTCCGGCGGCGGCAGCCTGGCCGCCACCGGAATCACGGTGATGTCGGCAACACTCGTGGCAGCGGCACTCGTCGGCACCGGGCTGCTGATCCACCGGCGCACCAGGAGGCGCGCGGACGGCGCGTCCTGACCCCGTAGCAGCGCACCCCACCCCGCGGGGCGGGCGGGCCGATCCGCGAACCCTCTGGCCCGGCACACCGCCGGCCAGGGGGTTCACGCGTTCCCGCCGCGGCGCTCCGGGGCCGGGGGCCCACGGGCCGCGCCCCGGGCACCGCCCGGCACAAGCGCTTGCCGGTCGGCCTCTCCCTCAACATCCTTACCCACAAGGCGACATCGGATGGTTCCGGCCGATCGGCGGCCTCTGGAACGAGCCGTCTGAACTTCACGAGAACTCCAGCGAAATGGCACGTGTGTGGATATCGTGCACCGAGCGAGGGCGCATCCGTCAGTCCATGGGATCGGCGGATGCGCCCCGTTTGTGGGGGTGTGACTGTGACTGGGGGGTTCATGGGGCATGTCGAGATACCTGATACCGACCTGACCGGGCCGGTGGGGCTCCGGGGCGCACCGCGCCCCCGCACCGCCGCGTCCCGGAACCGCACGGCGGCCCTGGAACAACTGTGGAGGGCCCCGACAGCACAGCGCGACCCGGCCGGCCGGGCGCCGGCCCGGCGGAAGCCGGCCCCCGGCCCGGCCCTCGCCGCGCTGACCGACCTGCTGGGCCTGACCGGTCCGGCCTGGCTGCTGCTGCGCGCCGGCGACCAGCCCCGCCCGGTGGCGGCCGCCGTGGTGGCGGGGCTGCTCTGGGCCGGGCTGCGCTGCGTCCGGGGGCGGTACACGGACCGGCCGGGGACCGGGCCCGGCGACGCGCTCGGCCCGGTCGGGGACTGGCTCGTGCTCATCGGCCTGCTGGCCGTCCTGCACACCGCGGCGGGGAGCCCGGTGGACCCGGCCACGGCCGTCGTGGCCGTGACACCGGGGCTGCTCATCGCCACGGCGGTGGCGGGGCTGCGCCGGTGGCAGCGCTCCGGACGACGGGGTAACCGGGTCCGCAGGGTGCTGCTGGTCGGCGAGGCCTCGGGCGTGGGCCGGGCGGCCGAGCTGCTCAACTCCGGTACGGACCACGGCTATCGACTGGTAGCCGCGATACCCGTGGGCACCGCCCGGCTGGAGCTGGACGGGGTGCAGGTGCCGGGGCGCCTCGCGTCCTGCCCGGCCGACGACGACGTGTCGACGGTGCTCGGCGGGGTCTACGCCCACGCGGCGGACCTGGTGCTGGTGGCTCCCGGGCCCCAGCTGACCGGGGACCGGCTGCGCCGGCTCGGCTGGGGGCTGCACGACGGGGGCGTCGCCCTGTCCGTGGTCTCGGAGCTGACCGGGGTGGCGGCCGAGCGGGTGCGTCCCGCCACCGCGGCCGGGCTCACCCTGCTGCACATCGCGCCGCCGCTGCGCGGGGGGCCGCAGGCGGTGCTGAAGGACGTGCTGGACCGCACGGGGGCCCTGTTCGGACTGCTGGCCCTGACGCCCCTGCTCCTGGCGGTGGCGCTCAGCGTCCGGCTGTCCTCGCGGGGGCCCGTCTTCCACCGGCAGGTCCGGCAGGGGCAGCACAACCGGCCGTTCACCATGTGGAAGTTCCGCACGATGGTGGCGGACGCGGAGGACCTCAAGGCGCGGCTGGCCGCGGCCAACGAGGCGGACGGCCCGCTGTTCAAGATGCGCGGCGACCCGCGGGTGACACCGGTCGGGCGGCTGCTGCGGCGGACGTCGATCGATGAACTCCCGCAGCTGGTCAACGTGTTGCTGGGCCAGATGTCGCTGGTGGGCCCGAGGCCGCCGCTGCCGGAGGAGGCCTCGCGCTACGACGAGCGGGAGCACCGCCGGCTCGCCGTGAAACCGGGTCTCACGGGGCTGTGGCAGGTGAGCGGCCGGTCCGATCTGACCTGGCAGGAGACCGTCGCGCTCGATCTCTGGTACGTCGACAACTGGTCGGTCGCCGCCGACATGGGACTCCTCGCCCGCACCGTGCGCGCCGTCACCGACGGCCGCGGGGCCTACTGAGGGCGGGGGCGTGCGGATGCGAGGAACACAGCCGGTTCGCCGCCGCGGGACACCGTTCGGCGGCGGCGAACGGTCACTGTGCGGGCTGGAGTTGGCCGAGCCACCAGGCGTACGTGCGGGCGATGCCGTCGCGCAGCGGGATCCGCGGCGTGAAGCCGAGGGAGGAGAGGCGGGTGACGTCGAGCAGCTTGCGGGGCGTTCCGTCGGGCTTCGACGTGTCCCAGCCGATGCTGCCCCGGTATCCCGTCACCTCCCGGACCGTCTCCGCGAGTTCGCGGATGGTGAGGTCGTCGCCGCAGCCGATGTTGACGGGTTCGTCGCCGTCGTAGGCCTCCAGCAGGGTGACGCAGGCGGCGGCGAGGTCGTCGACATGGAGGAACTCACGGCGCGGGGAGCCGGAGCCCCACAGGGTCACCTCGGGTACCCCGTCCCGCCGCGCCTCGTGGAAGCGGCGGATCAGCGCGGGCAGCACGTGCGAGGTCTCCAGGTCGAAGTTGTCGCCGGGCCCGTAGAGATTGGTGGGCATGGCGCTGACGTAGGAGGCGCCGTACTGCCGCCGGTACGACTGGATCTGGACGATTCCGGCGATCTTGGCGAGGGCGTACGCCTCGTTGGTGGGCTCCAGCTCGCCGGTGAGCAGTGCGTCCTCCCGGATCGGCTGGGGCGCGAGCCGGGGGTAGATGCAGGACGAGCCGAGGAAGAGCAGCCGCTCGACCCCGGCCGCGTGCGCACCGGCGATCACGCTGAGCTGGATGCGCAGGTTGTCCTCCAGGAACTGCACGGGATACGTGCTGTTGGCCATGATCCCGCCGACCTTGGCGGCGGCCAGCACCACGGCGTCCGGGCGCACCTCCTTCAGATACGCCCCGGTCCGCGCGGCGTCACGCAGGTCGAGGAGGTCGCGGCCGCGGGTGAGCACCTCGTGGCCGTCGTCGGCGAGGCGGCGGGCCACCGCCGAGCCGACCAGGCCGCGGTGTCCCGCGACGAATATGCGGGAGCCGGGCCGCAGTAGGGAGCGGTCGGATTCCTGGGAAGGGACGGGAAGTTCGGTCGTCATGGCTCGGATTGTGCCAGCAGAAAGGGACTGCGGTGACACTTCGCCGCAGAACGCCCCAATTCAGATATGTCGGTGAACGTCGCCGCCGAGGCGATCAGCAGAGAAGGGGGAATCGTGGCGAAGACCGCGCTCATCACCGGAGTGACCGGCCAGGACGGTTCGTATCTGGCCGAGTTGTTGCTCGACAAGGGGTACACGGTGCACGGCCTCATACGCCGCTCCTCCAGCTTCAACACCGAGCGGATCGACCACATCTACCAGGGGCCCGAGGAGCCGGAGCGCTCCTTCGTCCTGCACCACGCGGACCTGTCCGACGGGGTGGCCCTGGTGAACCTGTTGCGCGACATCCAGCCCGACGAGGTCTACAACCTGGGCGCGCAGTCGCATGTGCGGGTGTCCTTCGACGCCCCGCTGTACACCGGTGACGTCACGGGCCTCGGCACCATCCGGCTCCTGGAGGCGGTACGGGCCAGCGGCATCGAGACCCGGGTCTACCAGGCCTCGTCCTCCGAGATGTTCGGCGCCAGCCCGCCCCCGCAGAACGAGGACACCTCGTTCCACCCGCGCAGCCCGTACAGCGTGGCGAAGGTCTACGCCTACTGGGCCACGGTCAACTACCGCGAGGCGTACGGCATGTTCGCGGTGAACGGGATCCTCTTCAACCATGAGTCGCCGCGCCGGGGCGAGACCTTCGTGACCCGGAAGATCACCCGGGGCGTCGCCCGGATCAAGGCCGGTCTCCAGGACCGGCTGCACCTGGGCAATCTGGACGCGGTCCGGGACTGGGGGTACGCGCCGGAGTACGTGGACGCCATGTGGCGGATGCTCCAGTGCGACACCCCGGACGACTACGTGGTCGCCACCGGCGAGGGCGTCAGCGTCCGGCAGTTCGTGGAGTTCGCCTTCGAGCACGCCGGGCTGGACTGGCACGAGCACGTGCGGTACGACCCGAAGTACGAACGCCCCAGCGAAGTCGACGCGTTGATCGGAGACGCGTCGAAGGCCGAGCGGCTGCTGGGCTGGAAGCCCGAGGTGAGGTCGCGCGAGCTGGCCCGCATCATGGTCGACGCCGACATCCGCCGACTGGACGACCAGCTGAGCGGCGCCGCCGTCCGGGTGGACAGGTGAACGGGCCGGGCGGCACGTTCCCGCGCGTACGCCCGGCGGACCCGTCCGGCCCCACGGCCGCCTCCACCGACGACGGCCGCGCGATGCCGTTCACCGGCGCTCGGACCGCCTCGTCGGTCGCCCCCAACTCCCGGCCGGCGCCAGCCGCGCCCGCGCTCGGGAAGATCACCGGCACGACCGCCGTCTCCACCGACCCGTCGGTGGAGCTCACCGCGCCGGCACCGGGCGGAGCCCTCGGCTCCGCCTACTCACTCGCCCGACCGGCGGCGGGACGGACAGTCCCGCGCTTCCGGTCGGGCGAGGCAGGATCCGCGGCCTCCAGGCCGCAGCTCGAATCTCACCTTCGGAGCTGAATGATGAACGGAAGTACGGGGCAGAGAACCGGAGGACGCGGCCGTGTACGGGCCGCTTCCGCCGCTCTCGGCCTGCTGGCCGGAGCCCTGACCGCGACCGCGGCCGGGACCTCTCCGGCGGCGGCGCTGACACCACCGGTCGCCATCACCGCGGACGACCTCACCACCTGGCAGACCAACGGCATCGTCTGGTCGATGGCCGCCGGAGACGGCGTCGTCTACGCGGGCGGCACCTTCTCGACCCTGCGGCCCCCCACCGCCGCCCCCGGAACGGACGAACAGCCCGCGGTGAACTTCGCCGCGTTCGACGCGGCGACCGGGGCGCCCACCGGCTGCTCGCTGTCCTTCACCATCTCCTCGGGGACCGCGACCGTCCGGGCCCTGGCGCTGTCCCCGGACGGCGGGACCCTGTACGCGGGCGGCCAGTTCGGGGCGGTGAACGGCGTCGGGGTGAGCAACATCGCGGCGATCGACACCGAGAGCTGCACGGTCAGCAACACCTTCAAGATCGGAGTCTCGGCGACCGTGCGGGGGCTCGCCGTCACCGACGACACGGTCTATCTGGCCGGCGACTTCACCACGGTCGGCGGGCAGACCAGGAACCACTTCGCCGCCGTCACGACCGGAGCCTCGCTGCTGCCCTTCACGGCCAACGCCGACGAGGTCGCCCGGGCGATCGAGGTGACCCCGGACGGGCAACACGTGCTGCTCGGCGGGGACTTCTTCCGGATCAACGGAACGAACACCCACGCCCTGGCCGTGGTCGACGCGACCACCGGTCAACTCACCAAGTCTTACCCGGGATTCATCCACGACAACTCCACCGTCCAGGACATCACCACCGACGCCTCCGGCTTCTACACCGCCAACGAGGGCACCGGCGGCGGAGTGTTCGACGGCCGGATCGCACTGGATCTCGACGACTTCGACCAGCGCTGGCGGGACACCTGCCTCGGCGCGACCCAGGCGGTGCTGGTCCACTCGGGCGTGCTGTACAGCGGCAGCCACGCCCACGACTGCGCCAGCATGGGGTCCTTCCCCGACCAGCCGCGCAAACACCTGCTGGCCCAGTCGGTCGACGACCCCGAGCTGCTCCCCTGGTTCCCGGACACCAACGACGGCATCGGCGAGCCGGTCGGGCCGCGCGTGATGAGCCAGGCGAGCAGCGGAGGCCGCCACTACCTCTGGGTGGGCGGCGAGTTCACCACGGTCAACGGCGACCGGCAGCAGGGTCTGACCCGGTTCGCGGACGGCCCCGACACGGGCGCGCCCTGGGTGCCCAACGTCAGCCTGTCCACGCTGACCCCGGGGCGGATCGACGTGAACTGGCAGACCAGCTTCGACACCGACGACGGTGAACTGACCTACCGGATCTACAAGGACGGCTCGAACACCCCGGTCCACACGACGACCGGATACTCGGTCTTCTGGGACCGGCCCCAGCTGACCTGGACGGACACCGACGTCGCGCCGGGCGCGACCCACTCGTACCGGATCACCGCGAGCGACGGCATCAACACCAGCGCGAAGTCCCCGGCGCAGTCCGCGACCGTGGAGGACGCGACGGAGGCCTATCCGGCCCGGGTCAGGTCCGACGGGGCGGGCCTCTACTGGCGCTACGACGAGGGCACGTCCACCTTCGCCCACGACAGCAGCGGGAATCTGAACAACGGCTTCCTGCGCAACGGCCCCGCCTACCGGCAGACCCCGGCGGCGGTCGCCGGGCCCTCGACGGCGATCGGCTTCAACGGCACCGACGAATACGCGTACAGCAACCGGCTGCACGCCGCGCCGGGCCGGTTCTCGGTGGAGACCTGGATCAGAACCACCACCACCCGGGGCGGCAAGATCATCGGCTTCGGGAACAAGACGCAGCAGAACAGCACCCGTCAGGACAAGAACGTCTACATGCGCGACGACGGGCGGCTCGTGTTCGGCGTCCAGAGCAGTGGGGCACGGACCGTCACCACCCCGGCCGCCTACAACGACGGCCAGTGGCACCACGTCGTCGCCACCCAGGGCCCCTTCGGGCAGGGCATGGCGCTGTACGTCGACGGGCAGCTGCGCGCGTCGAACATCCTGGTCTCCGGCAACGACGGCAACCCCGGCTACTGGCGGGTCGGCGGGGACAACCTGTCCGGCTGGCCGAGCCGCCCGACGAGCAACTTCTTCGCCGGGCAGATCGACGAGACCGCCGTCTACCCGACCACGCTGAGCGCTTCGCAGGTCAGCGCGCACTACGCCCTGAGGAATGGCTGATCCGATGAGGAACCCGTTCCTGGCCGGCGCCGTCGTCGTCATGACGACGGCGACGCTGGCCGCCTGCGGTTCGTCCGCCGGCGGGAACGGTCCGGAGGCCGCGGGCGCCCAGCGCCCCGCGGCCTCCGGGCCCGCCGCCCCCGGCCCGTCCGCCGGCACGCCCACCCCACCCGCCACGCCCACCGCCGGGGAGCCCGAGGCCCCGGAGGCCGTCGGCCCGTCCGCTCCCGCCACGGGCCCGAAGACACCGGCCGACGAGATCACCCCGGCCACCGGGACGTTCACGAAGAAGCAGAAGGAGTATCTGGCGGACCGGGTGCCCCAGGGCATGGACCCTGCCGCCGTGCTCCAGACCGGCCAGGAGGCGTGCGACAAGCTCCGCTATCTGGTCAAGGCCGACCGGGACACCGCCGTCGGCGCCGTCGCGACGGGCGAGATCCCGGACGCGGCGGACGCGGTCGCCGGGCTCTGCCCCCAGCACCAGGACCTGGTGGACGAGGCCGCGTACGCCTACCCGGACGGCACGCACACCGGGAAGAAGCTCCGGCCCGGCGTCTACCGGTCGGCCTCCCCCACCACGGGCTGCTCCTGGCAGATCGCCGGGGCCGGCGGCAAGGAGCTGTCCTCGGGCACGTCCGACACCGGCGTCTCCCGCACGATCACGATCCCGAAGTCCGCCCGCACGTTCACCTCCACAGGCTGCTACGCCTGGCTGCCCGAAGGAGCCGAGGGATGACCGCAGGAAAGCCGAAGCTGCCGATAGCCGTGGCGATCCCCACGAAGAACGAGGGCCTGAACATCGCGGAGGCGGTGAGATCGGTGCTCGGCCACTTCGAGGCGGTCGTGGTGGTGGACTCCCACAGCACCGACGACACCGTCAAGATCGCCGAGGAGTGCGGGGCCGAGGTGATGACGTACACCTGGGACGGGGGCCACCCGCGGAAGAAGCAGTGGTGCCTGGAGAACGTCCGCACCGACCTGGACTGGATCCTGCTCCTGGACGGCGACGAGCGGCTCAGCCCCGGGCTGCTGGCCGAGCTGCGGGCGACCTTCCGGGACCCGGCGGCCCCGAAGCCGGCCGCGTACGACATCCCGCTCGGCTACTGGTTCTCGGGAAAGCGGCTGCGGCACGGATACACCATCCGCAAGCGGTCGTTGACCGACCGGACCCGCTCCCACTACCCGGAGGTCGGGGACCTCGACGCCCCGGGCATCGGTGAGGTGGAGGGCCACTACCAGCCGGTCGCGGCGACGGTGGGGACGCTCACCCACCCGATCGAGCACCAGGACCTCGATCCGGTGACCGCCTGGTTCGAGCGGCACAACCGCTACTCGGACTGGGAGGCATGGCTGGAGCAGCACCCCGAGGTGAAGGAGCAGGTGCGCCAGGTCAAGTCGCGCCAGGGGCAGTTGTTCCACAAGGCGCCGTTCAAGCCCGTGGTGTCCTTCGCCTACATGTATCTCTACAAGCGGGGTTTCCTGGACGGCCGGGCGGGTCTCGACTTCGCGCTGGCGATGAGCTTCTACCGCTGGCAGATCGCCCTCAAGTCGAGGGAGACGCCGACGCGTTGACAAGATCGGCGCTCACCACCCCCGCCTCCGGCGGACCACGTCTTCGTAGGTCCGCCGGAGGGTGGCGGTGACGGCCTCGATGGTGAACCGCTCGTTCACCAGCTCCCAGGCGGCCTTGCCCGCCTGCTCGGCGGCCTCCGGCTCCAGCAGCTCCAGGATCGCGTCGGCGACCTTGCGGGCGTTGGCCGCGTCCTCGCCGACCCGGCTGTCGATGACCCGGCCCGACCCCGCCCCGGCCACATCGGGGGCCTGCCCGCAGGTGCGGGTGATGACGACCGGGGTGCCGACCGACATCGCCTCCAGCACCGAGACCGGGAACGGCTCCTCGATCGCCGGCAGCACATACACATCGGCCTCGCGGTCGGCTGCCAGGACCTGATCGTGCTCCAACGGGCCAACGTGGTCAAGGGAGTCGGCCACACCCAGCTTCCGGGCGAGGGCGAGGGTGCCGGCCAGCGCGCCGGTGTCCGGCCCGGCCAGCACGAACCGGGCGTCCGGGTGGCGGGCGAGGACGTGCGGCATCGCGGCGACGAAGTCCTCGGGCCGCTTGCGCTCCTGGATCCGGGCGAGGAAGAGCACGGTGGGCGGGCGGCCGGGGGCGCGGGCGGGCTTGCGCTCCTGCGGGCGCACCCCGTTGACCAGCCGGACGGTGCGGGTGAGCGGGACGGGGGCGGCGACGGCGTTCACGTCGACCCGCTCCATCTCGGTGAGGTGCAGGACGGCGTCGGCGTCGCGCAGCACCTTGCGGACCCCGAGCAGGTCGGTGAGCTGGGCGACCTTCTTCTCGGTGGGGTCGATCATGCCGTGGGTCTGGACGACCAGGGGCGTCCGGGTCGCGAGCGCGAGGAGCGCCGCGGGCAGGGTCACCAGGTCCCGCATCAGATGGACGTGCACGAGGTCCGCGCCGCGCATCATGCGGCGCGCGGTGTTCAGCAGCGCCGCGGAGGTGATGCCGCTGACCTCGAACATCGGGAGCAGGTGCCGCGCCTGGAAGAGGTGGACCGGAACTCCCTCCACGTGGCGGGGCAGTTCACCGTCGGGGAAGCCGTCGCCGAGGGCCATGACACGGGCGTCGTCCCCGGCCGCCCGCTGGACCCTGGACAGGTTGAACGCCACCCGGGTCGGACCGCCGAAGGCGTGGTCCGGAGTGTGGAGCGTGACAACATGCAGGATTTTCACCGGAGTTCCCCTCGATCACGGCCACTTGTTCACAGAGTAGCCATCGGTCTTCCTCAAGTGGGCGGATTCGTTAGAGTGTCCAGCGGTTCACTGATCCCTGGGGGGCGCATGACGTCGGTGCACACGTCGGCGCGGGGGGAGGTGGACCGCGCGGCCGCTCGTCCGGCGCGGCCGGGAGCTCCGGGCGGCCCCCCGGAGCCGCCCGAGCGGCCGATCGCCTGGTCGATGCTGTCGCGGGCGCTGTCCGTGCCGCTCATCCTGGGGCTGGTCTGCTTCCTGCCCGCGGTGATCGCCGCCCAGCCCGGCACCGGGGTCCGGGACACGGCGTACTGGCTCCAGCTGGTGCTGACCTGCTATGCGGGGGCCCGGCTGGCGACGATGATCCTCTCGACCCGGCGGCGGCTGCTCCAGGGCGTCTTCTGGATGTTCGTGTACATCGCGATGGGCGTGGCGCCGTTCGCCCAGGTGGTGATCGGGCAGACGCCGACGCCGATGGTGGGGCCGCGCCAGGACCTGGTGACCGCGATCGCGATGATCCTGGTGGGGTGTGCGGCCTACGACCTGGGGGCGCTGCTGGCCTCACGGCGTCCACTGCGCCGCCGTACCCCCTCCGCACGGGACTCGGGCGGAGGGCCGGCCCGGGCGCATCCGGTGCGGCTGCGGCTCCTCGTGCTGCTGGCCTTCGCGGCGAGCGCGTTCTACGTGCTGAAGCTGGGCGGGCCCGCGGTCTTCTTCTCCAGCCGGCAGGAGATCAACGAGACCGTCGCGGCGAGCGGGGTGGTGACGGAGGGGTCCAATGTGGGCTCGGCGTTCATCAAGGGCTTCGGCCAGGTCCCGGCGCTGCTGGCGCTGCTGTTCTACACCCGTCGGCTGGCGACGTCCCGGCGCGCCCGGCGCACCCCGTCGACGGTGCTGGTGTGGGTGGCGCTGGCGGCGTTGAACCTCGTGGTGAACAACCCGGTCTCCAACGCCCGTTACTGGTTCTTGACGGTGCTGATGGCGTTCGTGTTCACCGCGTTCCCGAGCAGTGCGGCGTTCTACCGCACGGTGCTGACGACGGGGGTGGTGGGGGCGCTGGTGGTGTTCCCGTACGCGGACAAGTTCCGGTACGAGGAGGGGGGCGAGCGGCCCGTGCAGTCGGCCTCGGTCTTCGATCCGCTGGTGACCAAGGACTACGACCAGATGGTGATGTTCGCCAACACCATCTCGTGGGTGGACACCCGGGGGCACACCTACGGCCGCCAGCTGACGGGCTCGGCGCTGTTCTTCGTGCCGCGTGCGGTGTGGAGCGGGAAGCCGGAGGACACCGGGGTCCGGGTCGGGCAGTGGATGGGGCTGCGGATGACCAACCTCTCGGCGCCGCTGTGGACCGAGTTCTGGGTCGATCTCGGCCCGGCCGGGATGGTCGGCGGGATGGCGCTGATCGGCTACGCGTCGGCCCGTACCGACCGCAGGTACGCGCTCGCGGTCACCCGGGCGGGGCCGGGGCCCGGAAGCGTGCTGGCGATCGCGGCCCCGCTGATCGCCGGGTACACCTTCATCCTGCTGCGCGGGCCGCTGTTGCAGGCGGTGGGGAAGCTGGCCATCGCGGCGCTGTGCCTGATGCTGATCACCACGTTCAGGGAGCAGCGGGCAGCGCGTCGGCGCTGACGGGCCCCTGGGGCGCGGGCCCCCGGCGGCGGAGCCGGGCCACTCTGGTCCAGGTCGCGGCGGCCTTGCAGAGCGAGCCCAGGGCGAGCCCCCAGGCGGCGCCCGGGACGCCCCCGATGACGTAACCGCCCGCCAGGAGCGCCACGGCGGTGAGCGAGAAGACGACCTGGATGGAGAGCGTGGTGCGCGGGTCGAGCATGCGCAGGGCGAGCAGCCCGCAGGTGCCGACGGCCATCGCCGCGTACTGGCTGCCGGTCGCCGGGAGCAGGGCGGCGGCCGTGGGCCAGGTGTCGCCGAGCAGTTCGCGTCCGGCGCGCGCGGGCAGCAGGGCGAGCACGGTGGTCCAGAGCGCGGCGGTCGCCGCGAGGACGGCGGCGAGGGCGGCGGTGGCCCGGACCCGCCGGCGTTCGTCGCCGATGCGGCCGAGCAGCGGGGGGCCGAAGGAGGTGGCCGAGGTATAGAGCACGTTGAGCGGTCCGAACAGGGTGGTCGCCCCGCGCAGCGCACCGACGAGGAGCGGGTTGCCGACCGCGCCGAGGCCGAGGACCGACAGCTGACCGGTCGCGTTGCCGACGCCGAACTCGACGGTGAAGCGCTGTCCGAGATGGCCACGCCGCAGCATCGGGCGCAGTCGGGTCCGGGCCCCGGCGGTGGCCCGGTGGAGGAGGGCGGCGGACAGGAGCAGCGCGGGCAGTGCGGAGAGGCCCCAGGCGGCGATCAGGCGGGCCGGGGACGCCCCGTACTCCTGCGCGGCGAGCGCCCCGAGCACGCAGGCGAGCCGCAACAGGTCGGCGGTCAGGGCGAGATGGGGGCGCTGGAGGGTGGCGAAGGCGTACCGTCCCGCGTCCTGTCCCAGCACCACGGGCAGCACGAGGCCGAGCGTCATCAGCGCGCGGGCGGTGTCGCCGGGGACGAGGACGCAGACCGCCGCGAGCAGCGTGCCGAGGGCGGCCGAGGCGAGGACGGTGAAGGCGAGCGCGGACCGGCAGGCGCCCCGGGTCTCCTCCCCCGCGCCGCGCTTGAGGACCAGCGGCTGCCCGGTGTACGCGCCCGCGACGCCGAGGAGCACCGTGAAGACCAGGTAGACCGCGGAGAAGCGGGCGAAGTCGGCGACGGTGGAGAGCCGGGCGGCGGCGAGGAGCACCAGGATGTTGGTGAGCGCCGCCACACCTTGGTCCGCGACCGAGCAGAGGACGGCGGTACGGGCTCTCACCTGCGCGCGGCCGGCTGGGTGAAGGCGCGCAGGCCGAGGGTCTCGGTGGGATCGCCGGTGGTCTCGGGAGCGTCCGGCCCGGCGGTGGGGGCGGGGCCGCCGCCACCGCCCCGGCGTCGGGACGGCTTCGCCCGTCGCTCCGCGCGCCGCAGCCGCCTGTGGCCGGGGTGGAGCAGCGCGCCGAGGACGGCGCCGCCGGAGGCGCCGATGATCTCGCGGATGCGTTCGAGGTCGCTGCGGTGCACCTCGCGCGGGTCGCAGACGACCATGACGCCCGCCACCCGGTCGACCAGGGCGACCGCGTCCGCGTAGGACAGGACGGGCGGGGCGAGGACGATGACGACGTTGCCGGCCCGGTCCGCCTCGGCGACGATGCGGCCGACGGTTGGGGAGGTCAGGGCGCGCGGGACGTTGTCGACGGTGGTCCCGGGGATCAGGGCGAAGGCCCCGGAGCCGGGCACGTCCACGTTGGTGCGGCCGCCGGCGGGCCAGCCGCCGCCCTCCTCGGCGGCCCAGCGCGGCGGGCGCACCTCGTGGGAGCCGGAGCCGAGGTCGCGGGCGAGCGATGGGGTGCGCAGGTCGGCCTCGACGAGCAGGACGTCGCGGCCCATCTCCGCGAAGGCGGCGGCCAGGTTGGCGGCCGCGGCGGCCGCCGCCGTGTTGTCGCCGCGGGGTGCGGTGACCAGCAGACGGCGGCTCTCGGCGAACGACGGGTCGTAGGCGAGCCGGAAGGCGACGGCGCGGTACTCCTCGGCCAGCCGGGAGGTGCCGCGCCCGATGGCGAGCAGGCTGCCCGCGGCGGCGCGTTCCCGGGGCAGGGTGCCGAGCAGGGGCGCGCCGAGCGAGCGGACCAGTTCCCGGGGGGAGCGTACGGCGGGGTCGAAGACGAGGCGCACCCAGGAGAGCAGCAGTCCCAGGGCGAGGCCGACGACGCCGCCGAGCCCGAGGAGCAGGGGCAGTCCGGGGCCGGTGGGCGACGTGGGGGCGACGGGCTTCTTGTTGAGGTAGCCGGGGGTGGTGTCCAGGGCCTTCAGTTCGGAGATCTTCCGGCTCAGCTCGGAGATGGAGACGATGATGTTGGCGCGGGCGCTGCTGACGTCGTCCTCCGCGCCCGTTCCTGTCTGGTCCTCCAGCAGGTCGCGCTTCTCCTCCAGCGGGCGAAGCTGGGCCCGGTAGCCGTCGGACATGTTCTGGATGCTCTCCAGGGTGCGCGCCTTGCGGTGGGCCAGGTAGGCCCCGGCGAGGGCTTCGGCGCGGGCGCGGGCCTGCTCGGGGGTGGCGGCCGTGTAGGAGAAGCGGAGGGTGAGGGTGTTGGGCGGGTTGGTGACCTGGAGCCCGGTGAGCAGCTTGCGGGCGGTGACGTCGTCGCCCGCCTTGAGGAGGGTCCCGGCGGCGAGGGTGCCCACCGTGTCGCTGACGGCGGTCTGGCGCTCGGAGCCGATGTTGATGCCCTTGTCCGCGGTGGATCCGGCGGCGAAGGGGTCGGAGATCGCGGAGCGGACGAGCACCTCGCCGGTGGCGGTGTAGGTGTCCTCGCCGCCGAGGGCGAGATAGCCGCCGCCGAGCAGGCCGACGACGACTCCGGTGGCCAGCAGGGAGCGGTAGCGCAGGAGTTGGCGGAACTGGTCGCGCAGGAGCGCCGGCTCGTCCTGGTCGTCCGGGGCGCGGTGGTGCGGGGTCATCGGCGGGGGCTCCCTTGTGCGTCCGGCAGGGCCTCGGCGAGCAGGTCGTCGAAGCGGGCGAGGCCCGCCTCCCGGCTCAGGTGGCGGGCGACGTAGTGCGGGCCCCCGGCCCCGAGGGCGTCGGCGGCGGCCGGGTCGGCGACCAGCTTCCGCACCGCTTCGAGCAGGGCGGCCGGGTCCTCGGGGGCGACGAGGACTCCGGCGCCCGAGCGGCGGACCTCGTCGGCGGTGCCGCCCTCGTCGGCGACGGAGGCGATCACGGGGCGTCCGGAGGTGAAGTAGGAGGTGAGTTTGGAGGGGACGCTCATATCGAGGACCGAGGCGCGCTGGGTGACCGCGAGGACGTCGGCGGCGGCGAGGACGTCGGTGAACTCCTCGGCCGCCGCGGGCTCCAGGAAGTCCACGTTGGCCAGTCCCTGGGCGCGGGCGCGCAGGGCGTCGCGCTGGTTGCCGTCGCCCATCAGGACGACGCGGACGTCGGGGGCGAGGCGGGCGGTGTCCACCAGGACGTCCAGCCCCTGCTTGAGCCCCATGTTGCCGGAGTGCAGGAGGACCGGGGCGCCCTCGGGCCAGCCGAGCCGGGCGCGGGTCGCGGCCCGGTCGGCGGTGGGGCCCTGCACATGGGTCCAGTTGGGGACGAGGCGGATACGGCCGGGGTCGACGCCGAGAGCGGTGACGCCGGGGACGAAGCTCTCGTGGATGACGCCGACGAGGGCGGCCCCGCGCAGTGCGTACCGCTCGGCGGCCGCGGCGACGGTGGCGGCCCTGCCGCCGCCCCGGATGCCGCTCTGCGCGGCGGCGGCGCCCATCAGGTCCTGGACGACGGGCAGGTGGGGGACGCGGTGGCGACGGGCGAGGCGGGCTCCGATGACGCCGCCCGCGAGGCTGGGCATCTGCGAGATCACGGCGTCGGGGCGTCCGGGCGGCGGGGCGAACAGCCCGGTCGCGAGGACGCTCGCCTCGAACGCGGCGCGGCGCAGCGCGGTCTGACGGGACGGCACATAGTGCCGGCGCCGGTGCACGCCGACGCCGCCGCGTATCTCCACCGTCCTCCAGACGCCCCGGTATGCCTCCTCCAGCCGCCAGGAGGGGTAGTGGGGCATACCGGTGAGGGCCCGGACCCGGGCCCCGGACGCGGCCCAGTGTTCGGCCAGTTGGGTGGCGTACGGGCCTATGCCCGTGAGCTCCGGCGCGTAGTTGGTCGAAACCACCAGAAGTCGGCGGCCTCGGATCGGACTGGACCTTGACGCTTCGGACATCGGACGATCGCCTTCCCCCCCACGACAGCCGCTGCCCCCACCGGGGAACAGCCCCTGCCGAGCTTATCCGTTCACGGCTTGCACAAGTGTTCTTCACAGTAAGGTCGTTGGAACATCACCGGATCATGTTCACCGTGGGGGGAGAGATACGGATGGTGCAGCACAGGGTGGGTTACGCACCCGGGGTGTACGACCTGTTCCACGTCGGGCACCTCAACATCTTGCGGCATGCCCGCAGTCAGTGCGACTACCTGGTCGCGGGGGTCGTTTCGGACGAGATGGCCGCCCTCGCCAAGGGCCACACGCCGGTGATCCCGCTCCGCGAACGACTGGAGATCGTCCGCAGCGTGCGCTTCGTGGACGCCGCGTTCGTGGAGACCGTGCCGGACAAGGTCGAGACCTGGCAGCAGGTCCGGTTCGACGTGATCTTCAAGGGGGACGACTGGCGGGGCACGGACAAGGGGGAGAAGCTGGAGTGCGACTTCGCCGAAGTGGGCGTGGAGGTCGTCTACTTCCCGTACACCGTGCACACGTCCAGCACCCAGCTGCGCCGGGCGCTGGACGTGCTCGTCAACCGGCCCGGAGCGCTTTCAGCTCCCTGAACCACTTGGCGAGGAAGGCCGCCAGGAACACCGCCTGCACCAGCGCGAGCACGGCGTACCCGGCGCGGAAGGCCCCGGGTGCGCCGAGCAGCAGGAACACCAGGCAGAACACCCCGTAGTCGGCGGGCAGCAGCGCCACGGCCCGCACCCGTGAGACGGGCGCCGCCGCGTCCGGCGCCGCCCAGGACGGACCCCGGGCACTCACCGCCGCCTTGCCGAGCTGTTCGCGCAGCAGTCCCGCGCAGAAGGTCACCACCGCCGCCAGCTGGAAACCCAGCGGGAGCAACAGCCATGCCTCACTGGGCAGTTCGCCGAAGCGGTAGAAGGAGATCAGGACCGCGGCGTGGACGAGCAGCAGCTTCCCGCAGTCCACGACGTGGTCCAGCCACTCCCCGTCGGGCCCTCCCCGGCCGGTGAGCCGGGCGAGCTGCCCGTCGGCGGAGTCGAAGGCGAAGCCGACCGCGAGGCCCGCCCAGACCAGGGCGCCGAGCGCCCAGGAC
Source organism: Streptomyces sp. CNB091 (assembly GCF_000377965.1). NCBI lineage: Bacteria > Bacillati > Actinomycetota > Actinomycetes > Kitasatosporales > Streptomycetaceae > Streptomyces > Streptomyces sp. CNB091. The sequence continues at coordinate 280,454 of NZ_KB898993.1, forward strand.
GGCTCGACGAGCGCGACCGACGCCACCGCTCCGTACGTGAAGAGCGCGCTGGTCAGGGTGACGTGATTGGGCGTCATCCCCATGCGATACGCCCCGGCCGCGAGCACCCGCCCGGCGGGCCGGTTCACGTACCGCGAATAGAGCGAGACGCCCTTGGCGCTCTTCTGTGCGCCGCGCAGTTCGCGCAGCACTGTGCCCGTGCTTCCCATACGCCCCCCAGCGTCCGGCATTGCCCGCATCATGGCATGCGGACACCGGCCCGTGGGCGCTTTGGCGGGGACAGGACGGTGTGGGGATCAGACGCGTTCCAGCGGGCGGTGCGGCCCGGCGGGGAGTTCGGCGGCGACCGTGTCTCCGGGACGGACCACACCGCCGCGGCGGACCACGCTCATGACACCCGCCTTGCGCACCACCGCGCCCGTCGCGTCCCGGCCGACGACCTGCTTCAGCAGCCCTTCCCGGAAGGCCTCGATCTGGAGGCAGGGGTTGCGCAGGCCGGTGACCTCGACGACCGCGTCGTCGCCGATCCTCAAGCGCGTGCCGGTGGGGAGGGCGAGCAGGTCGATGCCTCGGGTGGTGATGTTCTCGCCCAGCTCTCCGGGGGCCACGGTGAATCCCGCGTCGGCCAGCTGCGTGAACAGTTCCTCCTGGATCAGGTGGACCTGCCGCAGATTGGGCTGGGTGGGGTCCTGCGCGACCCGGGACCGGTGCTTGACCGTCTCGCCCGCGTGGGCGTCGCCCTCGACGCCGAGTCCGGCGAGCAGCGTCACGCTGTCCCGGCTCTCCTTGCTGAACGTGTGCCCGCCACTGGTGCTGACCGTCGTGACCGTTCCGTACGCCATGGTTCCCCGTCCCCGCTCGTCCTGCGCGCTGCGCGATCTCCTTCGACCCTACGCCCGGCGGCGGAGCCGCACACAAAGCCCCCTTGCCTCCGGGGTGATCGACCGTGCCCGGCCCCCGGGGCCAAGGTGGGGTCACCGCCCCGGAGCGCCGGGGCGACCCGAGGAGAGGGCACGGATCGGTTCGGTGAGCGGATTCCTGGACCGGGTACCAGGAGCGTGAAGCCCGACGCGCGCTCACTTGCCGTCGGTGAGCTGCTCGTCGAGTTCGTCGAAGAGCAGGTCGCCGTGTTCGATCTGCCCGGTGCGGTACGCGGAACGGGCCACCAGGTGCGAGGCGACCGGGCCGGTGAGCATCTGGAAGAAGGCGATGAGGCCGAGGGTGGCGAGTTCCATGCCGCCGCGCAGCCGCAGCGCGACCCCGGCCAGGACCAGGATCATGCCGAGGGTCTGCGGCTTGGTCGCCGCGTGGCTGCGGGAGAGGACGTCCGGGAGCCGGATCATGCCGATCGCCCCGAGCAGACAGATCGCGGCGCCGACGAGGAGCAGTGCGGCGCCGGCCGTGTCGGCGATCTGGTGCCAGAGATTCATCCCGGGCCCTCCTCGGTGTCGTCGGGACGCGGGGAACGGGGCGCCTCGCGGGGCCGGTCGCGTACGGCGATGAAGCGGGCGATGCCCACCGAGCCGGTGAACCCGAGGAACGCCAGCACCAGCATGATCGGGAAGTAGAACGGGTCCCGGGCGAACGCCGACTTGGCGGCGAGGCCGGCGATGATCAGGGCGGCGCACACGTCCAGGGAGATGGCCCGGTCCAGCATGGAGGGGCCCCGCCAGACCCGGGCCAGCAGCAGGGCCCCGGCGAGCAGGATCAGGACGACGGCGGCGGTCAGCAGGACGCGGTCGACCTGCTCGGGCGCGGTCATGGTGCGGGTCTCCCTGCGGCGAGCTGGGGCGGTGGCGGGGGTTCGGCGACCCGGGCGATCTCGTCGGGGGTGCCGAAGGCCCGTACGGTCAGTTCCTCGATCCGCCACACCTGGCGCCGGGCGGCTTCGAGCTCCTCGGGCCGGTCGGCGTCCAGGACGTGCAGGAAGAGGGTGGCGGTGGCCCGGCGCACCTCGATGATGGAGCCGCCGGGGACGTTGGAGACGGCGACGGCGGTGGCCGCGAGCATCAGGTCGCTGCGGCAGCGCAGGGGCACCCCGATCACGGCGGCCCGGTGCGGCAGGCCGGAGAAGATCTGCCGGGTGACCTTCACCCCCGATGTGTACATGTCGTAGAGGAGGTAGCCGACCAGGCGCAGGATGCCCCAGAGGTGGAGCCGCAGTCCGAGGTCGACCCGGGGCAGCGGGAAGGCGAGGCAGACGGCGACCGAGACGACCAGGCCGGTGATGACGTTGGCCCAGGTGAGGGTGGACCAGAGCAGCACCCAGATGACGGTGAGCCAGGCGATCAGCGGCAGGTCCAGCACGCGTCGGCGGGAGCCGAGTTCGCAGCTCAGCGGTGGCAGATCGGCGTTGCGGAACGAGAGGCGCAGGATGCGTTTCACCGGCCCAGCACCTCCTGGACGTAAGGGGTCCGCTGGAGGATCTCGGCGGCCGTGCGGTCGGTGAAGGCGGTGAGCGGGTCGGCGAACACCGTGAAGGCGAGGCCGATCGCGATGGTCGCCGCGGTGGCCGCGATCATCGGGCGGGGCAGCCGGCTGGTGGTGATGACGGCCCGTGCGTGCAGGGTCGCGGCGACGGCCTGCCCCGCCGGGCGGCGGGCCGGGGCGATGCCCTCGTCACCGGTGCCGCGGATCCGGTCGGGGCCCGCGTCCGCGTCGTCGTCGCTGTCGTCGCCGGACTCCAGGACCGTGCCGGCGGCGGCCTGGCCGGGCGGGGCGGCCCGCCAGAAGGCCAGGTTCCAGACCTTGGCGACCACGTACAGCGTCAGCAGGCTGGTGGCCGCCGAGCCCGCGACCAGCAGCCAGGCCCAGCCGCCGCCGTCGGCGACGCCGGCGCGCATCAGCCCGAGCTTGCCGATGAAGCCGGACAGCGGGGGGATTCCGGCGAGGTTCATCGCGGGGACGAAGAACAGCACCGCGAGCATCGGCGCGGCCCTGGCCAGCCCGCCGAGCCGGGTCAGCTCCGTGGTGCCGCCCCGGCGTTCGATGAGACCGGCGACGAGGAACAGGGTCGTCTGGACGGTGATGTGGTGGGCGACGTACACGATGGCCCCGCCGTACGCCTCGCGGGTGGCGAGGCCGATCCCGAAGACCATGTAGCCGATGTGGCTGATCAGGGTGAAGGAGAGCAGCCGCTTCAGGTCGGTCTGGGCGACCGCGCCGAGGATGCCGATGACCATCGAGGCCAGCGCGACGGCCATCAGGAGGTCGCCGAGACGGTTGCCGGGGAAGAGCAGGGTCTCGGTGCGGAGCATGCAGTAGACGCCGACCTTGGTGAGCAGTCCGGCGAAGACGGCGGTCACGGGGGCCGGGGCCGTGGGGTAGGAGTCGGGAAGCCAGGCGGCGAGCGGGAAGACGGCCGCCTTGATCGCGAAGACGGTCAGCAGCAGCGCCTGGATCAGCGTCTGCACGCCGATGGGGAGGTCGGCCAGCCGTCCCGCGAGCTGGCCGAAGTTGGCGGTGCCGGTGGCCGCGTACGTCATGGCGATGGCGGTGAGGAAGAGCATCGAGGAGAACAGCGAGATAATCACGTAGGTGGAGCCCGCCCGCATCCGGGGTCCGGTGCCGCCGAGGGTGAGCAGGACGAAGCTGGCGACCAGCATGATCTCGAAACCGACGTAGAGGTTGACGAGGTCACCGGCGAGGAAGGTGCACGAGACCCCGGCGACGAGGATCAGGTAGGCGGGGTGGAAGACGGCGAGCGGGGTCTCCTTGTCCCGGTCGGTCATGCCCTGGCCGAGGGAGTAGACGAGCACGCAGAGCGTGATGGCCGAGGAGACCGTGAGCATCAGGCCGGACAGCCGGTCGGCGACCAGGGTGATGCCGAGCGGCGGGGCGAAGTCGCCGAGGTGGACGGAGAGCGGGCCCTGCCGGTCGGCGGCGATCATGAGGATCACCGAGAGCGCGAGCACGGCGGTCAGCACGGCGACGCTGATGAAGCGCTGGAAGCGCCCCAGGCGGGTGCCGAAGGCGAGGCTGAGGCCGGTGGCGCACAGCGGCAGCAGCACGGGCAGCGGGACGAGCGCGTTCATCCGTCGGCTCCTCGGTCGCGGGGGTAGCGGTCGTCCGCCTTGGCGTCGCCGTCGCGTGCGTAGTCCTCCGGGTCCGCGCCCAGCACGTCGTTCCACAGGTTGCCGGAGGCGTCGCGGCCCCGGGCCTGGCGGGCGCGGTCGGCGCGGAGCCGGTCGCGGAGCCGGCGGCGCTCCTCCCGATAGCGTTCGCGCTCCTCGGCCGTGGGTTCGGCCCCCGACCGGAACTGTTCGCGCAACTGGGCGCGTTCGCCGAGCACTTCGGCGCGCAGCACGACGCGGCGGTCCTCCAGGTCGTCGTGGACCTCGTCGGTGCCGGTGATCTGGTGGCTGCGGTAGGCCATGGCCAGCAGGAAGGCGGTGGTGGCCAGGGTGATGACGATGGCGGTCAGCGCGATGGCCTGGGGCAGCGGGTCGGTGACCCGGCTCAGGGACACCCCGTAGAGCAGGGGCGCGGCGCCGGCCCGGCCGGTGGAGGAGAGGACCAGCAGGTTGATGCCGTTGCCGAGGATGACGGCGCCTAGCAGGATGCGGGTCAGCGGGCGGGTGAGCATGAGGATGCCGCCGACGGCGCAGAGCACGACGGCGGTGGCGAGGAGCGAGGCGCTGACGATCATCGGGGGGTCCCTCCCGCCTCGGGGCCGCCTTCGGGGGCGAGGACGCCCGCCGCCCGTTCGATCTGCCGGTCGATCTTGGCGCCGAGGGCCCGCACGATGTCCAGGACGACGCCGAGGACCAGCAGGTAGACGCCGAAGTCGAAGAGGACCGAGGTGCTCAGGTGGTAGTCGCCGAAGACCGGCAGGTGTCCGTAGTACGTGAAGGCGTGCAGGACGGTGCCCTCGGCGAGTCCGAGGAGGCCCACGCCGGTGGAGATGAAGAGGCCGAGTCCGGTGAAGAGTCCCGGTTGCAGGGGGGCGGCCTCGGCGAGTTCGAAGCGGCCGCCGGCCAGGTAGCGGGTGATCAGGGCGAGTCCGGCGACGAGCCCGGCGACGAACCCGCCGCCGGGCAGGGACTCGGCGCAGAACAGCAGATAGACCGAGAGCACGAGGATCGGGTGGAACAGCAGCCGGGCCACCACTTCGAAGACGATCGAGCGGTGCTCGGGCGCGAGGGTGGCGCCGGCGGCCAGCCAGCCGCGTTCGGGGGCCGCGTCGTCGCCCTGCGGCAGTCGGGAGGAGTGGTGCGCCGACAGGGACCAGGCGGTACGGCCCCGCAACTCCTCCTGGACCATGGTGCCCTCGCTGCGGCGGTGCAGGTAGATGAGGCTGGTGACGCCGATCGCAGCGGCGGCGAGCACGGCGGACTCCCCCATCGTGTCCCAGGCGCGCAGGTCGACGAGGATGGTGGCCACGACGTCCTTGAGCCCGTGGTCGGCGACCTCCCGGACCATGGCGGCGCCGGCCGGTTCGGCGGTGCGCGCGGCGGCGGCGACCCACATGCCGACGCCGACGGTGGCTGCCGCCGCGAGGGCCGTCGGGATGCGGGCGGCCCGCCGCCAGGTGCTGACGGTCTCGTGGAAGTGGACGGGCATCCGGCGCAGCACCAGCACGAAGACGATCATCGAGACGGTCTCGACGCAGAACTGGGTGAGCGCCAGGTCGGGTGCTCCCTGGACGACGAAGAGCAGGGCGGTGCCGTATCCGGTGAGGCCGGCCAGGACGACGGCCTTCATGCGCCGGCGCACCGTCAGACAGAGCAGGGCGGCGGCGCAGGTCAGGGCGGCGACCGCGCCCTGGAGCGGGTTGTCCCAGAGCCGGGGGCGTACGGCCCCGTTCCAGGGGGTGTCGACCATGAGGACGGTGAGCTGCCCGGCGAGCATGACGAGGAGGGTGGTGGCGAGGTACACGGAGAGGGAGCCGCGCTGGATGAAGCCGGTGACCTGGAGGGCGAGACGTTCCTGCCCGAGCAGCAGATGGCCGAAGACGCTGTCGGCGGTGGGCCAGGCGATCCGGCGGGAGAGCCGGGTGACGTGGGCGCGGCCGAGGAAGAGCACGGCGCCGGCGGCCCAGGCGAGGGCCGACAGGAGCAGCGCGCTGCCGAACCCGTGCCAGAGGACGAGGTGGTACGGCTTCCCCTCGGCCGGGAACGTGTCGGCGTACGCGCCCAGCAGCCGGTCGGTCCAGCCGACACCGGGGCCGAGGACGAGGCCGAGGGCGGCGAGCAGGGCGGGCGGGGCGAGGAAGGCCCACCCGACGCGGTGGACGGGGGTGTCGGGGACGCCGGGCTTGCGGGCGAACGCGCCCCAGACGAACCGCAGGCTGTACGCGGTGGTCAGCGCGGAGCCCGCGACGACGACGGCCAGCGCCCACCGGTCGGCGGCGGAGCCGTGCAGCAGCGCCTCGAACGCGGCCTCCTTCGCCGCGAAGCCGAGCAGCGGCGGGAGGGCGGCCATGGAGGCGGCGGCGAGGGCGGCGACACCGGCGACGTACGGCAGGGAGCGGCCGACCCCGGACAGTTCGCGCAGGTCGCGGGTGCCGGCGGCGTGGTCGACGATGCCGGTGACGAGGAACAGCGGGCCCTTGAAGAGGGCGTGCCCGAGGATCAGGGCGGCGGCGGCGAGCGCGGCGTTCCGGTTGCCGGTTCCGGCGAGCAGGGTGAGGAAGCCGAGCTGGCTGACGGTTCCGTAGGCGAGGACGAGCTTGAGGTCGTTCAGGCGCAGCGCCCGCCAGCCGCCGAGCAGCATGGTCGCGCCGCCGAGGACGAGCACGACGGGTTTCCAGACGGGGACGTCGGCGAAGGCGGGGGCGAGCCGGGCGACCAGGTAGACGCCGGCCTTGACCATCGCGGCGGCGTGGAGATAGGCGCTGACGGGGGTCGGAGCGGCCATGGCGTTCGGCAGCCACATGGAGAACGGCCAGATCGCGGACTTCGACAGGGCCCCGCACAGCACGAGGACGACGGCGACGGACACGGCGAGGGTCGTCTCGGGCGGGTCGGCGACGATCGCGGAGATCCGGTAGGTGCCGGCGGCCTGACCGAGGATCAGGAAGCCGACGAGCATGGCGAGGCCGCCGAACGTGGTGACGACGAGGGCTTGGAGGGCGGAGCGGCGGCTGTGCCGGTGTTCGCTGCCGTGGCCGATCAGCAGGTAGGAGAAGACCGTGGTCAGCTCCCAGAACACGTAGAGCGTGATCAGGTCGTCGGCGAGGACGAGGGCGAGCATCGCGCCCGCGAAGGCGAGCAGGTTCCCGGCGAAGCGGCCCAGCTGCGGGGTGTCGTCCGTGAAGTAGGAGGCGCAGTAGAGCAGGACGAGCGCGCCGACCCCGGCGGCGAGCAGCACCATCAGTTCGGCCAGCGCGTCCAGGCGCAGGTCGAGGGCGACGCCGTAGTCCGGGATCCACTGCCAGGACCAGGTGTCCGCGCCTCCGGACGCGGCGGTGCTCCAGCGGGTGAGGGCCCAGACGGTGGCCGCCGCCGGCGGCAGGGCCAGCACGACGAAGGCCCGGCGGCCGAGCCGGTGCACCAGCGGGCCCGCGCAGGCCGCGAGCGCGAAGTGGGCGACGATGAGCGCGATCACCGAGGGGTGTCCGGTTCGGGCGGCGGGGTATCCGGAATAAAAGGCACTAAATACAGATATATCCCTCAGGCTGATTCACTCGACCGGCGCGCCGCGATGAAACGGTCGGTCACCTCGCTCTCGGCCCGCCACTGCCGCCAGGCGTCCTCCACGGTCGAGGGGTCGGCGATCGCCCCGTTCCAGTCCCCGTCACGGTCTTCAACGGTGCGGTAGATCCCGGGCAAGTCCTCGCCGGCCAGCCGGCGGAAGTGCCTTTCGTCCTCGGCCATGTGCCGCACCAGCCCGAGCAGTACGTAGCGCGGTGTCGCGGGCCTGGGTGCCCTGGAAGTCGAGGGGAACTGCCAGGGCGAGCGCCACGGCGGTGACAGGCGCGAACCCGCTCAAAGACAGCAGACGGCGCCGGAGGCGGTGGTTCAGGGGTGAGCTGAGAACGACAGCCGTCACCTTGGCGAGGGCCGACTGTGTGGGATCGACCTCAATGCGGACCGGCCGTCGCCGAGCGGAGTGGTGCCCTGCTGGACTGGCCGACTCGCAGTGCCGACCAGTCGTGCCGCGTCTCAGTAGCGCTCGGGCAGGTCACGCTCGGCGGGCAGCGGTGCTCGGTCGGGGGAGGCGGAGGGTGCCGTGGAGCGGCCGGTCGGGGCGGGTGTCGGCTGCTTGCCGCAGAAGGCGGCTTCCAGAGTGCCGCCCAGCGCGGTGTTCGCGGCGCCGCGGTTGGAGGTGTTGGCCAAGGCCGAAAGGCTCCGGCGGCCGTCACGGGTGGAGAAGGCGTACGTGTAGAAGCCTTGGACGGTGCCGGTGTGGCCGTAGACCTGGGTGCCGCACGTCAGGTCGTAGCGGCGTAGGCCGAGTCCGTAGAACCGGGTGTTGGTGGTGTCCGTCGGGGTTACGGTCGTCATCGCCTCCAGCATCGCCGAGGACAGCAGCCGACCGCGCATGAGGGCGCTGGTGAAGGTGTTGAGGTCGGCGGGGCTGGAGATGACGGCGCCGGCCGACTGAGCCCAGGAAACGGTCTGCTCCGTTGAATCGACGAGTGGCGCACCAGCCTCGTCGGGGTGCAGGTAGCCGCGCACGTGTGTGCCCTTGATGCGCGTGTCCGGGTGGACGTACGCGGTTTTGCGGAGCCCCAGCGGCTTGATGATGCGCCGCTGGTAGGCGTCGGCCACCGGGCGCTGTGTCAGCTTCTCGATCAGCATGCCGACGACGACGAAGTTGGCGTTCGAGTACTTGTACGCGACCCCGGGCTCGGTGGTCCGGGGCTCGGCGAGGGAGAGGTCCACCAGCTCCTGGTAGCTGAACACCCGGTTTCGTACGGCCTCGAAACCCGGCACGGTCTGGTTGAACATGGCGTTGGTGTAGTCGGCCAGGCCGCTGCGATGGGTGAGGAGGTGACGGACCGTGACCCGGTCGTCAGGCAGAAGGCCTTCGAGGTAGGTGTTGACGGGCGCGTCCAGCTTCAGCCGGCCCTCTTCCACCAACTGCAGCAGTACGACGCTGGAGAACGTCTTGCTGACACTCCCGATCCGGAACCGCGCCTTGGTGTCCATCGCCGCGCCGGACTCCCGGTCGCGGACGCCGACAGCTCCTTCCTCGGCTCCTTCCGGGCCGGAGTAGCGGGCCATCGCGCCCGGCGCCCCGCTGGCCATCGCGGACTCGAGTGCGGCGACGACCTCGGCCATATCCGGTGCGGGCGCCGGGGAAGGGGCGGCGGGCGGGGCTGCGGACGCTGTGGTGGCGGGAGCGAGAGCTCCGGCGAGCGCGGCGATCAACGCGGCACTCACGGTCAGACGTCGGTGTGACGACAAGGGCACGGTCATCCTCGGTTCTTCCTCGGCTGGATCGGTACGGCACCACGACAGTGATCAACCATGGGCACCATGGAGGGGGAGTCCCGGACAGCCGGAACGGTTCCCAACACGAGGAATACAGCATCCGAACGATCCGGCTCCGCCCGGCGACGCACCACGGAAGTCCGCTCCCTGCATCTGCGGGGATGGTCCCGACCTCCACCAGGGCCGGGTGGCTGCTGGCTCTGCTTTCGTCGGGCCGAACGGTGAACCGTCGAGGATGAAGGCGGAGACCTCCGTGGTGTCCATGCACGAGGACGGGCAACGGGGTGGCCTCGGGCAGGTTGGAGAGCCAGAACCGGATCGGCGTCCGGCCTCCTTCGGCCCCGCCCCGCGGCCCTCCCGCCGCTACCCGGACGCCCGGCTCACGGCAGCACCGCGAACCCGTCGATCTCGATCATCGCCTGCTCGTCCCAGAGCCGGGCCACCCCGATGACGGCCATCGCCGGGTAGTCGCGCCCCGCGAGCCCGCGCCAGATCCGGCCCAGTTCGGGGGCGTGGGAGCGGTAGTCGGCGATGTCCGTGGCGTAGACGGTGACCCGGGCGAGGTCGGCGGGGGCGCCGCCGGCCGCGTGGAGAGCGGTGAGCAGATTGCCCAGGGCGACGGCGAACTGGTCGGGCAGGGTGGCCCCGACGACCTTTCCGTCCGGGTCGAGTGCGGTCTGCCCGGCGAGGAAGACCAGGTGCCCGCCGGTGGCGACGACGGCGTGGCTGAAGCCGGTGGGCGGGGAGAGTTCGGCCGGGTTGATCCGGTGGGACGGACTCATGCGGGCGGCTCCTGGGTGAGGCCCGCGGGCTCCACGGGCTCCGGGGCAGCGGGCTGCTGGGCGGCGGGCTGGTCGGCGAGGGACTGCTGATCACGGGGCAGCGCGTCACGGGACAGCTGGTCATGGCGCTGCTCGACGGAGGGCTCGGGCCGCTGGGCGGCGCTCGCGTACAGCTCCTTGGCGATGATGGTGCGCTGCACCTCGCTCGCGCCCTCGTAGATCCGCGGCGCGCGGACCTCGCGGTAGAGGTGTTCCAGCAGATGGCCCCGGCGCAGGGCGCGGGCGCCGTGCAGCTGGACGGCGGCGTCGACGACGTACTGCGCGGTCTCGGTGGCGTACAGCTTGGCCATCGCCGCCCGGCGGGGCACGCCGCTCTCCCCCGCGTCGTACGCCGCGGCCGCCGCGTACACCAGGAGGCGGGCGGCCTCGGTGCGGGTGGCCATCTCCGCGACCTGGTGCGAGACGGCCTGGAGGTCGCTCAGGGGGCCGCCGAACGCGGTGCGGTGGGCCGTGTGCTCCAGGGTCGCGTCCAGGGCGGCGCGGGCCATCCCGACGGCGAAGGCTCCGACGCTGGGCCGGAAGAGGTTGAGGGTGTTCATCGCGACGCGGAAGCCCCGGTCGGGTTCGCCGAGCACGTCGTCGGCGGTGACGGGTACGCCGTCGAACTCCAGGGTGCCGATGGGGTGCGGGGAGAGCATGTCGAGGGCGGAGCCGGTGAGTCCGGGGCGGTCGGACGGGACCAGGAACGCGGTGATGCCGCGGGATCCCGCCCCGGGGGTCGTCCGGGCGAAGACCACGGCGAAGTCGGCCTCGGGGGCGTTGGAGATCCAGCACTTCCCACCGGTGAGCGCCCAGCCGGCCGGGGTGTGCTCGGCGGCCAGGCTCAGGGCCGCCGCGTCGGAACCCGCACCCGGCTCGCTCAGCGCGAACGCGGCGACGGCCCGCCCGGCCCGCACCTCGGGGAGCCAGCGCTCGCGGTGGGCGGCGGTGCCCGCCTGGACGATCGGAGTGGTGCCGAGGCCCTGGAGGGCGAGGGCGGTCTCGGCCTCGGTGCAGCCCCGGGCCAGGGATTCGCGCAGCAGGCACAGGTCCAGCGCCCCGGAGCCCAGCATCCGGCCGAGGAGGCCCAGCTCGCCGAGAGCGGCCAGCAGCGGGCGGTTGACGCGCCCGGGCTCCCCCTTCTCCGCCAGCGGGCGCAGTTCCCGCGCGGCGAGGGTGCGGAGCTCCTCGCACCAGGCGGTTTGTTCCGGTTCGAGGGAGAATGCCGTCATGGCGGCGCCTCTCTTGTCGCGTCGTGTCCCGTCGTGTCCCGTCGTGTCGGGTGCCCTGTCGCGTTACGTGCCCTGTCGCGTCGGCTGCCCTGTCGCGTTGCGTGGCTTCTCGTCGCTTCGTCGCATCGCAGGTCATGTCTTATCGCGGACCGTTGACTACCGTCACCCAAACGATACGCTCCAGAGGCGACAAGGGGGCGATCCTTCATGGAGCCGAATTCCTCGCCGAACACGCCCACAGCCGCCGCCGACGCGTCCGTACGCGTCCCCGGCGCGCATCCCGAGCCGCCCCCGCACGCCGCGGGCGCCCACGCCGACACCTTCACGCGCGACCATCTCCCGCCGCCGGAGCAGTGGCCGGAGCTCCTCCTGGAGGATCCCGCGCCGCGCTACCCCGACCGGCTGAACTGCGGGCACGAACTGCTGGACCGGACCGTCGAGGAACGGGGCGGGGACCGCCCCGCGCTGCTCTCCGGCGACGGGAGCGTCTGGAGCTACGGAGAGCTGCGGGAGACGGTGGACCGCATCGCCCGTGTGCTGACGGACGACCTGGGCGTCGTGCCGGGCAACCGGGTACTGCTGCGCGGGCCGACGACGCCCTGGCTGGCCGCCTGCTGGCTCGCCGTCATGAAGGCGGGCGCGGTCGCCGTCACCGTACTGGCGCAGGCGCGCGCGACGGAGCTGGCCACCATCTGCTCGCTGGCGCGGATCGGCCACGCCCTGTGCGACGCCCGGTCGGCGCGGGACCTGGCGGAGGCGGACGTGGAGGGCCTGCGGATCACCCTGTTCGGCGGGGACGCGGCCGGGGACCTGACCCGGTTGGCCGAGGCCAGGACCGGGCCGTACCGGGCGGTGGACACGGCCGCCGACGAGGTCGCGCTCATCGCGTTCACCTCGGGAACCACCGGGCGCCCCAAGGGCTGTATGCACCTGCACCGGGACCTCCTGGCCATCGCCGACACCTTCTCCCGGCATGTGCTGCGCCCCTCGGCCGACGACGTGTTCGCGGGCAGTCCGCCGCTGGGCTTCACGTTCGGCCTGGGCGGGCTGCTGGTCTTCCCGCTGCGGGCCGGGGCCTCGACGCTGCTGCTGGAGCAGGCGGGCCCGCGGCAGCTGCTGCCCGCCCTGGTCCGGCACCGGGTCTCGGTGCTGTTCACCGCGCCGACGGCCTACCGCACCATGCTCGGGGAGCTGGACGGCCACGACCTCTCGGCGCTGCGGCGCTGCGTGTCGGCCGGGGAGAACCTCCCCGAGGCGACCTGGCGGGCCTGGTACGAGGCGACGGGGCTGCGCATCATCAACGGCATCGGGGCCACCGAACTGCTCCACATCTTCATCTCGGCCGCCGACGACGCGATCCGGCCGGGCACGACCGGGGTGCCCGTGCCGGGGTGGCAGGCCCGGGTGGTGGACGAGCGCGGGGACGAGCTGCCCGACGGCGAGGCGGGACTGCTGGCCGTACGCGGTCCGGTCGGCTGCCGCTATCTCTCCGACCCCCGGCAGACGGAGTACGTCCGGCACGGCTGGAACATGACCGGCGACACCTTCGTCCGCGAACCGGACGGCTACTTCCGCTACGTGGCCCGCGCCGACGACATGATCATCTCCTCCGGCTACAACATCGCGGGCCCGGAGGTGGAGGACGCCCTGCTGCGCCACCCGGAGGTCGCGGAGGCCGCCGTGGTGGGCCGGGCGGACGAGCTGCGGGGCGAGATCGTGGTGGCGCACGTGGTGCTGACGGAGGGCTCGGAGCAGACCGCGGACTCGCTGCGCGCCCATATGAAGGCCAACCTGGCCCCGCACAAATGCCCGCGGGTCTTCGTCTTCCAGGCGTCCCTGCCCCGGACGGCCACCGGAAAACTCCAGCGGTTCCTGCTGCGGGACCAGCACCCTTAGAGCCTCTCGTCCGGATCATGCCGGGCTCGCGACCTGTTCCGAACGAAAGACCCTAGAGTGATCACGTGGCCGAGTTGCGCACCCCCCGTTCCCTGATCGTCACGCTCTACGGCGCCTACGGCCGCCCGCCGGACGGGGCACCGTTCGCGGTGTCGGAGCTGATCCGTCTGCTGCACGCCGTCGGCGTCGACGCCCCTTCCGTACGCTCGTGCGTCTCGCGGCTGAAGCGGCGCGGGCTGCTGGTGGCCGCCCGTGCGGCGGACGGTTCGGCGGGGTACGCGCTGTCGCCGGACGCCCGGCAACTGCTGGACGACGGGGACCGGAGGATCTACGGACGGCCCGGGCCGCGGCTCTCCGACGGCTGGGTGCTCGCGGTGTTCTCCGTGCCCGAGGCGGAGCGCAACAAGCGCCATCTGCTGCGCTCCCGGCTGGCCCGGCTCGGCTTCGGCACGGCCGCCCCCGGGGTGTGGATCGCGCCGGCCGGGCTGTACGAGGAGACCCGGCACACCCTGGAGCGGCTCGGACTCGCCCCGTACGTGGAGCTGTTCCGCGGCGAGCACCTCGGTTTCGCCGCCACCCGCGAGGCGGTGGCCCGCTGGTGGGACCTGCCGGCGGTGGCGCGGCTGCACCACGAGTTCCTGGAGCTGCACGAACCGGTGCTGCGGGACTGGGAGGCGGCCGGGGACACCGACGACGCACCTCGCCCGCAGACCGCCTACCGGGACTATCTGCTGGCCCTGGACTCGTGGCGGCAACTCCCCTACGCGGACCCCGGTCTGCCGTCGGAGCTGCTGCCCGGGGACTGGCCGGGCGGGCGGTCGGCGGAGGTCTTCGGCCGGCTGCACGAGCGGCTGCGGGACGCCGGGGAGCGGTACGTGCGGCCGTGACCCCGCCGGGGTGAAATCCGGGTGCCCCGGGCCCCGGCCCACCGGCAGGATGAGGCATGACCTGGACCTTCACGAACGACGTCGCCACGTTCCTCGCCGCGGCCGGCGCGTCGCTCGCCGCACGGCCCGTCGAGCACACGGTGGCGCTGACCGTCACCGAGCGGCTGAGACGTGCGGGCCCGCACCACTACGGCGGGGGCGATCCGCTGCTCGGCTGGTGGTGCGGGGCGGACGGGGCGGTGGCGGACCGGCTGCTGTTGAGGAGGACCTCGTGAGCGCGGAGCCCGTGTCGGCGCTGTCCGTGAGCGAGGAGCCCGTGGCCGGCCCCATGGCTGAGGAGCCCGCGTCGGCGGAGCCGCTGTGGCTCGTCGCCGCGAACGTGGTCCGGTGGCGGCGATACGGGGACGGTGGACAGGAACTGCGGCCCGGGACCAAGTCGTACCGGGGCGGGTCGAAGGTGCACGTCGTCGGCAGCTACGGAGGCATGGGGCACGAGCAGTTGACCACCGTCGGGCGCGGCCGGCACACCGGGGCGTACATCACCATCGGCATGGCGACCCGCAACCTGCACACCTTCCGGCCCGTCGCGGTGTACAGCCCGGCGGTGCTGCGCCGCGTGGCGGCGGTGGCCGTCGACGGGTCATGGGCCACGCGGGAACACGCCGAGGAGCTGGCCGCCCTGCTGGCCCGCCTGGCCCCGCGGTACCGCGAGGAGCACTGGGGCGGTGTCTCGCACCCCGTCCCGCGCCGGTGCCACGGCTGCCTCAGCCCAGCGTGAGCCGGGGCTTCGGTCCGTCGGTGCGGCCGGTGGGCGGGGGGCGGCTGCCCGCGCCGTACGGAAGGGGCCAGGGAGCGCCGGGGCCGCTGTAGCCCTGTTCGGCCGCCGCGTGGAGGGTCCAGTGCGGGTCGTACAGATGGGGGCGGGCCAGGGCGCAGAGGTCGGCGCGGCCCGCCAGGAGCAGGGAGTTGACGTCGTCCCAGGAGGAGATCGCGCCGACGGCGATGACGGGGACGTCGACGGTGTTGCGGATCCGGTCGGCGTACGGGGTCTGGTAGGAGCGGCCGTACTCGGGGCGCTCATCGGCCACGACCTGGCCGGTGGAGACGTCGATGGCGTCGGCCCCGTGGTCGGCGAAGGCGCGGGCGATCGTGACGGCGTCCTCGGATTCGGTGCCGCCCTCGGCCCAGTCGGTGGCCGAGATCCGCACGGTCATCGGCCTCTCCCGCGGCCAGACTTCGCGGACGGCGTCGAAGACCTCCAGGGGGAAGCGGAGCCGCCCGGCCAGGGCCCCGCCGTGGGCGTCGCTGCGGCGGTTGGTGAGCGGCGAGAGGAAGCCGGAGAGCAGGTAGCCATGGGCGCAGTGGAGTTCGAGGAGGTCGAAGCCGGAGTCGGCGGCGCGCCGGGCGGCCGCCACGAACTGCTCCCGCACGGCGTCCAGTCCGGCCCGGTCCAGCTCCGTGGGGACCTGGCTGACGCCCGGTTCGTACGGGAGCGGGGAGGCGGCCGTCAGCGGCCAGTTGCCGCCCTCCAGGGGCTGGTCGATGCCCTCCCACATCAGCTTCGTGGAGCCCTTGCGGCCGGAGTGGCCGAGCTGCACGCCGATGGCGGCGCCGGGCGCGGAGGTGTGGACGAAGTCCGTGATCCGACGCCAGGCGGCCGCCTGTTCGTCGTTCCACAGACCCGTGCAGCCGGGGGTGATGCGGCCTTCGGGGCTGACGCAGACCATCTCGGTCATGGTGAGTCCCGCGCCGCCGAGCGCCCGGGCCCCGAGGTGGACGAGGTGGAAGTCGGCGGGCAGCCCGTCGGTGGCCGCGTACATGTCCATGGGTGAGACGACGACGCGGTTGCGCAGTTCGAGGCCGCGCAGGCGCAGGGGGGTGAACATCGGCGGGGTGCCCGGCGGGCAGCCGAACTCCTCCTCGACGGCGGCGGTGAACGAGGCGTCGCGCAGCCGGAGGTTGTCGTGCGTGACCCGGCGGCTGCGGGTGAGGAGGTTGAACGCGAAGCGGCGGGGCGGCTGGTCCACGTAGGTGGCCAGCTCCTCGAACCAGCGCAGACTGGCCGCGGCGGCGCGCTGGGTGGAGGCGACGACCGGGCGGCGTTCGGCCTCGTACGCGGCGAGGGCCGTCGGCAGGTCCGGCTGCTCCTCCACGCAGGCGGCCAGCGCGAGGGCGTCCTCGACGGCGAGCTTGGTGCCGGAGCCGATGGAGAAGTGGGCGGTGTGGGCCGCGTCGCCGATGAGCACGGTGTTGCCGTGGGACCAGCGGGAGTTGGCGACCGTGCGGAAGGCGGCCCAGGAGGACCTGTTGCCGCGCAGCGGGCGGCCGTCCAGCGCTTCGGCGAAGAACGTGGCGCAGCGGGCGGTGGATTCGGCCGGGTCGCAGGTGTCGAGCCCGGCGGCGCGCCAGACCTCCTCGCGCATCTCGACGATGACGGTGGAGGCGTCCGCCGCGTACGGGTAGCCGTGCAACTGCATGACGCCGTACGGGGTTTCGGCGATCTCGAAGCGGAAGGCGTCCAGCGCGAAGTCGGCGGCGAGCCAGATGTAGCGGTTGCGGTGCTCGGTGACGCTCGGGCCGAAGGAGTCGGCGTGGGCCGCGCGGGTGGCGCTGTGCACCCCGTCGGCGGCGATGACCAGGTCGTGGCGGGCGGCGAGCTCGGCGGCGGGCGGGGCCGGGGCACGGAAGCGGAGGTCGACGCCGAGGCCGGCACAGCGCTGGTGCAGGATCTCCAGGAGCCGGCGGCGGCCGAGGGCGGCGAAGCCGTGGCCGCCGGAGGTGTGGGTCCGGCCCCGGTGGACGATGTCGATGGTGTCCCAGCGGACGAACTCGGCTCTCAGCGCCCGGTACACCTCGGGGTCGGCGTGTTCGATGCCACCGAGGGTCTCGTCGGAGAGGACGACGCCGAAGCCGAAGGTGTCGTCGGGGGCGTTGCGCTCGAAGACGGTGACGGCGCGGTCCGGGTCGAGCCGCTTGAGGAGGGCCGCGGCGAAGAGCCCGCCGGGGCCGCCGCCGACGACCGCGATCCGGCGCACGGAGGAGGAGCCCCGGCGGGGCCCGGCCCCGGCGTCAGGGCGCCGGGCTGCCTCGGGGGCCGACACGGCTACCTCCCCTGCCATTTCGGCGGCCGCTTCTCGGTGAAGGCGGCGTGGAACTCGGCGTAGTCCTCGCCGTGCATCAGGAGGGCCTGGGTGTTGGCGTCCAGCTCGACGGAGGCGGCGAGCGGCATGTCCAGCTCGGCGGTGAGCAGGGCCTTGGTCTGGGCGAGCGCGAGGGCCGGGCCGTCGGCGAGGCGGCGGGCCAGCTCGGCGGCGCGCTCGTCGGCCTTCCCTTCCTCGGCCAGCTCGCTGATCAGCCCGATGCGCTCCGCCTCCGGGGCGCGGACGGCGTCCCCGAGCATCAGGAGCCGGGTGGCGTGGCCGAGGCCGACGACCCGGGGCAGCAGATAGGCCGCGCCCATGTCGCCGCCGGAGAGGCCGACCCGGGTGAAGAGGAAGGAGAAGCGGGCCGACGGGTCGGCGATCCGGAAGTCCGCCGCCAGGGCCAGCACGGCTCCTGCTCCGGCGGCGGTGCCGTGGACGGCGGCGACGACGGGGAAGGGGCACTCCCGCAGGGCCCGGACGACCTGGCCGGTCATCCGGTTGAAGTCGAGGAGCTGTGCGGTGTCCATGGCCAGGGTGGCGCCGATGATCTCGTCGACGTCGCCGCCGGAGCAGAAGCCGCGCCCCTCACCGGCGAGGACGAGGGCGCGGACGGAACGTTCCCGGGAGAGCTCGGCGAGGAGGTCGCGCAGATCCGCGTAGGCGCCGAAGGTGAGCGCGTTGAGTTTCTCGGGGCGGGCCAGTGTGACGGTGGCCACACCGTCGTCCTGGGTCAGCCGGAGATGACGCCACTCCTCGGCGCTCGGGGCCGAGCTGGGAAACGGGCTCATGGAGGGGTCCCCTTCAGCGATCGGGCTGGCGCCGGCCGTGCGCGGGTCGCGTTCCGCCTCCGAAGTTATCACTCCTATGTGACTGCCGTCACGAGGTCGCAATACAGCATCCATGAGACCGTTGTGGCGAAAGTCCCTTTTGCTCCGACCGACCGCCTCTATGGCCGGCCCGGAGCGGTTCGTAAGGTTGAAACCAGGAAGTCCCGACACGAGTACCGCGTGAACCCCAGAAGTCGAGACCTCCCGCTTCGAGGAAGACCCGCTCCCGAACGGAAACCCCGCCGTGCCGCCCGATGTCCCCGTCCCCGCCTCCTGGCGCATCGCCCTGCCCCACTCCACCGCGGCCGTGCCGATCGCCCGCGCACTCATCCGCACCGCGCTGTCGGACATCGACGCCCCGGCCGACAGCGACACCGCCGAGCTGCTGACCGCCGAGCTGGTGGCCAACGCCGTCGAGCACACCCTGGGCGGTGAGCCCATCGAGCTGGTCGTGGAGTTGCTGCCCACCGGCTGCCAGGTCGAGGTGCACGACCGCGACCCCGCCCCGCCGGGCGACCTGTCCCGGCCGCAGCCGGGCTGTGAGGTCGACCCCTGGCAGGAGCACGGCCGCGGCCTGCTGCTGATCCGGACCCTCAGCTCCGCGTGCGGTCACCGCACCACGGAGCACGGCAAGGCCGTGTGGTTCACCCTTCCGGCGATACCGGCACAGCAGGGTCCGTCCCCGGGGAGCTGACCAGCCGGGAGCGCTTGCGCCCGTAACCGGCGTACAGCAGTGAGCCGACAGCGAGGAAGACCGCGAACTGGATCCAGGTCGTCCAGCCGGTCCCGTACATCAGGTACAGGCAGAACGCGACGCCCAGCACCGGACTGACCGGGTAGAGCGGCACCCGGAAGGTCCGCTTCAGCCCGGGGGCGCTCCGCCGGAGCACCACCACCGCGACATTGACGGCGACCATCGTGGCGAGCGTGCCGATGGTCGTCAGGTTCACGACGACGTCGAGCGGGACGAACGCGGCCGGGACCGCGAAGACGCAGGCCACGATCCAGGTGTTGGCGACCGGGGTGTGGGTCTTGGGCGAGACCCGCTCGAAGACGCGCGGGATGAGCCCGTCGCGGGACATCGACATGAGGATGCGGGTCTGCCCGTACATCACGGCGAGCACCACCGAGGCGATGGCGACGACCGCGCCGAAGGCGATGACGCCGCCGCCGACCGTGGAGTCGGTGACTTGGTTGACGGCGATCGAGAGGGCCGCGCTCCTGTCGGCGACGGCGTCCGAGCCGATCGCGCCGATGGCCGAGAGCGCCACCGCGCAGTAGAGCAGGGTGACGACGCCGATGCAGATCAGGATGGCGATGGGGATGTTCCGCCGGGGGTTCTTGACCTCTTCGCCGGCGGTGGTGATGGCGTCGAAGCCGATGTAGGAGAAGAACGCCAGCGAGGCGCCCGCGGTGATGCCGCCGAGCCCGTGGGTCGCGAACGGCATGAGGTTGTCGTCCTCGAACGCGCTGAACGCCACGGCGCAGAACGCGACCAGGATGCCGATCTTGAGGATCGCCATGGCGGCGGTCGCGGTGGCGCTCTCCCGGACACCGCGCACCAGCAGCGCGGCGGCCATGGCGATCACGACGATCGCGGGCAGGTTGACCACACCGCCTTCGGCGGGACCGGCGGACAGGGCCTCGGGGAGTCGCAGGCCGATCACGCTGTTCAGCAGCTCGTTGACGTACTGGCTCCAGCCCACCGCGACGGCGGAGACCGACACGCCGTACTCGAGCAGCAGGCACCAGCCGACGAGGAAGGCGGTGCGCTCGCCGAGCGCCGCGTACGCGAAGGAGTACGAACTTCCGGACACCGGGATGGCGCTGCCCAGCTCCGCGAAGGAGAGGGCGGTGAAGATGCAGGTGATCGCCGCGAGGACGAACGAGATCACGACGGCGGGGCCGGCCTCGGCCACGCTGTCGGACAGCCCGACGAAGATGCCGGTGCCGACGATCGCGCCGACCCCGAAGCAGACGAGCTGGAAGAGGCCCATCGTGCGCTTGAGGCCGTGCCCCTCCAGGTCGCCGCCGGACTCGGCGATGAGCTGATCGGGGCTCTTGCGGCGCAGGCGCGGCTTCGAGGGGCCGGGGTGCTGCGGGATGCCGGAATGCGGCAGACCGGTGCTCATGCGGGACGTTCTCATCTCTGGTGGTGCCGTGGGGGGACGTCTCCCGGTGCGCACGGCGGCCGTGGGGACCGCGGGCGGCACATGGGAAGGGGGCCCGGGCATCGCGAGCCCGAACCCCACCAAGAGGCGACATGGTAGCCACCACCGCGCATGTTCACCCAATCGGGTGCATGAGCATGCGAACGCGGTTACTTCGCGGCCAGCGTCGCCACCAGCACGGCCTTGATCGTGTGCATCCGGTTCTCCGCCTGGTCGAAGACGACCGAGTGGGCGGACTCGAAGACCTCGTCGCTGACCTCCAGCTCGGTCAGCCCGTACCGGGCGTGGATGTCCCGGCCGACCTGGGTGCCGAGGTCGTGGAAGGCGGGCAGGCAGTGCAGGAACTTCACGTCCGGGTTGCCGGTGGCCCGCAGGACGTCCATCGTCACGGCGTAGGGACCGAGGGCGGCGATGCGCTCGGCCCACACCTCCTTGGGCTCCCCCATGGAGACCCAGACGTCGGTGGCGACGAAGTCGGCGCCCCGGACGCCCTCGGCGACATCGCCGGTGAGGGTGATCGTCGCGCCGCTGACCTCGGCGAGCTCCCGGGCCCGCGCCACGACGGCCTCGGCCGGCCAGTACGCCTCGGGGGCGACGATCCTGACGTCCAGGCCGAGCAGGGCTCCGGTGATCAGGTAGGAGTTGCCCATGTTGAAGCGGGCGTCGCCGAGGTAGGCGAAGGCCGTCCCCGCGACGGGTCCCTCGCGGAACTCGGCCATGGTGAGCACGTCGGCGAGCATCTGGGTGGGGTGCCAGTCGTCCGTGAGCCCGTTGAAGACCGGCACCCCGCCGTAAGCGGCCAGCTCCTCGACGGCCTGCTGGCTGTCGCCCCGGTACTCGATCCCGTCGAACATCCGGCCGAGCACCCGGGCGGTGTCCCTGACGGACTCCTTGTGGCCCATCTGGGAGCCCGACGGGTCGAGGTAGGTGGTGGAGGCGCCCTGGTCGGCTGCGGCGACCTCGAACGCGCAGCGCGTACGGGTCGAGGTCTTCTCGAAGATCAGCGCGATGTTCTTCCCGCGCAGCCGCTGGACCTCGGCCCCGGCCTTCTTGGCCGCCTTGAGCTCGGCGGCCAGGGAGACCAGGCCGAGAAACTCCTCGGAGGTGAAGTCCAGCTCCTTGAGGAAGTGGCGGCCGGTGAGGTCTATGGCCATGATGACTGCTCCTGGGTCGGACGGGGATCGGCAGCACTGCGCACAGGCAGAACTGGAAGTCTATACGATTACCCGCATCTCTATACAGGGCTGGGGCTCGCGGTCCACACGCTTCTCAGGCGACGGGGTCCCGCTCGACCGGACAGCTCATGCAGCGCGGCCCGCCACGTCCCCGGCCCAGCTCGCTGCCCCGGATCTCGATCACCTCGATGCCCTGCTTGCGCAGATAGGTGTTGGTCGTGGCGTTGCGCTCGTACGCGACGACGACCCCGGGCTCGACCGCGAGCACGTTGCACCCGTCGTCCCACTGCTCGCGCTCGGCCGCGTGCACGTCCTGGGTGGCCGTGAGCACCCGGACGGAATCGAGGCCGAGGGCGGCGGCGATGGCCCGGTGCATGTGCTCGGGCGGATGGTCGGTGACCTTCAGCTCGCGGGGGCCGCTGCCGGGCTCGATGGTGTACGAGCGGAGCATGCCGAGACCGGCGTACTGGGTGAACGTGTCGCCGTCGATCATCGTCATCACCGTGTCCAGGTGCATGAACGCCCGGCCCTTGGGCATGTCGAGCGCCACGATCGTGCGCGCCGAGCCGGCGTCGAAGAGGCCCCGGGCCAGCATCTCCACGGCCTGCGGCGTGGTGCGCTCGCTCATCCCGATGAGGACGGCGCCCTCCCCGATGACCAGGACGTCACCGCCCTCGATGGTGGAGGGGTAGTCGTCCTGACCCTCCGACCAGTGGTGGAAGACCCCCGCCTCCGGGCCGGTGAAGAGAGGATGGTGCCGGTAGATCGCCTCGAAGTGGACGGTCTCGCGCTGCCTGGCGGGCCAGCGCATCGCGTTGATGGAGACCCCGTCGTAGATCCACGCCGAGGTGTCCCGGGTGAAGAGGTGGTTCGGCAGCGGGCCGAGCAGGAAGTCGTCCAGGTCCATCACGTGGAAGCGGACGGAGGTCGGCTCGCTGTGCCGCTCCAGGAACTCCCGCTTGGTCATGCCGCCGACCAGCGCCTCCGCCAGCTCGTCCGAGGACAGTTCCTCGAAGACGGCCCGCAGCGGTTCGGTGGCGAGCGGACCGTACTCCTTCTCGTCGAAGACCCGGTCGAGCACGAGCCGCCGGGCGACCGGGATGTCGAGGGACTCCCGCAGGAGGTCGCCGAAGAGATGCACGGCGACCCCCCGGTCGCGCAGCACGTCGGCGAACCCGTCGTGCTCCTCCCGGGCGCGGCGCACCCACAGGACGTCGTCGAACAGGAGCGCGTCCTTGTTCCTGGGGGTGAGCCGCTTCAGCTCCAGATCGGGGCGGTGCAGTATGACGCGGCGCAGCCGCCCGGCTTCGGAGTCGACGTGGAATCCCATGCCTTCATCCTCACCGCGCGGAGCGCCGTTCACCCCGCGAATCGCCCACGGGTTGGACGGCTCTCAGAGCCGGGGGTCCACCGGCTCCGACTCCAGGGCCAGGACGGCGAACACCGCCTCGTGGACCCGCCACAGCGGCTCGCCCTCCGCCAGCCGGTCCAGGGCCTCCAGACCGAGCGCGTACTCCCGCAGCGCCAACGAGCGTTTGTGGCCCAGGAACCGGGAGCGCAGGCGCTCCAGATTCTCCGGACGGGTGTACTCGGGGCCGTAGATGATGCGGAGATACTCCCGGCCGCGCACCTTGATGCCGGGCTGGACGAGCCGGCCCTTGGCGTCCCGGACGAGGGCGCCGAGCGGCTTGACGACCATGCCCTCGCCGCCCCGCCCGGTCATCTCCAGCCACCAGTCCACGCCCGCGCGCACGGAGGCCTCGTCGCCGGTGTCGACGACGAGCCGGCGGGTGACCTGGAGCAGCCCCGTCGGGTCGTGCTCCACGAGCCGGTCCAGCCAGGCGAGCTGCTCGTCGTGCGGTACGGAGGCCAGGGAGCGGCCCTGGACGGCGAGGATCTGGAACGGTGCGAGCCGCACCCCGTCCAGCCCCTCGGTGGGCCAGCAGTAGCGCCGGTAGGCCTCGGTGAACGCGGCCGCGTCCTGCGCGCGGGCACGCTGGTGCCCGGCGAGACCCGCCACCTCGACGCCCCGGGCGACCGCCTGCTCCAGAGCGGCGACGGCCGGCGGGAAGACCGCGCCGGACGCGGCGCCGACGGCGGCGTACTGCGAGCGCAGCAGCCCGCCGGCCTTGAGCGACCACGGCATCAGCTCGGCGTCCAGGAGCACCCAGTCGGTGTGCCACTCCTGCCAGAGCCCGGCGGCGGTGACGGCGGTGCGGAGCCGGTCCAGGACCGCCTCGGTCATCGCCGTGTCGTCCAGGAACGGGCGTCCGGTGCGGGTGTACAGCGCGCCGGTGGGGCCCGCCGTGCCGAAACGCGCGGTGGCGGCTCCGGCGTCCTTGCAGACCAGGGCGACGGCCCGGGAGCCCATGTGCTTCTCCTCGCACACGACCCGCTCGACGCCGTCGCCGGCGTACTGCGCGAAGGCCTCGGCCGGGTGCTCCAGGAAACCGTCCTCGCGGGAGGTGGCGGTGGGTGCCATGGTGGGCGGGAGGTAGGCGAGGAGCTGCGGGTCGACGGCGAACCGGCTCATCACCTCAAGCGCGGCGGCGGCGTTCTCCTCGCGCACGGCGACACGGCCCAGGTGCCGGGTCTCCACGACCCTGCGGCCCTGGACGTCGGCGATGTCCAGGGGGCGGCCCTCCCGGCCCCCGGGCGCCTCGGTGGTCAGCGGTTTGACGGGCTCGTACCAGACCTTCTCGGCGGGTACGTCGACCAGTTCGCGCTCCGGCCAGCGCAGCGCGGTCATCCTCCCGCCGAAGACGGCCCCGGTGTCCAGGCAGATGGTGTTGTTGATCCAGGAGGTGGTGGGCACCGGGGTGTGCCCGTAGACCACGGTGGCGCGGCCCCGGTACTCCTCGGCCCACGGGTAGCGCACGGGCAGGCCGAACTCGTCGGTCTCCCCCGTCGTGTCCCCGTACAGCGCGTGCGAGCGGACCCGGCCCGAGGTGCGGCCGTGGTACTTCTCGGGCAGCCCGGCGTGAGCGACCACCAGCTTGCCGTCGTCCAGGACGTAGTGGCTGACCAGCCCGTCGATGAACTTCCGCACCTGTCCCCGGAACTCGGGGTGTTCGGCGTCCTCGCGCTCCAGCTGCTCGACGGTCTCGGCGAGCCCGTGGGTGAGCTGGACCTTGCGGCCCGCGAGGTAGCGGCCGAGCTTGTTCTCGTGGTTGCCGGGGACGCACAGGGCGGTGCCCGCCGACACCATGGACATGACGCGGCGCAGCACCCCGGGGCTGTCGGGGCCCCGGTCGACGAGGTCGCCGACGAAGACGGCCGTACGTCCTTCGGGGTGGGCGCCGTCCACGTAACCGAGTTTGCCGAGCAGGGTGTCCAGCTCGGAGCGGCAGCCGTGGATGTCCCCGATGATGTCGAACGGGCCGGTGAGGTGGCGCAGGTCGTTGTAGCGGCGCTCCAGGACCACCGTTGCGCTCTCGGCCTCCTCCTCGGTGCGCAGGACGTGCACCTTGCGGAAGCCCTCGCGCTCCAGGCCGCGCAGGGAACGCCGCAGCTCGCGGCGGTGTCGCTGGATGACATGGCGTGGCATGGAGGCGCGGTCCGGGCGGGCCGCGTTGCGGGCGGCGCAGACCTCTTCGGGGAGGTCGAGGACGATGGCGATGGGCAGGACGTCGTACTTCCGGGCCAGCTGGACGAGCTGCTTGCGGCTCTCGGACTGGACGCTGGTGGCATCGATCACGGTGAGCCGCCCGGCCTCCAGGCGCTTGCCGGCGATGTAGTGCAGCACGTCGAAGGCGTCGCGGCTGGCGCTCTGGTCGTTCTCGTCGTCGGCGACCAGCCCCCGGCAGAAGTCCGAGGAGATGATCTCGGTCGGCTTGAAGTGCTTGTGGGCGAAGGTGGACTTGCCCGATCCGCTGGCGCCGATGAGGACGACGAGGGAGAGGTCGGTCACCGGCAGGGCGCGCGCGGCGGTGGCGGTCGTGGCGGTTTCCGCGCCGGTGGTGCTGTGGTCGCTGTTCATGCGGCTTCCGCCTCCTTCTTGCCGGTGTTCCTGTCGGCGGTATCGTCAGTCTTCTTGTCGGGGTTCCTGTCGTCGTTCTTCTCGGTGTTCTTCTCGGTGCTCCTGTCGCGGCTGCCGGTGGTTTCCGTGCTCCGGGTGAACACGGCCATCTGGGTCGGCGGCCCCACCTCGGGGTCGTCCGGCCCGACCGGTACGTACCGGACGGTGTATCCGTGCCGCTCGGCGACCTTCCCGGCCCAGTCCCGGAATTCGGCCCGGGTCCACTCGAAGCGGTGGTCCCCGTGCCGGACGTGCCCGGCCGGGAGGGTCTCCCAGCGGACGTTGTACTCGACGTTCGGCGTGGTCACGAGCGCCGTCGCCGGTCGCGCCGCGCCGAACACCGCGTACTCCAGGGCGGGCAGCCGGTCCAGGTCCAGGTGCTCGATCACTTCACTGAGCACGGCGGCGTCGTATCCCACGAGCCGCTTGTCGGTGTAGGTGAGCGAACCCTGCCGCAGGGTGACCCGGTCCGCCCGGCGCTCTCCCATCCGGTCCAGCTTCAGCCGCCGCGAGGCGATGGTGAGGGCGCGCATCGAGACGTCGACGCCGACGATCTCGGTGAAGCGCACGTCCTTGAGGAGCGCCTGCACCAACTGGCCCTGGCCGCAGCCGAGGTCGAGTACCCGGCTCGCCCCGGCGGCGCGCAGCGCGTCGAGGATCGCGGTGCGCCGCTGTTCGGCGAGCGGGACCGGCTTCTCCTCGGTGTCGGTGCTCTCGTCCACCGCGTTGTCGACGCTGTCGACGTCGAGGTCGTCCGACTCGGCGAGCCGGACCAGCTCCAGGGCCTGGTCGGCCTGGCGCGTGAGCCCCCAGCGGTGGGAGAGATAGCGCCGCGTGATCAGCGGCCGCTCGGGGTGGTCGGCCAGCCAGCCCTCCCCCGCGCGCAGCAGCTTGTCCACCTCGTCGGGCGCGACCCAGTAGTGCTTGGCGTCGTCGAGCACCGGGAGCAGGACATAGAGCTGGCGCAGCGCGTCAGCGAGCCGCAACTCGCCCTCCAGCACCAGGCGTACGTAGCGGGAGTCGCCCCACGCGGGGAACTCCTCGTCCAGCGGTACGGCCGTGACGTCGACCCGCGACCAGCCGAGCGGCGCGAACAGCTTGTGCACCAGCTCGGCGCCGCCCCTGGCGGGCAGGGCCGGCACCTCGATCCGCAGCGGCAACGGGCTCCCGGCCCGCTCGGGCATGGCCCGGCAGACGCCGCCGAGCGCGGACTTGAACACGGCGGCGAGAGCGACCGACAACAGCGAGGACGCCGCGTAGGGGCGGTCGTTGACGTACTGCGCGAGCGCCGCGTCGGGCGCGCCGCCCCGGCCCTTACCCTTGCCGCGCCGCACCAGCGCCACCGGATCCACCTCCAGCAGGAGCGCGGCCGTGCAGCGCTCGGCGGACGCCTCGGGATAGAAGACGTGCGCGGAGCCGTGCGAGGTGGAGAACGCCTGCGCCTTGTCGGGATGCTTGTGCAGCAGAAAGCCCAGGTCCGTGGCGGGACGCTCTTGGGTGCCGGTCGTACCGATTGTCAGGAACACCTGTCCGAGTATGGTCGTCACCCCCCGCTCCCACCAGGCATTTTCACTCCTCCTGCAACGCAGCGATCTCCGGGACGGTCCCGGAAACGCCCGCTACGGCGGGCCTTGACTCTCCAGCCGCCCTTCCAGCTCCGTGATGAGGTCCGGCCCCACCCGGCAGCAGCCTCCGACGAGCCTGGCCCCGGCCCGTGTCCAGGCCCGCACCCGCCCCGGGTCGAAGGTGCCGCGCCCGGTCCACCCTCGCGCTCCGGCGTCCCACCCCTCCCCGCTGTTCGGGTAGACCACGGCGGGCCTGCCCGTGACCGCCACCGCCTGTTCCACCGCTCCCTGTGCCTCCTGCGGATCGCAGCAGTTGACCCCGACCGCGAGGACGGAGTCCCGCCCCGCCGCCACCGCGAACGCCTCCTCCAGCGGCTGGCCGGCCCTGGTCCGGCCGCCCGCCACGCTGTACGAGAGCCAGTACGGCAGTCCGGTCTCCTCGGCCACGTGGACCAGGGCCTCGGCCTCGTCCAGGTCAGGCACCGTCTCCAGCGCCAGCGCGTCGGGCCCGGCAGCGGCCAGCGCCGCCACCCGGGGGCGGTGGAAGCGCTCCAGCTCCCGGACGCTCAGCCCGTAGCGGCCCCGGTACTCGCTGCCGTCCGCGAGCATCGCCCCGTACGGTCCGACCGATGCGGCGACCCAGGTCTCCCGCCCGGGGTCGACCCGGCGCGCCGCGTCGGCGGCGCCCCGGGCCAGCTCCACGCTGCGGGCGAGCAGGGCCCCGGTCCCGGCCCGGTCGATCCCGTACCGCCCGAACCCTTCGAAGGTGGCCTGATAGCTGGCCGTGATGAGCACGCGCGCGCCCGCCCGGAGGTAGGCGAGGTGAGCGGCCTCGATCTGTTCCGGCGCGTCGGCCAGCAACCGGGCAGACCACAGCGCGTCGGACAGATCGCAGCCCTGCGCCTCCAGTTGGCTGGAGAGCCCGCCGTCCAACAGGACGGGCCCGGCCGCCAGCGCGTCGGCGAGCGTGCGCACGGTACGCACAGCCACCTCCTCCTCGTCAGGTCAGGTCAGGTCAGGTCAGGTCAGGTCAGGTCAGGTCAGCTGGGACTGGATCTGCGAGGAGATCAGTTCCAGATGGTCCAGGTCCTCCAGATCGAGGACCTGGAGGTAGATCCTCGACGAGCCGATCGCCTCGAAGCTGCCGATCTTGTCGACCACCTCGGCGGGCGATCCCGCCAGCCCGTTCGCCTTGAGCTCCTCCACGTCCCGGCCGATGGCCGCCGCGCGTCGGGCGACCTCGGCGTCGTCCTTGCCCGTGCAGACGATCAGCGCGTTGGAGTACACGAGGTCGTCCGGGGAGCGCCCGTGCGCCTGCGCGGCGGCCCGGACCCGGCCGAACTGCTTCTCGCTGTCCTCCAGCGAGGCGAACGGGATGTTGAACTCGTCGGCGTACTGCGCGGCTAGGCGCGGGGTGCGCGTCGCACCGTGGCCGCCGATCAGGACGGGCACCTTGGCCTGGGTCGGCTTCGGCAGCGCGGGCGAATCCGTGAGTTGGTAGTAGGTGCCGTCGTAGCTGAAGGTCTCGCTGGCCTCCGTCGCCCACAGGCCCGTGATGATCGCGAGCTGCTCCTCCAGGCGGCCGAACTTCTCCTTCGGGAACGGAATGCCGTAGGCCTTGTGCTCCTCCTCGAACCAACCTGCGCCCAGGCCCAGTTCGACCCGGCCGCCGGACATCTGGTCGACCTGGGCGACCTGGATGGCCAGCACTCCCGGCAGCCGGAACGTGCCGGCGGTCATCAGCGTGCCGAGCCGGATCCGCCGGGTCTCGCGCGCCAGCCCGGCCAGGGTGATCCAGGCGTCCGTCGGTCCGGGCAGACCGTCGCCGGATCCCATGCGGAGATAGTGGTCGGAGCGGTAGAAGGCGTCGAAGCCCAGGTCCTCGGCGGCCTTGGCGACGGTGAGCAAGGTGTCGTAGTCGGCCCCTTGCTGGGGCTCGGTGAAGATGCGAAGATCCATGCTCTCCATCCTGCCTCTCCGGCGCCCGCTCCCGCCCACCAGCCAGGCCGGACCTCCCCCACATCTCCCCCTGCCTCCCCTGCCCCTGCCTCCCCTCGGGCCGTCGTCTCCCCTCGGGCCTCGGCGTCGGCGCCCCCTCCCGGCGCTCCGCCCCCTCCCCCTCAGGGCCCTGCCGCCGATGCCGCAGGACCGCGTATACCGCCGTAGGGGCCGTCGCGCTCCCTCTCCCGCTCCGCCAGCCGCCTCAGCATCCCGTGCACGCGCTCCAGTGATTCGTCCGCCGCGTCCATGGCCTCGATGCACTGCCAGTACAGACCGTCCTCGCCCGTGTCGCAGGCCACCCCGACCAGGGCGATCCCGGCCTCACTGAGCAACAGCGCGAGCCCGGCCAGGGACCGCCGCACATCGGCGATTTCGGACAACTGGGCCGCCCTGGCACCGCCGGAGAGCACCGTCGGATGATCCAGCGCCGAGCATCCGGCGCCGATCTCCCCCAGCGCCCGCGCCTCGCTCCGTAACTCCACCGGGCCGTAGAGCGCCAGCCGACTGCCGACCGCCCGGGCGAGCGCCTGTGCCTGCCAGGCCTCCGCCATGACATCCAGCGCGCCCCGGCTGCCCGCCAGAGCCCGCCGCCCCGCCTCGATGACTCGCTCCGCTTCCATGTCTCTCCCCCGTCCGTACGAAAACCCGCTCACCTCATTCATTACCCACAGTGAGGTAGACAGCACCGTAAGGCCAGAGGAAATCGGAAATCTGTGGACAGGAAGTCGACTGTGGATATCTCACTCACTCCGAAGAGTGACGATCGAGGGGTTCCGGAGCGCTCGGCAGGGGGAAGCGCTTCTCGTTCCGCTCCAACTTGGCGACCAGCGCGGCCGTCGGATCGACGCCCAACACCGTGCAGAACTGCAGGAGATAGGCGAGCACATCCGCCACCTCGTCGGCGACCCGGTGGGCCGATTCAGGATTCTCCATGACCCCCGCCGACTGTTCGGGCGTCAGCCACTGGAAGATCTCCAGCAGTTCGGAGGCCTCGACGCTGAGCGCGGCCGCCAGGTTCTTCGGGGTGTGGTACTGCTCCCAGTCGCGCGCCGCAGCGAACGCGACCAGCCGTCGCTGGAGTTCTGCCACATCGATGTCTGTCACGGCCTCAGGTCTATCACCGGCCACCGACAGTGGCTCCCCGCGCTCCCACCCCGCACGCGAGGCCGGGCGGCCCGGAAAACTGGGGCGACGGTCCGGGGGCGGCGCGGCCGGGGGCGGCGGTCCGGTCCGGCTGCCGCCCCGACTGCCGCTTCCTACGACTGGGCGAGACCCGCGGGCGTGACCCCCTCGACCTCCATGCCGACCGGCGCGAGCAGGAAGACATTGCGGTCGACGCGGTGCATGCCGCTGCCGAGGCCGAAGACCACACCGCTGCTGAAGTCGAGAATCCGCTTCGCCACGTCCGTTTCCGCCGCCGTCAGGTCGAGCAGCACCGGGACCTGGGCCACCAGGTACTCGGCGACCTCGCGAGCGTCCGCGAAGACCTGCACCCGCAGCACCACGAGGCGCCGCTGTTCGGCCGCCCGCTCGTCCGGGACGGTGCGGTGGTCGATCCGGGACGGCCACTCGTCGCGGCCGCGCAGCGGTACGACCTGCGCGAGCCCTTCCCACTGTTCGTCGGTGGCGTCATATCTGTCATACCTGTCGTACCTGCTCACAGGGCCACCCCGTCGTCGAGCCGGTCGGGTTCCCGCCGGCTGCACTCACTGTTCATCGGGCAATCCTCTCGTCCCTCACCCGTTCGGCGTACCAGCGACACGGTGAAGTCTCCGTCCGTGTCGCTTCCGGTACCCGACGGTCACCCGTTCATGACGCCCCATGGCCTCGGGCACGGCGTGCCGCACCGGGCCGAGCCGCACCGCGCGGATCAGACCGTGACGACCTGGACCCCCGCCTCGCCGAACCGGTCCTTCGCCTCCGCGCCGATACGGGAGTCGGTGACCAGGACGTCGACCAGTCCGAGGTCGCAGACCCGGGCGAACGCCCGCTTGCCGATCTTCGACGAGTCGGCCGCCACCACCACCCGCTGGGCCCGCTCCGCGAGCAGCCGGTTGACGCTGGCCTCGCCCTCGTGGTGGACGTACGCACCGCGTTCGATGTCGATGGCGTTGACCCCGAGAACGGCGACGTCCAGGGTGATCTCGTTCATCACTCCGACGGCGAGCGGGCCCGTCAGCTCGTACGACTGGGGCCTCGCGACCCCGCCCGTCACGACCATCTTGATCTGCGGCCGGATCGCCAGCTCGCTGGCGATGTTGAGGGCGTTGGTCACCACGGTCAGCGTCGGCTGCCCACCCGCCGCCGCCGTCTCGCCCACGATGTCGGGACGCACCGCCAGCGCCCTGGCCACTTCGGTCACGGTCGTCCCCCCGGTCAGGCCGACGACCTCCCCGACGGCGACCAGGCCGGACACGGCGCGGCCGATGGCCTGCTTCTCCGGAGCGTGACGGCCCGTCTTGTAGCGGAGCGCCAGTTCGTAGGAGACCCCGTGCGCGACCGCGCCGCCCCTGGTGCGGGTGAGCAGGTGCTGTTCGGCCAGCTGGTCCAGGTCGCGGCGGATGGTGGCGGCCGAGACGTCGAGCGCCGCCGCCGCCTCCTCCACGTCCACCCTGCCGTGCTTGCCGACCAACTCCAGCAGCGCGTCCCACCGGGCGTCCCTGGACAAGAGCGTCTCCTCACCGTCCGGCGCGGGCACCGCGTTTCGCGGGAACGCGGTCGCCGGGGGCCGGACCGCCGCAAGCGTCGCACAGGGCCTCCCGGGAGCCCTTCACCCACCTGCGGCTTGCTTGTTTTTGCTCGATAACTGCATGTAACGTGCAGAATTCTACATCCGGGCTGGCCAGCCCCGCTCAGCCCCGTTCCCGTGGTCCACCTCGTTCCCGTGGAGTGCAGACGTGTCGTATGCCGAGACCGAGACAGCCAGTCAGCCCGCCTGCTGGCGGCGCGCCGCCGCTCTGGCGGGCGGCCCCGAGACCGCCGCCCTGCCCGTCGCGGGCGAGCGGATCGCGGTCGTCGGCTGCGGTACCTCCTTCTACATGGCGCAGGCCTACGCCGGGCTCCGCGAGGGCTCCGGCCAGGGCGAGTCGGACGCCTTCGCCGCCTCCGAGTTCCCCTTCGGGCGCGGCTACGACCGTGTCGTCGCGCTGACCCGCTCGGGGACCACGACCGAGGTGCTGGAACTGCTGAACCGGCTGCGCGGGACCACCCGCACGGTGGCCGTCACGGCGGATCCCAGGACCCCGGTCAGGGCGGCGGCCGACGCTCTCGTCGTCCTGGACTTCGCCGACGAACGGTCCGTCGTCCAGACGCGCTTCGCCACGACCGCCCTCACCCTGCTCCGGGCCCACCTCGGCCTGCACTCCGAGGCCGTCGTCGCGGACGCGGAGACCGCGCTCGCCGCGCCGCTGCCCGACGGGCTGCTGGAGAGCACCCAGTTCTCCTTCCTCGGCCGGGGGTGGACGGTCGGGCTGGCCCACGAGGCGGCGCTGAAGATGAAGGAGGCCTCGCTGTCCTGGACGGAGTCCTATCCCGCGATGGAGTACCGCCACGGCCCCATCAGCATCTCCACCACCTCCACCGCGACCTGGATGTTCGGTGAGGCCCCCGAGGGGCTGCCCGAGCAGGTGCGCGCGACGGGCGCCCAGTGGGTGGACGGCGCCCTCGACCCGCTGGCCGATCTCGTACGCGTACAGCGCCTCGCGCTCGCCCGGGCGGCCGCGCGGGGGCTCGACCCGGACCTGCCGCGCCACCTGAGCCGTTCGGTGGTGCTCGACGGGGCCTGAGAGACCATGGACACATGCACCTGACCCTGTCAGCCGCCCGGGAACCGCTCGCCGCCCCGGATCCGCAGGGGGGCGTCGTCGGCTGGGCCACCGGGCTGGTCGAGACCTTCGGCGGTCCCGGCGCGGGTGCGGCCATCGCGCTGGAGAACCTGTTCCCGCCGCTGCCCAGCGAGGTGATCCTGCCGCTGACCGGGTTCGCCGCCTCGCAGGGGGTGCTCACCATCGCCTCGGCCCTGTTCTGGACGACGCTCGGCTCGGTCGTCGGCGCGGTGGTCCTGTACGGGATCGGAGCCGTGTTCGGCCGGGAGCGGATGCACGCCTGGTGGGCGAAGCTCCCGCTGGT
Source organism: Streptomyces sp. CNB091 (assembly GCF_000377965.1). Lineage (NCBI taxonomy): Bacteria > Bacillati > Actinomycetota > Actinomycetes > Kitasatosporales > Streptomycetaceae > Streptomyces > Streptomyces sp. CNB091. The sequence goes on from NZ_KB898993.1 coordinate 313,698, forward strand.
CAAGGCATCCGACCTGGTGCGGACGGAGGAGTGGTTCGCCCGGCACGGCACCAAGGCGGTGCTGCTGGGCCGCATGGTGCCGGTGTTCCGGAGTCTGATCTCGGTGCCCGCGGGCGTGGAGCGCATGCCGCTGCCGGTGTTCGTCGGGTTGACGACGGCGGGCAGTCTGGTGTGGAACACCGTGCTCGTGATGGCCGGATACTGGCTCGGCGACCAGTGGGACGTGGTCGGGGCGTACGTCGGCGTCGTGACCAAGATCGTGCTGGCGCTGGCCGCGGTCGCCCTGGTCGGTTACGTCGCGATGCGCGTCAGGGGCCGCAACCGCGAGCGGCCCTGAGGGCGCCGGCGGGCACGGCAAGGCACGCCGGGCCCGTGAGACACCCCGGCCGGGTGTCTCACGGGAGACGGCTCAGGACTCCTCGAAGTAGGCGTCCAGGACGGTGTCCAGCTCGGCCGGCCAGCCCTTGAGCTCGGCGCGGCTCGCCGCCTCGACCTCGGCGTTGAACCAGCGGCGGCTCGACAGATGGACGGTCACCGTGAACCGGCGGCCGAAGCGCGCCGGGGTGGTCTCCACCGCGCCGATCTCGTCCCAGTGGAAGTCGGCCTCCTGGTCGTCGAGTGTGAAGCGGACACCTTCCCGGGCCACCCGGATCGAACCGCGTCGGTCGCTGACCTCGAAGACGGGGCCGTCCTCGACGGCGTCGCCCTCCTTCTCCGCCTTGTCCTCCGTTGCGGCGTCGCCCGCCGCCGATTCCGGTTCCTGGTCGGTGTCGGTGCCGACGGCGTCCGCGGTCACTTCGTCGTCGCGGTCCGTCTCCGTCTCCGACTCCGGAGCAGCGTCCTCCGGACCGGCCTCCGATTCCGGTTCGGGCTTCCGGGTGACGGCGGGCGCCGCCAGTCCGGGCAAGGGGATGAACGCCGGGTCGGTGCCTGCGGCGAACTCGGGCTTCTTGTTCGAATCTATGCTCTGCTCCACGGCGGGCAGTATGGTCGACGAACCTGTACGTGACCAGTCGTCACCGCCCCGACACCGCTCAGAGCACGCTCAGAGCACGCCCTTGCGCCATTCCCGTACCAGCAGATAGCCGAGGTACGCGCCGCCGATCGCCATCGTGTAGATCCCGACCGGCAGGTCGTCGAAGAGCGCCAGCTGCTGGGAGCAGAGGTCCGCGAGCACCAGCAGCAGGCCGCCGGTGAGGGCGGAGAGCAACAGATGCGGGCCGGAGCCGCGGGTGAGGCGTCTGGCGATCTGGGGCGCGGTCAGGGCGATGAAGGCGATGGGGCCCGAGACGCTGACCGCGGCGGCCGAGAGGGCGATGGCCAGGACCACGGCTAGGGTCTTGGCCTTCTTCGGCTCGGAGCCAAGTCCCTCGGCGATGTCGTCGCCCATCTCGCCGATGTCGAGCCGCCGGGAGATCAGGGCGGTCAGCGGGGCCGCGGCGAGCAGGACCAGCCAGATGGTGGTGGCGTCGGTCCAGGAGCGAGCGGTCAGGCTGCCGTTGACGTAGGCGGTGAGGACGGAGGCCTTGTCGCGTTCCAGGGCGTAGACGACGTACTGGGTGACGGCCGCGCCCATCGCGGCGACGCCGATCCCGGCGATGACGAGCCGGGCGGGGTTACGGAAGCCGGTGCCGGTGGAGACGTACACCAGGGCCATCGCGAGGACCGCGCCGAGCAGCGCCCCGATGGCGACCGGGACCGTGTCGGGGAACATCAGGGCGCAGATCGCGGCGCCCGCGCCGGCCCCGGCGGAGAGCCCGATGACGTCGGGGCTGCCGAGCGGGTTGCGGGTGACGGACTGGAACAGGGCGCCGGAGAGGCCGAGCGCCGCGCCGACCCCGATGGCGACGGTGAGGCGGGGGCCGCGCAGCCGGTTGAAGACGAACCGGTCCTTGCCCTCGGCGTCGCCGACGAGCGCGGCGGGCAGGTCGGCGAGGTCGATGCCGAGGCGCCCCCAGGCCAGCGTCGTGACGGCGGCCGCGAGGAGGAGGACGAAGAGCCCGGCGCCCGCGAACACGGAGGCCCGGCGCATGGGTATCGCCACGGTGCGGCCCACGACCAGATAGCCGCGGGGGGCCTGGGGAGCCTTGCGTGCGGGGGCGGTCTGTTCGGTGACGGTCATGAGGTGCCCCGCATCCTGCGTACGGCGATGAGCAGCGCGGGTGCGCCGATGAAGGCGGTGACGACCCCGACCATGAGTTCGGTGGGGCGCATGACGACCCGGCCCACCACGTCCGCGAGGAGCAGGAGGGTGGGGCCGAGCAGGGCGGAGAAGAGGATCTGGGCGCGGAAGTCGACGCCGACCAGGGCCCGTACGACGTGCGGGACGGCGAGGCCGACGAAGGCGATCGGGCCGACGGCGGCGGTCGCGGCGGCGCTGAGCAGCGTCGCGGCGAGCAGTCCGCCGCCCCGGGTTCGCGTGGGGTGCGAGCCGAGCGCGACGGCGGTCGCGTCGCCCAGGGCCAGGGCGTTGAGGCCGGGGCCGAGGGCGAGGGCGAGCAGGAAACCGACGGCGGCGAAGGGCAGGACGGACCAGAAGACGTCGAAGTCCCGGCCGCCGAGCGCTCCCACGACCCAGTAGCGGTAGCTGTCGAAGACCTGCGGTTTGCTGAGGGTCACCGCCTGGATGAACGCCATCAGCACGGCGGTGAGCACGGCTCCGGCGAGCACCAGGCGCACCACGCTCGTCCCCGTACCGGCGGAGCCGATGACATGGACGAGGACGCCGGCGACCAGCGCTCCGGGCAGCGCCCACCACATGGTGTCGGTGGCGCCGGAGGCCCCGAGCCAGGCGGTCGCGGCGACGATGCTCGCGGAGGCGCCGGCGTTGATGCCGAGGAGGCCCGGTTCGGCCAGCGGATTGCGCGAGACGCCCTGCATGAGGGTGCCCGCGACCGCGAGGCAGAGTCCGGCGAGGACGCCGAGGACGGTGCGCGGGTAGCGGCTCTCGATGATGACGGTGATGTTGGGGTCGGCGGTGCCTCCGAGGACGTCGACGACATCACCGAGCGAGGTGCTGCGACTGCCGAACATGACGCTCGCGCAGAGCGCGAGGGCCAGCGCGGCCAGGCCGAGGAGCAGGAGGAACGCCAGCCGAGCGGCGCCGGTACGGGAGGTACCGGCGCCGCTCGGCGGTGCGACCGTGGTGGTTGCCATGGGAGTGGAGTGTGCCTTGTGGGCTCGGCGGTTCGGCTACCGGTCCGCCTTGTGTGCTCGGCGGTCCGGATCCGGTCCGGAATTACTTGCCGGCGGTCTTGACGGCCTTGTCGATGATCGGCAGGTAGCGCTCGATCGTCCAGGGCACGGTCAGCGGGTTGATGATCGAGGAGGCGGTGACGAAGGAGTTGTCGTTGCTCGCAACGACGGCGCCCTTCTTGATCGCGGGGATCGCGCCGTAGAGCTTCTGGCCCTCGATCTCCTTGCGGTTCTTCTCGTCCGTGTAGAACGTGAAGACGAGGTCGCTGTCCTTGAGCTTCTCGGCGTTCTCCAGGCCGATGAGGGCCGAGTCGGTGCCGGGGGTCTCCTTGAAGCCGTTGACGACCGGGTCGACCTTCAGTCCGAGCGAGGAGACCATCTTGACGCGCTGCTCCTCGGGCTTGAAGACGCCGAGGGTGCCGGGGCCGGAGTTGTAGATGTAGGAGAAGGTGACGTCCTTGTAGTTCGGCCGGGTGGCCGCGGCGTCGGCGAGCTGCTTCTCGATCTTCGTCTTGAGACCGTTCGTGTCCTCGGTCCGGCCGAGCGCCTTGCCGATGATGTCGATCTGCTGGTCCCAGTCGGTGCTCCACGCCTGCTCGGGATAGGCGACCGTGGGGGCGATGTCCTTGAGGACGTCGTACTGCTTCTGCGTGATGCCCGACCAGGGGGCGAGGATGACGTCCGGCTCCAGCTCGGTGATCGCCTCGAAGTCGATCTCCTCGCCGCCCGTGAACTGCTTGGGCAGCTTGTCGCCGGACTTCTTGACGGCCTCGTTGATCCACGGGAGGTAGCCGGACTTGTCGCTGCCCCAGGGGTAGCTCTCGATGCCCACCGGGGTCTGGCCGAGGGCTATCGCGGTCTCGGCGGAGCCCTGGCCGAGGGTGACGATGCGCTCGGGCTTCTCCTCGATCTTCGCGGTCCCGAGCGAGCTCTTGATCGAGACGGGGAAGGCGCCGCCGCCCTTCGCCGAGTCCTTCGCCCCGTCCTTGTCGCCGTCGCCGTCCGAGGAGCAGCCGACGAGGGCGACGGCGAGGGCGACGGTGGTGGCCGTCGCGGCGAGGGTGTGGCGGCGCACGCGGGTGAAGCCGAGCATGGAGGGTCCTCAGGTTGGCCGAGCAAGTGAAGGTTAGGCAAGCCTAAGCCAGAGGTGGCGACGCCTCAACAAGCCCCCCCTCCCGCAACGCCGGTCACAGGGGCCGCACCCGGGAGGCGTCGGGCCTCACGCCTCTCCTCGGCACGCCACCCCGAGCAGGGCGGATCCATGGACTGACCCCGGGGGCAAGGCTGTTGCTCACGGGGACCGTCGGCGGACCTCTCCGCCCGTACGCGCTCCGCCCGTGTGCTGATCGTTATGCGGTCCGCCCGGGACGACACGCCACACTCAGTGTCCGTGCTCGGCGGATTCCTCGTTCTCCGGCACGGGCTCCCCGGCCGCGGCCCCCCCGGCGTGCACGGTGAAGGCGGCCGTACGGACCTTCCCCTCGTGCCGGAAGTCGAGGAAGAGGCGGTAGGCCCCCTTGCTCGGGGCGGTCGCGGTGAAGGAGACCTCCGGCCCCGGCTTCGTCCGCCCGTCGCCCGGTTCGCCGTTCGGGTGCACGTGGAGGTAGGCAAGGTCTCCGGCGCGCAGCGCGACGAGGTGGCCGTACGCGCCGAGGTAGGACTGCAGGTCGGTGACCGGCTTGCCGTCCTTCTCGACCTCCAGCTTCAGTTCGCTGCCCGCACCGGGGCGCAGCGCCCCGTCGAGCGTCACCTCGTACCCGTCGACGGTCACCGCCCGTTCCGCCTTCGGCAGTGCCTCGGGGCGCGCGTCGCCCGACACGGCGAGGTCCGCGCCCAGGGTGACACCCTTGGCGTTCTTCCCGTCCGGGGTGAAGTCGGCGAAGACCCGGTAGCCGCCGGCCTCGGGGAGCTCGACGGGGGTGGACCAGGTGCCGTCGGCGGCCCGCACGGGGTGCAGGTGCCGGTAGGTCGTGAGGTCGCTCGACGCCACGATCAGGTGCAGTTCCTTGCCGTGCTCGCGGCGGAACGCCGTCACCTTGCGGGAGGAGTCCTCGTCCACGACGGCGAAGCGCAGCTCGGCGGGCTCGCCCGCCTCCACGCGCGGGGTGCTGAGATCGAGGGTGTAGCCCCCTTGGGAGATCTGCAGGCCGCCGGGAAGCTCCGGGGCCTCACCCACGCTCGTCTCCGCCGCCCCCTTCTCCGCGACCTCCTTCGCGCCGTGGCCGCCCTGATGGGACGGCGCCTTCTCGGCGACAGCGGGATCCATGGCCCCGCCCACGGCGTACGCCGACCCGAAGGTCGCCGCGAGCGCCGCGGTGAAGGTCGTGATCTTGAGACCGGTCTGCATGGCCCACTCCCTCGTCAAGGTCGCCGGGTCGCGACCACTCACCACCCAAGATACCCCCCAGGGGTATCAAGTCAAACTGGAGGTGACCTTGCGGCCAGGGCATGAGGCAGGAAGAATCCCGCTCACCGGCTGGACCGAAGCGGATGGGAACGGGATTCCATGGGGACGTTCGTCGTGCTGATGGCAGGGCTGGGCGGGGCGGCCGCGTGGTGCGCGGTGGTGCTGGTCCGGCGCGGGCGTCGCGGCCCCACCGAGAACGCGGACGGGTTGCTGATCGAGCAGGCGGCCCGGCTGCGGGCACAGCAGATGAAGACCGACGGGCGCGCCTTCCGGGGCCACCCCCATGGAGGGCCGCGCTCGGGCGGGGGGTCACGCTCAGGGCAGCGGCGTCGCTGACCCTCGGGGGGCCCGGCACCCCGATGACGTCGATGGCCCTCGCTGAAGTGGTTCAGAGAGGGCCATCTCGTACAAGATCCGGATCAGGCGCTCAGCTCGCCGTCCTTCACAGCGGACACGAACGACGACCAGCCGCTGGCCGCGAACGCGAGCACCGGGCCGTGCGGGTTCTTGCTGTCGCGAACCGGAACAACCGGGGCGAAGTCGTCTGCAACCTCCAGGCATTGGCCGCCGTCCTGGTTGCTGTAGCTGCTCTTCCGCCAAGTGGCTGCGTTCAGATCACGGGCTCGCACGTGCTTCCTCCAGGATGCGCAGAATGAACTTCCGCGACTCGGCTGGTGAAAGAGCCAGGTCGCGCACCGAATCGTACGCACGTTGCAGCCGCTCAACCGGTACAGATTCCTCGATGAGTTCGCCCCTGTACCCGTTCTCGGCATACGCCACGGTACGCCCATCGGGCAGGCGGAGGAACATGACATCGGCGTTAGTGAGGCCATGCAGGCCCGCCCTGAACGGTGCCACCTGCAGTGTCACGTCCTCCCGCTCTCCGACCTCCAGCAGATACTCCAGCTGCGCCTCCCACTCCCTCCGGTCTCGCAGTGGGGTCCGCAACACTGCCTCGGACAGGATGGTCCGGAACTGCGGCACGTCCTCACCAGCGAGCAGCTCCCGCCGACCCATCCGAGCCTCGACCTGCTGGTCCAGCGCCTCGCCCCTGAGCCCACCCGACGCCAAGATCTCCCGCGCGTACCCCGGCGTCTGCAACAACCCCGGCAGCACGCTCACCGCGAAGTGCCACATGCTCACGGCCTCGGCCTCCAGCGCCATGTACCGCCGGTAGCGCTCCTTGAACTGGGTCTTGTCACTGACCGCCAACTCCCACAGCGCCAGCAGCAGCCCAGGCGTCCCGTAGTGCGTGTCCAGCGCCTGGACGACCTCCGGGCCGCCGACCGTCTCACCCTTCTCCATCTTGCCGAACAGCGACCAGTCCCAGCCCAGTCGGTCGCCCAGTTGCCGCAGGCTGTGGCCGCGCGCCGTGCGCAGGAGGCGTAACTCCTCCGCGAACCGTGCTCGTGGTTCCCTGCTGCGGCCCGTGACCGCTCGCCTCGTCGGCATCGCGCCCTCCGTGAAACGTGGAACGTGTGGAACTTGCGGATCCGGCCGGGGAAGCTGCCCCGGCTTCGGCAGGACTCCGCCCCTGACCAGGACATTCTCGTAACGAGTCCCTCACGCACGGTAGTTCACGACCTGCGGCCGGGGCACAGGTTCCGCGCGACAACCAGCCGAAAGAAGAGGCCCCATATGTCCTCCAAGCCGCCCCTCCCCCGCCGAACGCCCCAGCACGACTCCGCCTCCGCCACCACCCTCCACGTCCCGGTCCCGCCCGGCGGACTCCCTGGCACGGCCAAGGTCCAAGAAGCCCTGGACGCCCGCGATGCCCTCGCCACCGCCCTGTCCCGGGCCGGCATCCAACTTCCCGCGATGGACGTCCGTACCCCGTGGGCCGACGCGCTCCGCGAAGACGGCACGCCCTCCCCGTACGGCGGCGGCGAGAATGCCGACGACCCCGCGCAGCAGGCAACGGAGCGGTCCGGTGAGATCCGGTACGCCCTCGTCCACCTCGGCGTGTGCTCCGCGCCGGTGGCTCACGCCCTCGCGACGGCGATCAGCAACGGGCTGGCCCGGTGACCGAGGACGGCGTCCCCGGGATCGGGGTGGCCGTCCACGACAGCGGGAGCGGCCGGGTCGGACTGGTGACGGGCCGGAGCAACCCGTACGTGCTGCTCCGGCCTCTCGGCGGGGGCCGGGCGTGGGAAGCCGATCCGGCCCACCTACGACTGCTCAGCCGGGCCGAGTTCCTGAGCGCGCAGCTCGCCGAGGTCAACGCCCGCAGTCGGCACCCGCACCCCTTCTGACCTCGGCAGCCGCCACCGGCGGCACGTCAGCGGACTGAAAGGGCACACCCTCACTCCCCCGCGAAGTCCTCCGGCGCGGACCGGGCGAGGTCGGCGAGGGTCGCGAGGGACCGGGCGAGGGTTTCCCGGGTGGGTGAAGCCAGGCCGAGGCGGATCGCCTGCGGGCCCCGGGGGCGGCCCGCGGCGAACGCCGCGGCCGGGGTCACCGCGATGCCGTGCCGCGCGGCGGCGGCCACGAAGGTGTCGGCGCGCCAGGGGCTGGGCAGCTCCCACCAGCGGTAGTACGAGGAGGGGTCGCTGCGGGTCCGGAAGTCGCCGAGGTGCCGGTGGGCGATCTCCTGACGGGCCCCCGCCTCGCGCCGCTTGGCCCGTACGAGGATGTCGACGGCGCCGTCCGTCTGCCAGCGCGCCATCGCCTCCAGGGGGAACCGCATGGGTGTCCAGCCGCCTGAGCGCAGGGCCCCCGCGACCCGCCCGGCCGTCGCGGCGGGGGCCACGGCGAACCCGAGGGACAGCCCCGGGGACAGGCGCTTGGAGAGGCTGTCGACGAGGACGGTCCGCTCGACGGCCCGCGCGGCGAGGGGCGCCACGTCGTCCCGGAGGAAGGCCCAGACGGCGTCCTCGATCGCGTGGATCCCCGAGGTCAGCAGCACGTCCGCCAGGTGGTCGAGCCGCCGCTCGGGCATGGTGAGGGACAGCGGGTTGTGGAGGACCGGCTGTACGTAGACGGCGTGCAGCGGATCCGCGCGGTGCGCCTCCTCCACCGCCTCCGGGATCAGCCCGTCCCCGTCCATGGCCAGGGGCACGAGGGTGACGCCGAGCCGGGCGGCGATGGCCTTCAGCACCGGATAGGTGAACTCCTCGACGCCCAGCCGGGCGCCCGGCCGGGTCAGCGCGGCGACGGCGGCGGAGACGGCCTGCCGGCCGTTGCCCGCGAACAGGATCCGCTCCGGGTCGGGCCGCCACCGCCCGCGCGCCAGGAGATCGGCGGCGGCCTCGCGGGCGGCGGGGGTACCGGCGGGCCCGACCGGGCGGAGGAACGACTCCAGGCGGTCGGCGCGCACCAGCTTCTCCAGGCCGGCGGCGAGCAGCCCGGCCTGCTCGGGGACGACGGGGTGGTTGAGCTCCAGGTCGACCCGGCTCTCGGCGGGCTCGGAGAGGGCCGGGGCCGGGGCGGGAGCGCCGGGCGTCTCCGTGACGAACGTGCCGCGTCCGACCTGGCCGACGGTGAGGCCCCGGCGGGCCAGCTCCTGGTAGACGCGGGCGGCGGTGGAGTCGGCGATGGCGTGGAGCCGGGCGAACTCCCGCTGCGGAGGCAGTCGTTCCCCACGCTTCAGCCGCCCCGCCGCGATCTCCTCCGCCACCTCGTCGGCGACGGACCGGAAGTCCTTCACGGGCTTCGCCTCCCTGGGGAGTGTTCGGCATCGAATCCCTGGCGAGCGGCAGTCAAGCATGCCATTGCACCGAGTGCAATGGCACCTATTGAACCGAGCAGAACGGCGACCCTAGACTCCGATTGCACCGGTCGCGGGGGGCCGGTGCACAGGGTGCCGGACCCGACCGGCGCCCGACGAACAGAGCGGCGGGCGAGCATGGTTGAGCTGAGCGGGGTGCTGGGGGTCGCGATGGTCGCCCTGGGCATGGTGCTCACCCCGGGCCCCAACATGATCTATCTCGTCTCCCGGAGCATCACGCAGGGGCGACGCGCGGGAGTGGTCTCCCTGGGCGGTGTGGCCGTGGGCTTCCTGGTCTACCTTCTGGCCACGAATCTCGGTCTTTCGGTGGTCTTCCTCGCGGTGCCCGAGCTGTACGTGGCCGTGAAGCTGGCCGGCGCCGCCTACCTGGCCTATCTGGCGTGGAACGCCCTGAGGCCCGGGGGCGTGTCCGTCTTCGCCCCCGAGGAGCTGCCGCACGACTCCCCGCGCAGGCTGTTCACCATGGGCCTGATGACGAATCTGCTCAACCCGAAGATCGCCATCATGTACCTCTCCCTCATCCCGCAGTTCATCAGCCTGGAGGCGGGAAACGTCCTGCTCCAGGGCTTTCTTCTGGGCTCCGTCCAGATCGCGGTGGCCCTCACCGTCAATCTGGGCATCGTCCTGGCTGCGGGAGCCATCGCCGTCTTCCTCGCCCGCCGCCCCACCTGGCTCCGCGTCCAGCGCTACCTCATGGGCGCGGCGTTGGGCCTGCTCGCCGTCTCGGTGGCGACGGACACATCGGCACCGGTCAGAACATGATCAGAGCATGATGAGCAGTCGCGTGTCGGCCTTGAGCTTCCTGTTCACCGAACGGCTCTGCACATAGACCTCCAACTTGGGGTTGTTGCCGGCCTTCACCGAGACGGTCCCCCGGACTCCGGCACCGAACAGGAGGTTGCGCGCCGCCTCACCCGTGTAGGCGCGGTCGGTGTCCTTCTCGACCACGATGACCTCCTTGTCGGGCTGCACCTGGACCCGGGTGCCCAACTGGTAGTAGCAGGAGCCGCGTTCGTAGGTGACGCCGGGATGCGAGTCGACGAAGGCGCGGATCTCCGTCTCCTTGTCGACCTTCAGCAGCCGGTACTTGTCGGCCGCGACGGGTTCGAGGTTTGCCCGCACGTCGTCGACCGATATGTCCTGGCCGACGGCGAACAGGTTCTTCGTGCCACGCACGCCCTGCTCGCGACCGCGCAGGAAGCTGGTGGCGGCTGCGCGCACGGTGCCGATCGCGTCTTCGACGCCCTTCTGGGAGTCCGCGTCCCAGATGGCGATGTTGCCGGCCGGGAAGCCGTAGTTCTGGGCGGTGCGCTTCGCCAGGGAGTTCGGAACGAGGATCGCGGAGGTCCAGTGCCCCGGGAGCCCGTTCATCTTGGCGGTGATCCGGTCGAGCCAGGGGCCGAGGATGGTCATGTCGCCGTCGTGCCGACGGTCGCCGCCGGAGGCGTTCTCCTCGCCGTCCGTCACCACGATCTGGAGGAAGCTGTGCTCGCCGTACTCCTCCCAGATGTGCCCCAGGTCGTCCAGGGACTTCAGCGAGGCCTCGATGAGGGCGGTGGCGCCGTTGTTGACCTTGTACAGCCCCCGCATGGACGGGAGATGCTTCACGTCCATGTCCCAGACCAGGTTCTCCACCCGGTGGTCGAAGGAGTAGAGACTGATCCGCGTCTCATGGCCGAGGGTGTCCGACTCGGCCTTCAGCCCCGCCACGAACTCGTCCACGACTCGGATGAGCTGACTCTGGTGCTGTTTCATGGAACCCGAGGCGTCCACGACCAGAGCGACGTGATTCACCTTGTGCTGGATCCTGTTGGCGGACATGGTTCTGCTCCTTCGTCCGGTACTCCCCGGTGCTCCCCCGAGTGATGCTTCGACTCTATGGGGAGGCACTGACAACCCCGTCGGGCCGACGATCGCCCGCCCCGGCGCCCCGCGGAATGCCCCGGGCCGAGCGCTGCAATGCCCGAGTAACGGCCCCTGTCCAGCGTCCGGACGCGGCCGGGAGCACGGCCGAACCGGGAGCACGGCCGAACCGGGAGCACGGCCGAACCGGGAGCACGGCCGAACCGGGGCCGGCGCCGATGGCGCCGACCCCGGCCGGGGGGGGTGAAGCGGCGGGTCAGTACTCGGTGGTGAGGGTGGCGCCGCTGAAGGCGGCCGCCGCGTGGAGACTGATGTAGTTGGCGCCGGACGGCGGGTTGCTGATGGTCAGGGTGTGGGAGTTGCCGGGGCCGGTGGCGCGGTTGGTGTGCGCGCCGGTGGTGGCCCAGTTGCGGTTGCTGTAGTAGAGGTCGGCGTTGCCGGTGCCGCCGCTGACGGTGATCTTCAGCGTCTTGGTGCCGGCCGGGATGTTCAGGTAGTGGTAGGCGTAGTTGCCGGTGGTGGCGGAGAGGTTGCCGCGACGGCAGTTCTTGCCCAGCAAGCGGGTGTCGGATGCGGTGCACTCGCCGACGGTGGAGCCGCCGGTCACGGTGACCGTCCGGGTGGTGGTGGCCCTGGTGCCCTTGTCGTCGGTCACGGTCAGCCGGACGGTGTAGCTGCCGGCGGCGCTGTAGGTCTTGGCGGGGTTGGTCTGGGTGGAGGTGGTGCCGTCGCCGAAGTCCCAGGCGCGGGAGGCGATGGTGCCGTCGGCGTCGGTGGAGCGGTCGGTGAGCGTGACGGTCAGATCCTTGACCGCGGCGGTGAACTCGGCGGTGGGGGCCTGGTTGCCCGGCTGGCCGCCGCCACCGCAGTCACCTGCGGCGCACGCCGCGAGCCAGGTCTTCCAGTCGCTGTCGTAGCGGGTTCCGACGGTGCTGGTGAGGTAGGTGCGGGCCGCGCTCCACTCGCCGGCGCGGTAGTGGGCGAGCACCTTGTCCAGGTCGGCGGGGCGCTTCTCCAGCATGTACCGCACGGCGAGGTAGCCCCAGCGGTAGACCCGGTTGGTGTCGTGGCTGTAGTCGGTGCTGAAGAGGGTGGACAGGGCGTAGGTGCCCTTGCCCGCCTCGGTCATCGCCGCAGTGTAGGGCTCCTCGCGGTAGTGGTAGGAGATGTACTCCGCGAAGCCCTCGACCCACCAGATGGTGGGGGTGGTCATGTTGTCGGCGAAGTCGCCGTGCATCGTGAAGCGGCCGTCGAGGTAGTGGGTGTACTCGTGGTTGAGGTTCCAGATGTGGAAGTCCGGCCGCAGCCACTCGGCCTCGTAGGCGATGAAGCGGGGCTGGTTGCCCACGACGGAGGGGTCGCCCTCCAGGTACATGCCACCGTTGTTGGTGTCGATCCCGTACATGGCGCCGGCGTAGGTCTGGTAGTCGTCGCTGGAGTCGTAGGCGATCACCTCGATGGCGGTGTTGTTGTCGTCGGCGACCGGGCCGTTGTCCTTGGCGATCCGGTGGAAGTAGGCGTCCTGCTGGATGAGGCTGGTGCAGCTGGCGCTCAGCTCGGCGGACGTCATCTGCTGGGCCAGGATGCGGATGCTGGGGCTACAGGTGTGGCGGACCGGCAGGACCTCGCGCTTGAGGCGCTCCTGGAGGTCGCAGACGCCGTACGTGGCGCAGTTCGCCTTGTCGTAGTAGTCGGCCATCTCCGCTATGCCCACCCAGAGCGGGGCGGTGGGGCCGGTGATGGAGGTGTCCCGGAGCAGGGCGGTGGCCAGCGGCCGGACCTTGCTCCGCAGGCTCGTGTGCTGGAGGAACCGGCCCAGTTCACGTCCGGCGTTGGAGGTCAGGTACGCGTGGTCACCCTCCAGCAGGGAGAGGTGGTCGGCAGCGAAGCGGTGCAGCGAGTCGATGAGGCTCGGGTCCGACTCGACGGCGCTGACGAACGCGGGCACCTGGTGGCCCCGGAAGGTCACCGTGTAGACCTTGTTGAGCGCGGCGAGCATCCGTGAGGACGCGTTCCAGGAGGAGTCGTAGTCGGCCAGCATCCGCTTGACGACGGAGATGTACCGGGCGTTCTCCTGGGCGCTGTCGATCAGGACGACCGCCTCGGAGAGCGTGTCGCCGTTGGCGTCGGTGACGTCGCGCGAGCGGGGGCTGGCGAAGAACGCGTCGAGGCCCGAGCGGATCGCGGTCTGGAGGGTCGGGCCGTACGGTCCGACGACGTCCGGGTTGTACCACTGCACGTAGTACCCGGCGCGGAGGTACAGAACGAGCTGCGGGATGCCGGTGCTCCCGTCACCCGGGTAGGAGGCGGCGTTGTCGCGCAGCGCGTAGGCCACCGAGGTCATCTGAGCTTCGCGGAACGCCAGTTGGGCGTTGCTGCCGGTCAGGCTGAACAGGGTGTTCACGCAGTCCGTGGTGGACGCCTTGATGTGCCGGACCAGTTCGGCGCCGGTGCGGCCGGTGAATTCGGCCGGGTCGCACGCGGCGGCCGCCTCCGCCGAGGACTTCTGGCCCGCGCTCTGCTTCGACGGGGCGTCGTGCTCGCCGTAGGCCTCCTTGAGGGGGGACTTGTCGGCGCTCAGCGGGGGGAGCTGCGACGCCTTCAACCGGTCCTTGGCCTGGTGGCCGGTGTCCGAGGTGGGGGACTGCTGCGCCTGCGGCGCGGGGTCGGCCGACCCGGCGGGGCGGGACGACTGGGACGCGTTCGATGCCGTGGCGGCCGAGGGGGAGTTCGGCTGCGCCTGGGCCGGCTGCGCGAGCAGCGCGACGCTCATCGCCCCGGCCAGAGCCAGGGGCAGAACGGCACCCACACCTCGGCGGACGAGTGTGGTTCTCACGATTTTTCCTCCCATGAGGGATCGGAGGCACGCGCATGCGTGACCGATGGGATGTACAGGGCGTGGGGCAGGGGGTGTTGTCGTGCCGTGCTGTCGGCCGGACGGAATGGGGTCGATGTCCGGAGTTGACATGCCCACGCCCTGTGACATGTACAATGGCACAGGTCACACACCACTGGGAAGACATGTGGCCGAATCCGATACGACTTTCCGGTGAACGCGCCCCGACGGGGAGGGGTGGCCGGGGCGGAGGCGGCCCGGCGGGGAGGGGTGGCCGGCGGGCGCAGGCGGCCCGCCAGGCGTATGGCGGGCCGCCGGGAGCCTCCGGGCCTCTCAGCCCGTTTCGGGGAAGTGGCAGGCCGCCGTACGCGCGCCGGAGCCCACGACCTGGAGCAGCGGCCGCTCAATACGGCACACGGCCTGCGCCTTGTGGCAGCGCGGATGGAAACCGCAGCCGCTGGGCGGCGAGGCCGGGCTCGGCGGGTCGCCGAGCAGGAGGATCCGCTCCCGGCGGCGCTCCGCCGCGGGGTCGGGCAGCGGGACCGCCGAGAGCAGCGCCCGGGTATAGGGGTGCGCCGGCCTGTCGTACAGCTCGCGCTTGTCGCCGGTCTCGACGATGCGCCCCAGGTACATCACCGCCACCCGGTCGCACACCCGCTTCACGACGGACAGGTCGTGGGCGATGAAGAGGAACGACAGGCCCAGTTCCTCACCCAGACGCTCCATCAGATTCACGACCTGGGCCTGTACGGACACGTCGAGCGCGGAGACCGGCTCGTCGGCGACGATCAGGCGGGGGCCGGTCGCCAGGGCGCGGGCGATGCCGATGCGCTGGGCCTGGCCGCCGGAGAACTGGTACGGGTGCCGCTCCAGGTGTTCGGAGCCCAGCCCCACCAGGTCGAGCAGTTCGGCGGCCCGGTCCCGGGCCGCACCGACCGTGGCCCCCTGCACGAGCAGGGGTTCGGAGATGATCCGGGCGACGGTCTGCCGGGGGTTCAGGGAGGCGTGGGGGTCCTGGAAGATGATCTGGAGGTGCTGCCGGACCGGCCGCAGCTCGCGCTGGGACAGATGCGTGATGTCGCGGCCCTCGAACTCGACGCTCCCCGAGGTGGGTTCGAGCAGCCGGACCAGCATCCGGCCCGTGGTGGACTTGCCGCAGCCGGACTCTCCGACCAGCCCCAGGGTCTCCCCCGCGGCGAGCTCCAGATCGACGCCGTCCACCGCGCGGACCGGAGCGGCGGCGCGGCCCAGGACGCGGCGGCCGGGGAACGTCTTGACCAGACCGCGTACGGACAGCAGGGGCGCGGCGCCATCCTCCGTAGAACTCGTTGATTCAAGCGGGGACTTGGGGAGGGCGGGTTTCATCGGGCCTCCTCGGCCGGTACAGGGGCGCCGCCGAGCGGACCGGGGTGCGGGGCGGTCGGGACGGCCGGCAGGGGCAGGTGGCAGGCGACCAGCCGGCCCCCGCCGGGCACGGCCACGGGGCGGGGGCTCTCCCCGGCGCAGCGGGCCCGCTCCGGGGCGGTGGCGGCGGCGGCCCTGGGGCAGCGCGGCTCGAAGGGGCAGCCGGGTCTCGGTTCGGCGGGTGACGGCGGGGAGCCGGGGATCGCGCGAAGCGGTGCGTCGTCCGGGTCGTCCAGTCGGGGCAGGGAGTCCAGGAGGCCCTGGGTGTAGGGGTGCGCGGGGCTGTGGAACAGCTCGTCCACCGGGGCCTGTTCGGCGCCGCGCCCGCCGTACATGACGAGCACCTCGTGGGCGACGCGGGCCACCACGCCCAGGTCGTGGGTGATCATCAGGACGCCGAGCCCGCGTTCCTGCTGGAGCCGGGCGATCAGTTCGAGGATCTGCGCCTGGACGGTGACGTCGAGCGCGGTGGTCGGCTCGTCGGCGACGAGGAGTTCCGGTTCGCAGGCGAGGGCCATGGCGATCATGGCGCGCTGGCGCATGCCGCCGGAGAACTGGTGCGCGTACTCCCCCGCCCGGCGGGCCGGTTCGGGAATGCCGACCTCGCCGAGCATCTCCACGGCACGTCTGCGCGCGACGCGCCGGCCGCTGCCGAAGTGGTGGCGGTGGGCCTCCGCGATCTGCTCGCCGACGGTGTACGCGGGGTGCAGTGCGGAGAGCGGGTCCTGGAAGACCATGGCCATCCGGCGGCCGCGCAGCCGGCCGAAGCGGCGGTCGGTCAGACCGAGGAGTTCCTGTCCGGCGAGGGTGATCGATCCACTCACGTGGGCCCGGCGGTGCAGGCCCATCACGGCGAGGGAGGTGACCGACTTGCCGGAGCCGGACTCGCCGACCAGACCCAGGGTGCGGCCGGCCTCCACGGTGAAGGAGACCCCGTCGACCGCCTGGACGGTTCCGGCGGGGGTGTCGAAGGCGACCCGCAGGTCGTGGACGCGCAGCAGGGGGTGGTCCGGTTCGGTGGTGGGCGGCACGTCAGTTCCTCACCCTCGGGTCGACGACGGCGTACAGGAGGTCGATGACGACGTTGGCCGCCACGATGAAGAAGGCGGCGAGCAGGGTGACGCCGAGCACGACGGGCTGGTCGGAGCGTTGCAGGGCGTCGTAGAAGAGCCTGCCGACGCCGGGGATGCCGAAGATGGACTCGGTGATGACCGCTCCGGCCAGCAGGGCGCCGAGGTCCATGCCGAAGAGCGTGAGGACCGGCATCATCGCGGACCGCAGTCCGTGTTTGACGACGACGGTCCGGGCGGGCAGGCCCTTGGCGCGGGCGGTCCTGATGTACGGCTGCGCCATCGTCTCGATCATCGAACTGCGGCTCTGGCGGGCGTACATGGCGGCGTAGAGCAGGGCCAGGGCGATCCACGGCAGCAGCAGGTTGGCGGCCCAGGCCAGCGGGTCGTCGGTGAGTGGGACGTAGGCGGGGTAGGGCAGCAGACCGGTCAGCCGGACCAGGCCGTACAGGAGCATCACCGCGGTGAAGTAGACGGGCAGGGACGCGGTGGCGACCGCGCCGACCATCAGGGTGCGGTCGAGCAGTCCGCCCTTGCGCAGGGCGGCGGTCACTCCGGCGCTCAGCCCGAGCACCAGCCACAGGCCCGCGGCGCCGAAGGCCAGGGAGACGGAGACGGGCAGGCGGTCCATCAGCAGGTCCCACACCGGCAGGGCGTTCTCGTAGGAGTAGCCGAGGCAGGGGAAGCCGCATTGCAGGGCGTGGGGGCCGCTGCCCAGCTCGCGGCCGGCGAAGATCCCGACGAGGTAGTCGCCGAACTGCCGCCAGACGGGCTGGTCGAGGCCCATGAAGTGGCGTACTTCCGCGAGGCGTTCGGGGCTGCACGTCTTGCCGCAGGCGGCCGAGGCGGGGTCGGCGGGCAGCAGGTAGAAGATGACGAAGGTGACGGCGCAGATGGCGAGCAGGACGCCGGCCACGCCGAGGAGTCTGCGGGCCAGGTAGGCGATCACGGGCGTCCTCCCTGGGGGTCGAGGATGTCGCGCAGCGCGTCGCCGAGGACGGTGAAGGCGAGGACTGCGACGAAGAGGAAGACGCTGGGGACGATGAAGTACATGGGGTCCGTCTCGTAGTAGGCGACGGCCTCGGCGATCATCTGGCCCCAGGAGGGGGTGGGCGGGCGCACGCCCACCCCGAGGAAGCTGAGCGCCGCCTCCGTGCTGATCATTCCGGGGATCAGCAGCGTGGTGTACGCGATGACGGGTCCGGAGATGTTGGGCAGCACCTGTCGGGTGAGGATGCGCCAGGGCCCGCTGCCGCAGGCGCGGGCGGCCTCGACGAACTCGCGGTTGCGCAGGGAGAGCGCCTCGGCGCGCACCACGCGGGCGATGCCGGGCCAGCCGAAGACGCCGATGACGACGGTCATCAGCACGACCCGGTTGACGTCCTGGGCCACGGACATCATCGCGATCATGAAGATGAGCGAGGGGAAGGACATGGTGAGGTCCATCAGCCGGCTCAGTACGGTGTCGACGCGCCCGCCGAAGTACCCGGCGGCGATGCCCGCGGCGGTGCCGGTGACGACGACGATCGCGGTGGCGGCGAAGGCGATCAGCAGGGACACCTGGGCGCCGTGGACGACGCGGGCGAACAGGTCGCGGCCGGTGACCGGTTCGACGCCGAGCCAGTGTTCGGCGCTGATGCCGCCGAGGGCGCCGTGGGGCAGGCCGCCGAGGTAGGGGTCGATGGCGTCGGCGTCGAAGGCGGTGGGCGACCAGCCGCCCATGCGGCTGAGCAGGGGCGCGGTGAGGGCGACCAGGATCAGCAGGGCGGCGGCGATCAGGGCGGTCCGGCTGCCCCGGTCGCCCCACAGGCGGCGCCAGGTGGTCCGCCAGAGGGCGTCGGGCGGGGCGGGTGAGCCGGGTCCGCCGGCTGCCGGGGCGTCACCCGGTCCGGTGGCCGGGGCGGTGACGATGCTCATGGGAATGCGTCCTCGTCCCCTCAGCCCTTGCTTCGGGACGGGTCCTTGAGACCGATCACGGCGAAGTCGAACTGGCCGGTCCAGGAGGGGTGGCCGAAGGCTCCGGCGATGTTGTCGCCGACGAGCAGCGGCTTGCGCTCCCAGAGCAGGGGGACGGCCGGGGAGCTGCGCTGGATCTCCCGGTCGAGTGCGGTCCACGCCTTGTTGGCGGCGGTCGCGTCGGACATCTCGGCGATCTCGTCCATGCGGCGCTCGACGGCCTTGTCGCGGAACTGGGAGACGTTGCCCAGGTTCCCCTTGGGCTTGATGGTGCGGCCGTCGAAGACGAACGGCAGGAAGGTGGCGGCGGACGGGTAGTCCGGGCACCAGCCGCTGATGGCCATGTCGGGGGCGCCCGCGGTATCGCCGATGGTGTCGTAGTAGACCGAGGGGTCGACGGTCTCGATCCGCAGGCGTATGCCGACCCGGGCCAGGCTCTGCTGGAGCGCCTCGGCGCGGGTCTTGTCCCCGGTGGACACGGTGATCGTCGTGTCGAAGCCGTCGGCCTTGCCCGCCTCGGCGAGCAGCTTCTCGGCCTTCTTCACATCACCGGTGGCGGGCCCGCCGTGGACCGGGGCGGCGGGACGGCCGCCCGTGAGGGACGGCGGCAGATAGGCGGTGGCGATGTCGTTGAGGGCGGGGCCGCCGTTGGCGGTCACCTGGGCCTCCTTGTCGACGGCGTACTGCATCGCGATGCGGAGCTTCGGGTCGTCGAACGGCGCCCGGGAGGTGTTCAGGGCGAGCATGTCCGTACAGCCGGTGCGCTCGGCGGAGAGCCGCTGCCGGATCTCCGGCTTCGGCAGGACCTTGGCGACGCTGGAGGGCTGGAGGTCGGACCACTCGACCGCGGAGGCGTCGACGCCCGCGCTCTCGATGATCCGGTCGTCGATCTGGCCACCCTTGAGCCCCTGGATCACGACGATGCGGTCGGGGTAGGCCTTGCGCACCGGGTCGGTCGCCGCGTCCCAGTGGGTGTTGCGGACCAGCACCAGCTTCTTGCC
Organism: Streptomyces sp. CNB091; assembly: GCF_000377965.1. Classification (NCBI taxonomy): domain Bacteria; kingdom Bacillati; phylum Actinomycetota; class Actinomycetes; order Kitasatosporales; family Streptomycetaceae; genus Streptomyces; species Streptomyces sp. CNB091. The sequence continues at coordinate 333,157 of NZ_KB898993.1, forward strand.
GCGCGCGTAGCTCTCGATGCGGTACGGGCCGGAGGAGAAGGGCCGCAGGTCGTACTGGACGCCCTTCTCGCGGGACGCGGGCACGGGCGAGAAGGTGGGCAGCGTGACCGTGTAGGAGAACTCGGCGACGGGTCTGCGCAGCGAGAAGACGATGGTCCGGTCGTCGGGGGTACGGATCGAGTCGAGGTGCTTGCCGTCCAGCGGGCCGGCGTACCCCTCGGTGTCGGCCAGATAGCGCTGGGCGTAGTCGGGTCCGCCGGCGAGGTCGGGGGCGAAGGACCGCTCGACGTTGTACTTGATGTCGCGGGACCGGATCGGGGTGCCGTCCTCGTAGACGAGGCCGGGCTTGAGGGTGAAGGTCCAGGTGCGGCCGCCGTCGGAGGATCTGCCGAGGTCGGTGGCGAGGTCGGGGACGATCTCGCCGCCCTTCTCACCGGGTTCGGCGCGGAAGGTGGTCAGGGTGCGGTAGATCAGCCGGGTGCCGAAGTCCATGGTCGGCATGACCCAGTTGCGGGCCGGGTCCAGGTGGGCGAAGTCCTGGTTGGACAGCACGGTCAGGGTGCCGCCCCGCTTCGGCGTGCCGCCGATGACGGTGCCGGTCGCCACACCGGGCTGTCGCTTGTCCGGGTCGCGGTCGTCACCTCCCTGGGTGGAGCAGGCGCCCAGCAGGGCCAGGGCGAGCGAGGTGCTCAGGGATGCGGACAGCATCCGGGTGCGACGGGACATGGGTGCACTCCTCGTACGGGGAAGGGTCGTGGCAGAAGCGGGATCGGGCGGGGCCGGAGGACAGAAGGGGGAACGGGCCGGGAGGACGAACGCGGGAACAGGCCGGGAGGAAAGGGGCGACCCGGAGGGGCCCGGTGATCCGGGCGGCCGAGCGGCCCGGCGGGCGACTGCTTGCGGAAAGCGGAGCAAAGCGGAGCGGGCCGGGCCGGGCCGGGAAGGTTGCGCCCGCATCCATGTGGTGTGACCCGTAACATAGTAATGTGAAATTGCACAGCCAAGGATTGCGTCATCCTGTTACCGAAACGTGTCCGCGACACTGTCCGCCCAGCGGCCCGAAAGCGCTGCGGACACCGGGCCGACGCACGCTCACCGCCCGCCGCTACGGCATCCTCCACAACTGCGCGCGGGCCCGCGCGGAGGCCTACCTCGACGGCGTACCGGAGGAGGGTCACGTTCCGGCGCGCTGCCCCGTACGGTCGACGGCGTCGAGGCGTTGACGGCCCGCCTCCTGGACAGCTGACAGCGCTGACCTGTGACCGATGAGGCACCGCGCAACGTGACATTGTATAGTGCGGTGCCACATCATTGAAGGGGAACGCATGAGTGAGCTGAAGTCCCGCAAACTCATCTCGGTGCAGGAGCATCTGCGCGACCAGGTCGCCAACGCGCTGCGTGCCGCGCTGATCGCGGGGGAACTCCAGCCGGGCGTGATCTACTCGGCGCCCACGCTCGCCGCCGAGTACGGCGTCTCCGCCACGCCCGTGCGCGAGGCCATGCTGGATCTGGCCCGCGAGGGCCTGGTCGAGGCGGTGCGCAACAAGGGGTTCCGCGTCACCGAACTCTCCGAGCGCGACCTGGACGAGTACACCGAGATCCGCGCCCTCATCGAGATCCCCACCATCGGCCGCGTGACCCGCACCGCCTCCCGCGAGCAGTTGGAGGCGGTGCGTCCGGTGGCCGAGGAGATCGTGACCGCCGCGCAGGGCGGCGACCTGATCGCCTACCTGGAGTCGGACCGCCGTTTCCACCTCGACCTGCTCGCCCTCGCCGGGAACGCGCGCCTGGTGGAGACCGTGGCCGACCTGCGCAAGCGCTCCCGGCTCTACGGGCTCACCGATCTGTCCCAGGAGGGGTCGCTGGTGGGTTCGGCACGGGAACACACCGCGCTCCTGGACATCATGATCGCGGGGGACGCGGAGGGGGCCGAGGAGCACATGCGCCGCCATCTCGCGCATGTGCGGACCCTGTGGGCGGACCGGAAACGGGAAGCCGAACGCGCCGCGCCGCCGCGCAAACTCGGCGCACGCTGACGCGAAGTGCGGTCGTGGGCCGACGCATGTCGACGCCGAAGTCGGCGCGGAGCGGCGTGCGTTGCGGCGGCAGCCGGGCGCGGGGCGGCGCGTGTTGACGTAGCGGCCGGGCGCGGGCCGGTGTGTCTTGGCACCGAAGACCGCGCGGAACGCAGCGCATATGGACGCCGAAGCCCGCGCGGGGCGGCGTGAGTTGACGCAGCGGCCCCGCGAGGGGCACGGATTCGGGCCGGCGCCGGCGGGACACTCAGCTCCGCTCCCTCGGCATCCCCTCCCCCGCCTCCATCCCCTCCTTCCGCCGGTGGGCCGCGATGGCGACCACCAGGTCCTGCCAGCCCATCCCGCACGTCTTCACGACCAGCGGGCGGCCGGCCGGGGCGTCGCCCCATGAGCCGTTCAGCTCCGCCAGGGTGACGAGGTCGCCCGGGGCGAGCGCGCCCTCGTGGACCGCCATGACGACATCGCCCGCCTCGCGGAGGGCGGTCGCGCGGCTCTCCACCACAACGGTGGCACGCCCCATCAGCACGCTGTCGAGCTCCCGCACGGCCGGTTCGTGCGAGCCGACCGCCAGCACCACCGCGCCGTCGCGCACCAGCCGCCCGTCGACCACCGGTTCGCGCGCGGACGTCGCGGTGACGACGACGTCCGCGCACCGCACCGCGGCCGCCGCTCCCCCGTCGTCCGCCGTCAGACTCCGGTCCGCCCAGCCGGGCACGGGCCCCCCGCGCCGGGTGACGACCGTGACGTCGGCCACCGGAACATGGGCCCGTACGGCGGCGACGTGCCCCTCCCCCTGGGGGCCCGCGCCGAAGACCACCAGGCGCAGCCCCCCGCCCCCGCCGGCGAGCGCGCGCAGCCGGTCCAGACCGGCCGCGACCGTGACGGCGGGGGTGCGCAGGGTCGTCAGCGCCACCCCGTCCAGCTGGGCCACCGGCGTCAGGGTCGCGCTGTCGTGCAGCAGATACGTGGCGTTGATCCGCCGCAGTCCGCGCGCGGCGTTGCCGGGCGCGACGGTGGCGATCTTCACGCCGAACCAGTCGCCGGACTCCGAGGGCATGAGCAGCCCCTGTCCGTGGGCCAGCGGCACGACCGCCCGCGGTACGTCGCCGTCCGGATCGAGCCCCGCGGCCAGCGCCGCCCGGATCGCGGCGACGGCCCCGGCCGGACCGAGCGCGAACACGTCCGCGGCGTCGAGCGTCACCGTCATCGCAGCACGAACCCGGGTACGAGGGTGTCGTCGGGATCGACGGTGAAGCGGCTCGCTCCGGTGGCGTACGCGGTTCCCGTCACGGCCGGGACGACCGCGGGGCGGCCGTGGGCCGTGGTGGACCGCTCGATCCGAGCGCGGAAGACGGAGCCCACCACCGACTCGTGCCTCAGCTCGTCGCCGAGGCGCAGTTCTCCCGCGTCGGCGAGGAGCGCCACCCGGGCCGCGGTGCCCGAGCCGCACGGGGAGCGGTCGACCAGGCCGTCCGCGAACACCGTGACGTTGCGGTGGTGCAGCAGCCAGGTGCCGTCGGGCCGTTCGACCGGGGCCCCTGCCTCCTCGGTGAACACCGTCCCGTAGACGCCGGACAGCCGGTCGTCCGCGGGGTGTTCGGCGGCGTGGGCGGCGTTCAGCGCGTCGCGGATCTCGCGACCGGCCGCGACGAGCGCGGTGACGTCCCGCGGCCGGACCCGCAGGCCGAGCCGGTGGGCCGGGAGCACGGCGTACATGGCGCCGCCGTAGGCGATGTCGACGGTGACGGCGCCCTGCGAGGTGGTCACCTCGACGCCGCGCGCGTGGACATGGCCGGGGACGTTGACGAACGTCACGTCCGCGACCCGGCCGCCGGCCGTGCGCACGCTCGCCGTGACGCGGCCGGAGGGAACGTCGATGACGACGTCCGTCGTGCCGTCGGCCGGCGCCGGGACCAGGCCGGTGGCGACCGCCCAGGCGCCGAGGGCGATCGTGCCGTGCCCGCAGGCCGTGGAGAAGCCGTCCTTGTGCCAGAAGAGGGCGCCGAGGTGGGCGCCGGCGTCGTCGGGCGGCACCAGGAAGGCCCCGTACATGTCGGCGTGGCCGCGCGGTTCGCCGCACAGCAGGGCCCGGGTCCACTGCACTCCGGCGTCGGCCATGGCGGCCGTGCGGCGCTCGGCGACGGTGGGCCCGGGCCCGGAGCCAGAGCCGGACCTGGGCCCGGTCACGGCCGACGGGGGCGTGGGCACGATCCGGAACGGTTCGCCCCCGGTGTGCCAGTCGACCGTGTCGATCGGCCCGGTGTAAGCCGTCCCGGCAGTCCCGGTGTACGCGGTCCCGGCAGTCCCGGTGTACGCGGTCCCGATCGGCCCGGTGTGCGGGTCGGCCGTCATACGGTGAATCCCGTCGGATAGGGGTCCGTGGGGTCGAGCAGGTACTGCGCGGTCCCGGTGATCCAGGCGCGGCCGGTGACGGAGGGCAGTACGGCGGGCCTGCCGCCGACCGTGGTCTCCGCCAGGATCCGGCCCGTGAAGCGGGAGCCGATGAAGGACTCGTTGACGAAGTCCTGTCCGGTCTTCAGCTGTCCCCGCGCGTGCAGTTGGGCCATCCGGGCACTGGTTCCCGTCCCGCAGGGCGAGCGGTCGAACCAGCCGGGGTGGATGGCCATGGCGTGCCGCGAGTGCTCGGCGGTCGAGCCGGGCGCCTCCAGATAGACGTGGTGGCAGACGTCGATCGCGGGGTTCTCCGGATGGACCACCGGGTTCCGCTCGTTGATCGCCCCCATGACGGCCAGACCCGCCTCCAGCAGCCGCCCCTTCTCCGCCCGGTCGTAGGGGATGCCGAGGTCCTCGGTACGCACGATGGCGTAGAAGTTGCCGCCGTACGCCATGTCGTAGCGGACCGGGCCGAACCCCTCGACCTCGACGACCTGGTCCAGCGCGTGGCTGTAGGAGGCGACGTTCTCCAGGGTGACGGACTCGGCGCGGCCGTCGCGCACGGCGACCCGTGCCGTGACGAGGCCCGCGGGGGTGTCGAGGCGGATGAGGGTCTCCGGTTCGACCGCCTCGACCATGCCCGTCTCCACCAGGACCGTGGCCACGCCGATGGTGCCGTGGCCGCACATGGGCAGGCAGCCGGACACCTCGATGAACAGCACGCCGAAGTCGGCGTCCGGCCGGGTCGGGGGCTGGAGGATCGCTCCGGACATGGCCCCGTGCCCGCGCGGCTCGCACATGAGCAGGGTACGCAGTCCGTCGCGCTCCGCCATGAACCGCTGCCGTCGCTCGGCCATCGTCGCGCCCGGCAGGACGCCCACCCCGCCGGTGACGACCCGGGTCGGCATGCCCTCGGTGTGCGAGTCGACCGCGTGGTAACAGACCTTGGAACGCACGTCAGTTCACCCCTGCGTCGATGAGGGCCTGGGTGGCGGCGCGGACGACGGCCTCGGTCTCCGGGTCCAGGGTCTGCCGGGGCGGACGGCAGCCGCCGCCGGTCCGGCCGATCATGTCCTGGCCGAGCTTGATCGCCTGGACGAACTCGGTCCTGCTGTCCCAGCGCAGTACGGAGTGGAGCTGTCGGTAGAGCGGGAGCGCGGTGTCGAGATCGCCGGCCAGCGAGGCGTTGTAGAGGTCGAGGCAGGCGCGCGGGAAGACCTGCGGGTAGCCGGCGACCCAGCCCTTGGCGCCGGCGACGCCGACTTCCAGGAGGGTGTCGTCGGTGCCGACGATCAGGTCGAGTCCGGGGGCGAGTTCGTTGATGGCGTAGCACCGGCGGACGTCGCCGGAGAACTCCTTCACGCCCACGATGAACCCTTCGGCGTGCAGCTTGGCCAGCAGCTCCGGGCGCAGGTCGACCTTGGTGTCGATGGGGTTGTTGTAGGCGGTGACGGGGAGACCGGCGGAGGCGACCATCGCGTAGTGCTCCAGGACGGCGCGGTCGTCGGCCCGGTAGGCGTTGGGCGGCAGGCACATGACGGCCTGGCAGCCGGCGTCCTTGGCGAACCGCGCGTGCCGCCTCGCCTCGATCGCGCCGTACGCTCCGACGCCCGGCATCACGGTGAAGCCCTCGGGGGCGTTGGCGACGGCGGTCTCCACGACGCGGTCGCGCTCCTCGTACGTCAGGGTCTGGTATTCGCCCAGCGAGCCGTTCGGGGCGACGCCGTGCAGGCCCTGTTCGGCGAGCCAGGCGACGTTGTCCCCGTACGCGCCGTGGTCGACGGCGAGGTCCGGGCCGAACGGGAGGCTCGTCGCGACGATGACGCCGTGCCAGGGCATGCGGGAGGGAAGGGAGGTGCGGTCCAGGTCCATGGGAACTCCTCAGATGGGGTCGGAAGTGGGCTCGACGGAATCGGACTCGGCGGAATCGGACTCGGCGGAATCGGACTCGACGGAATCGGCGAGCGCACCGAGGGTGACGGGGGTCGCGATCAGCCGCTCGGCGGGGACGTACGGCTGATCTCGGGCGGAGACGAGGCAGTGGACGGCGGGCCCGCACATGCGGCCCTGGCACCAGCCCATACCGGCTCTGGTCAGCTGTTTGACCTGCCGGTGGTCGGCTGCCGCACCGTCGGCGCGGGCGGACCGGACGGCCCCAGCGGTGACCTCTTCGCACCGGCAGACCGGTGTGTCGTCGGTCAGCCACGCGGGCCAGGCCGGGGGCAGGGGGTGTGCCTGTGCCATCGCCCGTGCGAAGGCGCGGTGCCGGGCCACCGCCCTGCGCTCCGCGGCCGGGCGGCGGGTGCCGGGCCGGCCGGGGGCGGCGAGGTCGGTGAGCACCGAGACGGCGGCGAGGCGGCCCTCGCTCACCGCGAGCGCGGCCCCGCCCACGCCGCAGGTCTCGCCCGCCGTGTACAGCCCGGGCACCGTGGTGCGCTGTCCGTCGTCGACGGCGGCGGCCATGGTGCCGTCGCCCGCGTCGGCGAGGTCGCAGCCGAGCGGGAGGAGCAGGTCGAGCTGGGGGACGAAGCCCCAGCCGACGCCCACGGTGTCGGCCTCGATCCGGCGCCCGGTGCCGGGGAGCGGGCGCCCGTCGGCGTCCAGGGCGGCGGTGCGCACGACGGCGACCCGCCCCTCCCCTTCGGCGCCGACGATCGCGGTGCGGGTGCGGACCGGGACGCGATGCCGGGCGAGGGCCCGCGCGTACCGGGCGCCCTCGGCCCACTTGGCGGGGTTGCGCAGCAGGGGCATGGGGTGGCGCAGCCAGGCCGAGGGCGCCGCCGCCTCGCACACGGCGACGACCTTCGCCCCGCGGGCGGCGAGGGCGGCGGCGACCGGCAGCAGGAAGGGGCCCGTGCCGCCGAGGACCACCCGGCGGCCGGCGACGACTCCCCCGCCCTTGAGCAGCGACTGGAGCCCGCCGGCGGTGAGCACCCCGGGCAGGTCCCAGCCGGGGAAGGGGAGTTGGCGGTCGTAGGCGCCGGTCGCCACCAGCAGGGCCGGTGCGCGCAGCGCGACGGTCCGCTCCTCGGGCGCCCGGCCTCGGTCCACGGCGTGGACGGTGAAGCCGTCCCTGTCGCGGGCCGTGGTCCACACATGGTGGTTCAGCAGCAGGGTGAGCCGTCCGGTGCGCTGGTGGGCCAAGAGGGTGGCGCACAGCGCCCGGTAGGTGCTCAGCCCGTGGTGCAGATCGGCGGTCGGAACGGCTTCCCGCGCGAAGAGCGGGGGATGGCGCCAGAACTGGCCGCCCGGGGCGGCGCCCGAGTCGACGAGAACGACCCGTAGCCCGCCGTCCAGGGCGGTGGCGGCGGCGGCCATGCCGGCCGGGCCCGCGCCCACCACCACGAGGTCACAGGGCTCGCTCGGCGCCACAGGGTCACGGGGCTCGCCCACCACCACGGGGTCACTCGACTCGCTCGGCGCCACGGGGCCACGGGGCTCACTCGTCATCCCGGGGCCACGGGGCTCACTCATCGTCGGCCTCTCCGGTCGTGACGGCCATGCCCGCGCGGGCCTGCACCAGGCAGGCGCGCTGCCCGCCCGCTCCGTCGACGGTCACCAGGCAGTCGTAACAGACGCCGATCCCGCAGAAAATCCCCCGGGGCCGTTGCCCGCCCCGGGTGGTCCGCCAGGCGACCCGGCCCGAGGCGACGAGCGCGGCGGCCAGGGTCTGTCCCGGTACGAACGGCAACGGTTCGCCGTCCACGGTGAACGCGTTCGCTGCGGTCACTTGGGCACACCTCCGGGGTTGAGGAAACGGTCGGGCAGAAGGCCGGTGTGGGCGGCCGGGTCGGCACCGCGCCAAGGGCGGCCGAGGAGCTGGGCGGTGACCAGGGCGCCGGTCCCGGGGGCGAGACCGATCCCGGCGCCCTCGTGGCCGCACGCGTGGACGACGCCGGGGACACGGGGGTCGGGGCCGATGACCGGCAGGTGGTCCGGGCAGTACGGCCGGAAGCCCCGGTAGGCGCGGATCAGGTGGACGCCGCGCAGGAACGGGAAGAGGCGGCATGCCTGGGCGGCGAGTGTGGCCACCACGGCCGGGTTCATCGAGGTGTCGAAGCCGACGCGTTCGCGGCTGGCGCCGATCAGGATCGTGCCCGCGCGGGTGCCCTCGACGACGCACGAGGTCTCCAGACCCTCGTCGCTGGAGGCGACGTTGGCCACGTAGTCGGCGGAGTAGACCTTGTGCCGGATCATCGGCGGCAGCGGCTCGGTGACGAGGACGAAGCCCCGGCGGGGCAGGACCTCGACGGGTGCGCCGAGGCGGCGGCCGACCTCGCCGCCCCAGGTGCCGGCGGCGTTGACCACGGCGTCGGCGGGCAGCACCGTGCCGTCGGCGGTGCGCACTCCGGTGATCCTGCCGTCGGCCCCGGTGACGGCGGCCGCGGCCTCGCCGGTGTGCGTCCGGGCCCCGTGCCGGACCGCGGCGCGCAGCAGTGCGGCCGCCGCGAGAACGGGCTGCACCTGGGCGTCCTGCGGGTAGTGGACACCTCCGGGGAGAGCGGGCGCGCAGTGGGGTTCGAGTTCACCGACGCGTTCGACGGCTTCGGTGCGGACGCCCGCGGCCGCCTGGCGCGCGGCGAACGCGTGCAGGGCGGTGAGGGCGTCGGGTGTGCTCGCGACGACGAGACCGCCCTTGGTCTCGAACTCGACGGCCTCCGCGCCGAGTTCCTCACCGACCTCGTCCCAGAGGTCACGGCTGAGCCGGGCCAGCTCCAGTTCGGGGCCGGGCTCCTTGTCGGAGAGGAGGATGTTGCCCTCCCCCCGGCTGGTCGTGCCCGCGCCGACGGGACCACGGTCGAGGACCGTGACGTCGAGCCCCGCCGCGGCGGCGTGGAACGCGCACGCGGCGCCCACGATGCCAGCTCCGACGACGACGACTTTCATGACTGCCCCCTAGTGCAATGTCACATGCCATTGCCTAGGCTATACATCCGGACGACCCGAGGACAACGCCACCGCCCCGGTGACTTTCACCCGGGCACCCGACGACGGCACGCCGCCCACCGGCGCGCACAGGGAGACGCATCACTGTGAACCCGACCGGAAACCCGCCCCCGCCAGGGGACCGACCCCTGACCGGACCCACTCCCCCGACCGGGCAATCCCCTCTGACCGAGAACGCACCCCCGACCGAGAACGCGATCCTGACCGGGCACTCGCTCCTGGCCGGTCGCGAGGTCCCCGGCGCCGGGGACGCCTGGTACGCGGTCACCGCCGCGACCGGCGAACCGTTCGGCCCCCCGCACCGGGACGCCTCGACGGAGCAGGTGGCCGAGGCGGCCCGGCTCGCCGCGGCGGACGCCCGCGCCTTCCGCGCCCTGCCGCCCGAGCGGCGGGCGGCCTTCCTCGACGCCTGCGCGGAGGAGATCGAGGCCCTCGGCGACGCCCTGCTGGACCTCGCCGCACGGGAGACCGGACTCCCGCCGGCCCGGCTGACCGGTGAACTGGGGCGCACCTGCGGGCAGTTGCGCCTCTTCGCCGACCTCGTCAGGAGCGGGAGCGCCCTCGGCGCCCGGATCGACTCCGGCCCCTCGGGCACGGACGTACGGCTCCGGCGCGTCCCCCTCGGCCCGGTGGCCGTGTTCGGTGCGAGCAACTTCCCGCTGGCCTTCTCGGTCGCGGGCTGCGACACCGCGTCCGCGCTGGCCGCCGGCTGCCCCGTGGTGGTCAAGGCGCACCCGGCACACCCGGGCACCGGGGAGGCGGTGGCCCGCGCCGTCACGGCCGCCGCCGCGCGCACCGGCATGCCGGCCGGCGTCTTCTCCCTGCTGGTGGGCCGGGGGCACGACGTCGGGCTCGCCCTGGTCGGTGATCCGCGGATCGCCGCGGTGGGGTTCACCGGCTCCCGGACCGGCGGGCTGGCGCTGATCGCCGCCGGGCGGTCGCGCCCGGTGCCCATCCCGGTCCACGCCGAGATGTCCGCGGTCAATCCCGTGATCATGCTCGACGGGGCCCTCGCCGAGCCGGAAGCCGTGGCCGGCGCGTACGTGGCGTCGCTGACGGCCGGCGCGGGGCAGTTCTGCACGAACCCCGGCCTCCTGCTGCTGCCTGCCGGACCGGCAGGCGACGCCTTCCTCCTCTCCGCCGCCCGGGCCGTGAAGGCCACGGAGGGACAGGTCATGCTCGCCCCGGACATCGCCCGGGCGTACACCGAGGGCGTACGGCGGTGGGAGGACGTACCGGGCGTACGGGAGGTGGCACGGGGCGCGGCCGGGGCCGGCCCGTACGCACCGGCCCCCGTCGTCCTGGCGTGCGACGCGGCCACGTACACCGCGCACGGGGATCTCTCCGGCGAGGTCTTCGGCGCGGCGGGGCTCGTCGTGCGCTGGTCCGGTACGGACGAACTCCTGCACCTCCTGGAGGAGTTGGAGGGCCAGCTGACGGCCACCCTGCACGCGACGGACGCCGACCGGACGACGGCCCTCGGACTGCTGCCGGTACTGGAGGAGCGGGCCGGCCGCGTTCTGTGGGGCGGCTGGCCCACCGGCGTCGAGGTGTGCCACGCGATGGTGCACGGGGGGCCGTGGCCGGCGACGAGTTCGCCCGGAACGACGAGCGTCGGCACCCTCGCCGTCGAACGCTGGCTGCGCCCGGTCTGCTACCAGTCCTTCCCCGACGCCCTCCTGCCCCCCGAACTCCGCGACGGCAACCCCCTGCGGGTCCCCCGGCAGACCGGGGCGGCGCTCACCCCGGGAGCCTGAACTCCGGCAGCACCAGCGCCTCGTGGGCCGGCCGCCCCTCCGCCGGGGGCGGCATGGAGCCCAGCGAGCGCAGCATGGTGTTGCGCTGCTCCAGCGCCCGGGCGGTGGTCGGGAAGAGGGCGGCCTCGCCCTTGCCAACCTGATCCTGGTTCAGGGTCACGAACGCACGGGTGTCACGCTCGTAGGCGGCGAAGCCCGCGGCGTGATCCCGCTCGGCCGCCAGCGATCCGGCGAGCATGTACGCGCCGACCAGGGCGAGGCTGGAGCCCTGGCCGGTGAGGAAGGAGGGCGCGTACGCGGCGTCGCCCACCAGCGCGACCCTGCCGCTGGACCAGCGGTCCATGCGGATCTGGCTGACCACGTCGAAGAACAGGTCGTCCGCGTCGCGCAGGGCGGCGAGCATGCCCGGGACCTCCCATCCCGCGCCGTCGAAGACCTCGGCGACCAGGTCCCGTTGGGCCTCCGGGTCGCGGAACGCGTCGAACGGCGGTTCCGTGCGGGCGAAGTTGAGGAAGCCGTGCACGTCGCCGTCGTCGTCCCCCACGGCGTACAGCACGGCGGCCCGGCCCGGGGTGTTCCACATCGTGGTCTCACGGACGAGCCCGAAGGTGTTGCGCAGGGTGAACCCGGCGAAGCAGTAACCGAGATAGCGGTGGAACCGCTCCTCGGGTCCGAACAGGAGCGCACGGGTGTGCGAGTGCAGCCCGTCCGCCCCCAGCACCAGGTCGAACGTACGGCCTCCTCCCCCGCGAAAGGTGACGTCGACCCCGTGGCGGTGCTGGCCGAGGGTGTCGATGGAGTCGTCGAACAGGAACTCCACGTCGTCACGGACGGCCTCGTGGAGAGCGCCGGCCAGCGCCCCGCGCCGCACCTCCAGGTCTCGTCCCGCGACCCCGCCGGTGACGGCGTGCGGGTCGACCGAGGCCACCTCGGAGCCGTCCTCGTCGAGGAAGGTCAGCCGGCGCAGATCGATGTGGGCGTCCCGCAGCCGGGGCAGGATCCCCATCCGACGGACGACGTCGAGCGCGGTGCCGCGCACATCGATGGGATAGCCGCCGTCGCGGACCGTGCCCGCCTTCTCGACCACCGTGACCGCGAATCCGTAGCGGTTCAGCCAGTACGCGAGGGCGGGCCCCGCGATGCTGGCCCCGGATATCAGGACCGTACGCCCCCGTGCGGCGGGGCCGTTCACCAACGTGTCGACACGGGTCATTCCTTGACTCCTTTACTCAGGGTACGGACGACGAGCAGGGACAGCGCCGTGACGGCTCCGGCCAGGACGAAGCCGACGACATAGGCCGATTCGGCCGGGAGGTCCGACCCGGCGGGGGTCCCGGCGGTGAGGATCGCGCCGCTGATCTGGACCCCCACGGCGAAGCCGATCACGCGCGTCACCAGGACCAGACCGGTGGCGATGCCGGTCTCACCGCGGTCGACGGAGGTCGCGGTGCTGGTCACCAACGCCGTGACGCAGAGCCCGTTGGCGAGCGCGATGAGCATCTTGCCGACGACGAGGTGCCAGACCTCGGTGTGCACGGCCGCCAGGCCGAGCAGGCCGACGGCCATGACGAGGACCCCGGCGGTGACCACGGCACGCGAACCGAACCGCCGCGTCCCGAACCCGCCGGCCGGCCCGGCCAGCGACGCGGCCACGGCCCCGGGCAGCAGGAAGAGGCCGATCTGCGTCGCGCTCGCCCCGAACCCGTACGCGTCGGCGGGTACCGCGAACAGCGCCGGGACGAGGTAGGCCGCCACCGACGTACCGACGCAGATCATGAACGTCAGCACGCACGCTTTCCACACCTCGGGGCGCCCCACCATGCGCAGATCGACCATCGGCGAGGCCGCGCGCCGTTCGACGGCCGCCCACCCGGTCGCGAAGGCGGCCAGCAGTACGAGGAGAGCGACGAGGACGAGGGGGCGCGCGACGATCTCGGGCGCCAGCGCCAGGACGAGCATGAGGGTGACGAGCGTTCCGCTCAGGAGGACCAGTCCGGGCCAGTCGATCCCGGCGCCGTCCGACCGGCGCGGCGGATCCTGCGGCATCAGCCGGTGCACGAGCACGGTGGCCCCGACGACCGCGAACGTCGGCAGCGCGAACATCCAGTGCCGGGACAGCCCTTCGGCCACGGGTCCGGCCGCCAGCGTCCCCGCCATCGTGCCCCCCACGAACAGCCCGCTGACCACCCCGATGGCCACCTTGGACTCGCCCTCGGGGAGGTGTCCGCGCACCAGGATGAACGACAGGGGCAGCGCGCCCACCATCGCGCCCTGGAGTATCTGACCGAGCAGCAGCACCGGCAGGCTCGGCGCCAGGGCGGACACCAGCCCCCCGGCAGAGACCACCGCCATCAGCCGGACGAGGACCTGCTTTCCGCCGTAGCGGTCGCCTAACTTCCCCGCCACCGGCGTGATCAGCGCGCCGGTGACGAGGAGCACGATGCTGAGCAACGCCCCTTCGGCGTGACTCATGTCCAGTTCACGCCGCAGGAGCGGGAGCGTCGGCGTCACCACCGACTCCAGGGCGCCGGTGGCGAGCGCCAGCACGCCGAGGGAGCGGACGGCGGCTTTCCCGACGCGGATCGGAGGAGCGGAAGTCGTGGTCATGGAGGTCCCTGGCGTGGTCATGGAAGTCCTTTCCGTCGCGGCCCGAAGGCACAGAGCCGACCGCACACGGAGGGACGCGCACGGTACTCACCGAACCAGAGCTACACTACACCGTACAGTGTAGCTCGGTTAGGATGAGCCCATGCCGACCACCAAGACCCTGCGCGAGGGGTCCACGCGGAAGCGGGCCGCCATCCTCTCGGCGGCCCGGGAACTGTTCCTCGCCGACGGCTTCGACCGCTCCAGCGTCGACGCGGTCGCCGCGCGGGCGGAGGTGTCCAAGCGGACGGTCTACGACTACTTCGGCGACAAGCGGACCCTGCTGCGGGCGGTCGTCGACTCGGTCGGCCAGTCGCTGGTCACGACGGTCCGGCGCACCCTCGACGACACCCTCACGGACCTGACCGAGCCCGCCGAACTGGAGGACGGCCTGGTCGCGTTCGCACTGCGCATCGCGACCGACATGCTCGGTTCGGCGGAGTACACGACACTGCAACGCCTGGTCCGGACGGAGTCCGGCCATCTGCCGCAGCAGGACTACAACCCCATGGCGGACACCCCCGACGAGGCGATCGCCGAGCGGTTCGCATCCTTCGCCGAGGCCGGGCTGCTCGACGCCCCCGACGCCCGGCTGGCAGCCGACCAGTTCCTCGCGCTGACCTTCGGCGTCGCACTGGACCGCCTCGGCTCCGCGAATGCGGCGCAGGACCCCCGCGTACGCCCACTCGTCGTCGAGGGAGTACGGACGTTCCTCCGCGCGTACCGGCCCGATCGGGGTGCGGGCGTCACGCCGTGACGTGGGCGGGCGCCACGGTCACGTCACGGAGGACGCCGGTTGAGCCGAACGCGAAGGCGAGCGTGGCAGGGACCGCGGCCGTGCACGCGCCGCGCAGAACTCCGGCCCGAAGCGTGACGAACCGCGACCCGCTTCCTTACGCGACTGTGCCCACCTCGAACGAGGTGGGCACAGTCGGGCAGGCGTGGGACTCAGTGGGCGGCCTTGAGGCCGACCACGCTACCGACGATCAGCACCAGGAAGACGACCTTCAGCGCGCTGACCGACTCGTCGCCGGTGAGCATGGCGTACAGGACGGTGAGCACCGCACCGATCCCCACCCACACCGCATACGCGGTGCCGACGGGCAGATCCCGCATCGCGTAGGCCAGGCCGCCCATACTCGCGGTCAGAGCTACGGCGAAAACCAGGGACGGGGTGAGCCGGCTGAAGCCCTCGGACTTACCCAGGGCCGTAGCCCACACAGCTTCCAGAACGCCCGAGAGAGCAAGAACGATCCATGACATGACAGCCTCCAGTACGGGCCGTCTTGTCGCACACCGGGTACGGCACCCCTCGTCCGGAAGCCCCGTTCTCGGGCTCCGCTCCAACGTCGCACATCCGGTCGTGGTTGGCAACGTCGACCGCTCATCACCGCACGTCACCGGGGCGATCGGGAAGGCGGGGCAGGTCGTGACGCAACCACGGGGCACTCCATGAGTGGCGCGCGGATCCAGGATGACGGCCCACCGGGCTGGCTCAAGCAGACCGAACCACCGCGCCGGCCGGGCGTCAGGACCTCTTGGCCGTCGGCTCCAGAATCGCCACGCACTCCACATGATGCGTCATCGGGAACAGATCGAACGCCCGCAGCGTCCGCACCTTGTACCCCCCGTCCCGGAAGTACGCCAGGTCCCGTGCCAGCGCCGCCGGGTCGCAGGCCACGTAGGCGATCTTGCGGGCGCCCAGCCCCGCCAGGTGCTTGACCACCTGCTTGCCCGCGCCCGCGCGCGGCGGGTCCAGGACGATCAGGTCGCACTCCGTGATGCCGGTGCGGGGCAGGACCTGGTCGACCTTGCCGTGTTCGATACGGACCCGGTCCAGGTCCTTCAGGTTGTGGCGGGCGTCCTCGACCGCGCGCTTGCCGGACTCGATGCCGAGGACCGCGCCCTTCTCGCCGAGGCGCTGGCCGATGGCTCCGGCGAACAGGCCGACGCCGCAGTAGAGGTCGAGGGCGGTGTCGTTCTTGCGGGGCAGCAGGCCCTGCATGACCGCGCGGACCAAGGTGTTGGCCGCCTGCGGGTGCACCTGCCAGAAGCCGCCGGAGCCGACGCGGTAGGTGCGGTCGTCGGCTCGCTCGCGGACGAAGGCACGGCCGTGGACGCGGTGGACGCCGCCGTCCTTCTCGTCGACGCGGAGCACGGAGACCGGCTTGTCGAGTTCGACCAGGGGGAGCCGGCCGCCGGGCTTCGGGGTGAGGATGACCTGGCGGTCGTTGGAGCCGGTGGCGGTGATGGCCTCCACCCCGGCGATCTGGGGCCACTCGCGCTTCTCGACGCCGAGCTCCGAGACACCCGGCGCGGCGATCAGGCAGCGGTCGATCGGCTGGACGTCGTGCGAGCGGTGCTTGCGCAGGCCCGCGCGGCCGTCGGCGTCGACGGCGTACTGGACACGGGTGCGCCAGGCCGGCACCTCGCCCGCGGGGAGCTTGTCGCCCTCGGCCGGCATGACCGTGCCGTCCCAGCCGGCCTCCTCGGGGGTGAGGCCCGCCAGCCGCAGGAGCTGCTCGGCGATGACCTCGCCCTTGAGGCGGCGCTGCGCGCCCGGCTTGGCGTGCTGCCAGTCGCAGCCGCCGCACATGCCGGGGCCGGCGTACGGGCAGGGCGCCTCGACGCGGTCCTTGGACGGCTCGATGATCCGTACCGCGTCGGCCCGCAGGAAGCGGGAGTCGGTGTCGCCGTCGGTGACCTTGGCGATGATCTTCTCGCCGGGGAGCGTGTGGCGTACGAAGAGCACCTGGTTCCCGTCGGTGCGGGCGATGCAGTGACCGCCGTGTGCGACGGGCCCGACCTCGACCTCGTACTCCTCCCCGACCAGCGACGACGTGGGTTCGTTCTGCATGAGGGGAGGCTCCAGGGAGAAAGGGGGCAAACGGTCGGGCCTGCGGCCGGACGACAGCCCACCAGTCTACGTGGGCGCGGCGAGGGTGCCGACCACGCCCGGCCCCCGCCGCCTGGCGCCCTCCGGACGGGGGCCTGGCGTCCGCACGCCATCGGCCGGTCTCGCCCCTCGCGGTCTCACCTCTTGCGGTTCGGCTCCTTGTGCCTCCGCTCCACCGGGCCCCGGCGGACCGAGCCCGGGGCGTTCCAGTCGGCGCGCTTGCGGGCCCGCTTCTTCGCCGCCTCGGAGGACTGGAGCTGGTACGGGACGGAGGTCACCATGACGCCCGGGGTGAAGAGCAGGCGGCCCTTCAGGCGCAGGGCGCTCTGGTTGTGCAGCAGGTGCTCGTACCAGTGGCCGACCACGTACTCGGGGATGTAGACGCTGACCACGTCGCGTGGACTCTGGCGGCGCAGGCCCTTCACGTACTCGATGACCGGGCGGGTCACCTCGCGGTAGGGCGAGTCGAGGATCTTGAGGGGGACGTTGATGGCGCGCCGTTCCCAGTCCTCGCGCAGCGCCTTCGTCTCGTCCGGGTCGACGCTGATGGAGAGCGCCTCCAGGTGGTCGGCGCGGATCAGTTGGGCGTAGGCGAGCGCGCGCAGCGTGGGGCGGTGGAGCTTGGACACGAGGACGATGGCGTGGACGCGGGAGGGGCGCACGCTCTCGTCCGCGGGCGTCTCGTCGGCGGCGATCTCGGCGGCGACCCGGTCGTAGTGCTTCCGGATCGCGGTCATCGTGCCGTAGAAGATGACCATGCCGAGCAGGGCCACCCAGGCGCCGTGGGTGAACTTGGTGGCGAGGACGATCACCAGGACCATGCCGCAGAAGAAGGCGCCGAAGGCGTTGATGGCGCGGGAGCGGACCATGTGGCGGCGTTTGGCCTGATCCCGTTCGTCGGTCAGCAGGCGGTTCCAGTGCCGCACCATGCCGGTCTGGCTGAGGGTGAAGGAGACGAACACCCCGACGATGTAGAGCTGGATCAGCTTCGTGGAGTCGGCTCCGTAGATCCAGACGAGCAGGATCGCCGCGCTGGCCAGCAGCACGATGCCGTTGGAGAAGGCGAGGCGGTCGCCGCGCGTGTGCAGCTGGCGCGGCAGGTAGCGGTCCTGGGCGAGGATCGAGCCGAGCAGCGGGAAGCCGTTGTACGCGGTGTTGGCGGCGAGGAAGAGGACCAGGGCGGTGGCGGCCGCGAGGACGATGAAGAGGAAGGAACCGTGGCCGAAGACCGCCTCGGCGACCTGGGCGATGACCGGGTCCTGGGTGAAGTCCGCGCCGACCGGGACGCCGTCGCGGATCAGGTCGGCCGCCGGGTTCTCGGCCATCTTGACGTCGGTGGCCAGGGCCAGGCCGATGATGCCGCAGAACATGGTGACGGCGAGCAGCCCCATCATGGCGAGCGTGGTCGCGGCGTTCTTGCTCTTCGGCTTCCGGAAGGCGGGCACGCCGTTGCTGATCGCCTCGACCCCGGTGAGGGCGGCGCAGCCGGAGGAGAAGGCCCGCAGGAGGAGGAAGACGAGCGCGAAGCCGGCCAGCCCCTCGTGTTCGGGCTTGATCTCCAGTTCGGAGGTGGGGGCGTGCATCGCGTCGCCGAGGACCACTCCCCGGAAAGCGCCCCAGAGGATCATGAGGAAGACGCCGGCCACGAACAGGTAGGTGGGAATGGCGAAGAGCTTCCCGGACTCCTTGACGCCGCGCAGGTTCATCAGGGTGAGCAGGACGATGGCGCCGATGGCGCAGAGCGTCTTGTGCTCGATGACGAACGGGATCGCGGAGCCGAGGTTCTCGACGCCTGAGGAGATCGACACGGCGACGGTGAGGACGTAGTCGACGAGCAGGGCGCTGGCGACGGTCAGTCCGGACTTGGGGCCGAGGTTGGTGGTCGCGACCTCGTAGTCGCCGCCGCCGCTCGGGTAGGCGCGGACGTTCTGCCGGTAGGAGGCGACGACCGTGAACATGAGGACGACGACCGCGACGGCGATCCAGGGGCTGAAGTGGTACGCCGACACTCCCGCGATGGACAGCACGAGGAGGACTTCTCCCGGTGCGTAGGCCACCGAGGACAACGGGTCGGACGCGAAGACGGGGAGTGCGATGCGCTTGGGGAGGAGGGTCTCCCCGAGCTTGTCGCTGCGCAACGCCCGGCCGATCAGGATCCGTTTGGGCAGGTCGGTCAGTTTGGACACGCTGAGGATCGTAAGCGGAGCCCGTGGCCGAAACGCACGCCCTTTCGACGTGGCCCCGCATTCTCCTGCGGTCGGCGGAGAACGCCCCGTCATTCTTTAACGCAATCCTTGCGTCCGTTCGGCCTATTTTGCTTTCCCTTTGCCGGAGTGCGCGAGGATGCGGACACTCGGATGAGGGATCGGCTTCCCCGGCGCTTAAGCTCGACTCCGGACCGCGCCGCGGGTGTGTGTCCCGTTGGTTGCCCAGCAAGCTGAGAGAGAAGTGTGAGCAGCGTGTTTTCGCAGGTCAGCCGGATGACCAGGACGGCGGGGTAGGCGCACAGTGCACATCGTCATCATGGGCTGCGGGCGCGTCGGAGCCGCTCTCGCACAGACCCTGGAACAGCAGGGGCACACCGTCGCGGTGATCGACCAGGACCCCACCGCGTTCCGTCGCCTCGGGTCCGGATTCGGCGGTCGCCGGGTCACCGGGGTCGGCTTCGACCAGGACACCCTCCGCGAGGCGGGCATCGAGGACGCCGGGGCGTTCGCCGCGGTCAGCAGCGGCGACAACTCGAACATCATCGCGGCCCGGGTGGCCCGGGAGATGTTCTCCATCGAGAACGTCGCCGCGCGGATCTACGACCCCCGCCGCGCCGAGGTCTACCAGCGTCTCGGCATCCCCACCGTGGCGACGGTCCGCTGGACGGCGGACCAGATGCTGCGGCGGCTGCTGCCTTCGGGTGCCGAGCCCCTGTGGCGTGATCCGAGCGGGGGTGTGCAGCTCGCCGAGGTGCACACGACGCCGTCCTGGATCGGCCACAAGATCAGCACGCTCCAGGAGGAGACGGGGGTCCGCGTCGCCTTCCTCACCCGGTTGGGCGAGGCCATACTGCCGAGCTCGCAGACCGTCCTCCAGGAGGGCGACCTGGTCCACGTGATGATGCGTACGGACGAGATCGCCAAGGTCGAAGAGGCCTTCGCCCAGGGTCCCGAGGAGGACGGTCACTGATGCGTGTGTCGATTGCCGGGGCGGGCGCGGTGGGCCGTTCCATCGCCGCCGAGCTGCTGGAGAACGGGCACGAGGTGCTGCTGATCGACAAGGCGCCGACCGCCATCTCGGTGGAGCGGGTCCCGATGGCCGAGTGGCTGCTCGCGGACGCGTGTGAGATCACGTCGCTGGACGAGGCGGCGCTGCAGCGGTGCAACGTGGTGATCGCCGCGACCGGGGACGACAAGGTCAACCTGGTCGTTTCGCTGCTCGCCAAGACCGAGTACGGCGTCCCGCGCGTGGTGGCCCGGGTGAACAACCCGAAGAACGAGTGGCTGTTCAACGAGTCCTGGGGCGTGGACGTCGCGGTCTCGACGCCGCGTCTGATGTCGGCCCTGGTCGAGGAGGCGGTGAGCGTCGGCGATCTGGTCCGGCTGCTGCGCTTCAGCCACGGCGACGCCAACCTGGTGGAGCTGACCCTGCCGCCTGAGTCGGCGCTGGCCGGCACCCGGGTCGGGGACGTCGCCTGGCCCGAGGACACCTCACTGGTGACGATCATCCGGGGTACGCGGGTGCTGACGCCGAGCCCCGAGGAGTCCCTGGAGGCCGGTGACGAGCTGCTGTTCGTGGCCGCCCAGGCGCGCGAGGAGCAGTTGGAGGATCTGTTGTCGGTCCGCCGCGATCCTTCGGAGGAGTGACCGGCAGAACCGGAGGACTGGCCGGCAGAGCGATGGGAAGGGGCCCGGAACCGCTCAGCGGTTCCGGGCCCCTTCCCATGCATGCCGGGTGTACGGGTTCCCCTGGGATGCCAGGTGTACGCGTACGTGTACGGGTCAGGCGTCCGGGTCGCGGAGCGCCGCGGCGGCCTGCGCCTTGCGCTCCTTCTCGGCCTGCTCCTCGGCCTCCATCTCGGCGAATACGTCGATGGGCGCCGGCGCCTTCGCGAGGAAGACCCAGGTCAGATACACCGCCAGCAGGAACGGCGGGATCTTCAGCGCGATGAGGACCCAGCCGAACTCGGTGGTGTCGGCCCACCAGTAGAGCGGGAAGAGGATCGCGCACTTGGCCAGCAGGATGAAGCCCCAGGCGTAACTGGCCTTGGTGTACGCCTTCTTCCGTCCCGGGTTACGGGTCCGCCAGGAGAGGTTCTCCTTGAAGACCGGGCCGAGGATCAGGCCGATCAGCGGCACCCCGGCCACCGCGGTGCCGATGTAGGCGACCGCGAGGCCCAGGGTGTAGAGCATGCCCGGCAGGTAGAAGTCCTTGGCGTCGCCCGTCATCTTGGCGAAGACGACGCCGAAGGCCACCCCGAAGACGCCGCTGAAGGCGTGCTTGACGGTGTCCCGGCGGATCAGCCGGACGGCGACGAGGGCCAGGGAGACCGCCAGGGCCGCGATGGCCGAGGCGTTCAGGTTCTTGTTGATGGTGAAGATCGTGACGAAAAGCAGCCCGGGGAGGACTGTCTCCACCATGCCGCGCACGCCGCCGAAGGCCTCGAAGAGGGCGGCCTCGGTGACGGCCTTCGCCTCGTCGCCCTGCTGGGCGGCGTGCCTCCCGTCGACGTGCTGCGGGGCCGTACGGTGGGGCTTGTCCGTTTCGGACGTCGGCTTGTCGAGAGACGTCACCGGCTACTCCTTGGCGAGCGGTCGGAGTTCGTATGTGGGGTTGAACAGCACCCGGCGGCCATGGCTCATGGCGACCCGCCCCGAGGCGATGATCCTGCGGCCGGGCTCGATGCCGACGATGGAGCGACGGCCGAGCCAGACCACGTCCAGCGGCTCGGTGCCGTCGAAGAGCTCCGCCTCCAGGGCGGGCACTCCGGCCCGGGGACGGAGGGTGACGGTCCGCAACGTACCAGCCACCTTCACGATCTGCCGATCGGAGCACTCGGAGATCCGGGTGCACCCGGTGGCCTGCGCGTCCTCCTGCAGCTCCTGGGACTCCAGGTCCTCCTGGGAGCTGGAAAGCCGGTCGAGCATACGGCGGAAGCGCCCGGAAGGGCGCGCCGCCTTCCCGGCCTTCCCGGCTTTCTCGGATCGGGGAACAGCACTCATACCCGAAGGGTACCGGTCCTGCGGGCGGTACACGGAGGCCCTGGGCGACCACTCGAAAGGATGACCCAGCGCCCGTCAGTCGCGCTCGAAGCGGTAGCCCATGCCCGGTTCGGTGACGAAGTGCCGGGGGTGCGAGGGGTCCGCCTCCAGCTTGCGGCGCAGCTGGGCCATGTAGACCCGCAGGTAGTTGGTCTCGGTGCCGTAGGAGGGGCCCCAGACCTCTTGGAGGAGCTGCTTCTGGCTGACCAGACGGCCGCCGTTGCGGACGAGGACCTCCAGCAGATGCCATTCCGTGGGGGTGAGACGTACGTCGCGCCCGGACCGGTGCACCTTCTTCGCCGCCAGGTCGACGGTGAAGCCCGCCGTCTCGACCAGCGCGATGTCCTCGGCGCCGCCCTCCTGACCGACCGGTTCCGCCCGGCGTACCGAGGCGCGCAGCCGGGCCAGCAGCTCGTCCATGCCGAACGGCTTGGTGACGTAGTCGTCCGCCCCGGCGTCCAGGGCCTCCACCTTCTCGTCGGAGGTGTGGCGCGCGGAGAGTACGAGGATGGGCACCCGGGTCCAGCCGCGCAGGCCCCTGATCACCTCGACCCCGTCCATGTCGGGCAGCCCGAGGTCGAGGAGGACGACGTCGGGGTGGCGGGCGGCGGCGAGCTGGAGGGCGGTCGCCCCGTCGGGCGCGGCGTCGACCTCGTACTGGCGCGCCTTCAGGTTGATCACGAGGGCGCGGACGATCTGCGGCTCGTCGTCGACCACAAGCACCCTGGTCATCGCGGACCTGCCTTTCTGCTGCACGGGGAGGGGGGAAGAACCCTGTTGTTCGGGGAGACGGAGGGACATGCGTGGGGGCGGGCCGTGTGCGCCCCGGGGCGTCCCGGCCCGCGGGGACCTGTCATGAGGTGGCCCGGGCGGGCAGCTCGGCCTCCGTCCGGACGCCGCCCGGCGCCGCGGTGAGGGTCAGGACCATGGTCAGCCCGCCGCCGGGGGTGTCCTCGGCGTCGAGGGTGCCGCCCATGGCCTCGGCGAAGCCCCGGGAGACGGCGAGGCCTAGGCCCACTCCGGCGCCGCGCGGTGCGTCCCCGTACCGCTGGAAGGGCTCGAAGATCCGTTCCTTGGCCTCGTCGGGGACGCCCCGGCCGCGGTCCACGACCCGTAGCTCGACCCGGCCGCCGAGGGCGCTGGCGGCCACGGCGACGGGCTCGTGGCCGGGGTTGTACTTGACGGCGTTCTCCACGATGTTGGCGACGACCCGCTCCAGGAGCCCCGGGTCGACGGCGACCATCGGCAGCGTCTCGGGGATGTCGAGGTCGACGCTGCCCTCCGGGACGCCGCCGAGCGCCATGGGGACCACCTCGTCGAGGTCGATCTCGCGGATCAGCGGGGTCACGGTGCCGGTCTGAAGGCGCGACATGTCCAGCAGGTTGCCGACCAGGTGGTCCAGCCGGTCGGCGCCGTCCTCGATGCCTTCCAGAAGCTCCGCCTCGTCCTCCTCGGACCAGGCCACGTCGTCGGAGCGCAGCGAGCTGACGGCGGCCTTGATGGAGGCCAACGGGGTCCGCAGGTCGTGGCTGACGGCGGCGAGCAGCGCGGTCCTGATCCGGTTGCCCTCGGCGAGCCTGCGGGCCTGCTCGGCCTCCCCGACCAGGCGCTGGCGGTCCAGGACGACGGCGGCCTGGGCGGCGAACGCGCCGAGCACCCGGCGGTCCTCGGCGGGCAGCACCCGGCCGGACAGCGCGAGGGCCATGTTGTCGCCGACCGGCATGTCCACGTCGGCGTCGTCGGGGCGGGTGACCGGGGCCGGCCCGACGAATCCGGCGCAGGTCCACGGTTCGACGTCGCTACTGCGCTCCAGCAGGGCGACGGACTCCATGGCGAAGGTCTCGCGGACCCGTTCCAGCAGGGCGTCCAGAGCGGTCTCGCCGCGCAGCACACTGCCCGCGAGGAAGGAGAGGATCTCCGACTCGGCGCGCAGCCGCGCGGCCTGGTGGGTGCGCCGGGCCGCCAGGTCGACCACGGAGGAGACCGCCACCGCCACCGCGAAGAAGATCACGATGGCGACGAGGTTCTCCGGGTCCTGGACGGTCAGGGTGTGGGTGGGCGGGGTGAACCAGTAGTTCAGCAGCAGGCTTCCGACGGCCGCCGAGGCGAGTGCGGGCCGCAGTCCGCCGAGCAGGGCGGCGGCCACCGTCAGGAAGAGGAAGAGCAGGACGTCGTTGGCGAGGCCGGGGGCGTCCTCCATGCCGCGCAGCACCACCGCGAGCAGGACGGGGCCGACGACGCCGACGAGCCAGCCCCAGATGATCCGGGCGCGGCCGAGCCGGGCGCCGCGGGCCATGGGCAGGCCGCGTCCCTTGGCGACCTCCTCGTGGGTCACGATGTGGACGTCGAGGTCGGGTCCCGACTCGCGGGCGACGGTCGCGCCGACCCCGGGGCCGTAGATGTACTGCCAGGTCTTGCGGCGGCTGGAGCCCAGCACGATCTGGGTGGAGTTGACGCCGCGGGCGAACTCCAGCAGGGCGGCCGGTATGTCGTCGCCGATGACGTGGTGGAAGGTGCCGCCGAGGTCCTCGACCAGGGTGCGCTGGACGGCCAGCTCCTTCGGGGACGCCGAGGTCAGGCCGTCGCTGCGGGCGATGTAGACGGCGAGGATCTCGCTGCCGGAGCCCTTGGCCGCCATCCGGGAGGCGCGGCGGATGAGGGTGCGTCCCTCGGGCCCGCCGGTCAGTCCGACGACGATGCGTTCGCGGGCCTGCCAGGTGGTGCGGATGTTGTGCTCGCCCCGGTACTGCTGGAGGTACTCGTCGACCCGGTCGGCGACCCAGAGCAGGGCCAGCTCGCGCAGGGCGGTGAGGTTGCCGGGGCGGAAGTAGTTCGAGAGGGCCGCGTCCATCTTGTCGGGCCGGTAGATGTTGCCGTGTGCCATCCGGCGGCGCAGCGCCTGGGGCGACATGTCGACCAGCTCGATCTGGTCGGCCCGGCGCACCACCTCGTCGGGGACGGTCTCCCGCTGCCGGACCCCCGTGATCGACTCCACGACGTCGCCCAGCGACTCCAGGTGCTGGATGTTGACCGTGGATATGACGTCGATCCCGGCCTTGAGGAGTTCCTCGACGTCCTGCCAGCGCTTGGCGTTGCGCGAACCGGGCACGTTGGTGTGGGCCAGCTCGTCCACCAGCGCCACCGCCGGGGCCCGCTCCAGGACCGCGTCCACGTTCATCTCGGTGAAGACGGTGCCCCGGTACTCCAGCTCCTGGCGCGCCAGCAGCTCCAGCCCGTGGAGCATGACCTCGGTCCGCGGCCGGTCGTGGTGCTCCACGAACGCCACCACACAGTCGGTCCCGCGCTCGACCCTGCGATGGGCCTCGGAGAGCATCGCGTACGTCTTGCCGACGCCCGGTGCCGCGCCGAGATAGATCCGGAGTGTGCCGCGTCCCATGGCCCCATTGTCTTCTTCCGTCCGGCCCTGTCGTGTGGAGGGCCGGTGGCGCCCGGTGCGGCTGCCGTCCTCGACGCTACTCCGCCGGGGTGCCTGGTTCGGTCCCGGGAGTGCAGGTGGGGGGCGTATTGACGGAACTCTGATGCGCGCCGGGGCGGGGGCGGGGGTGCTGCGGGAAGGTCAGCCGTGTTCGACGATGTGGCCGTCGCTCAGCTCCAGGACCCGGTCGGCGAGGCTCAGCAGCTGGGGGTCGTGGGTGGCGACGAGGGCGGTGACGTTCTCGCTGCGGACGACCGCGCGGAGCAGTTCCATCACGGCGAGCCCGGTCTCGGCGTCGAGCTGTCCGGTGGGCTCGTCGGCGATCAGGAGGGCGGGGCGGTTGGCGAGGGCGCGGGCGATGGCGACGCGCTGCTGCTGGCCGCCGGAGAGCTCTCCGGGGCGCTGTTCGGCGTGGTCGGCGAGGCCGACGAGGGAGAGCAGCAGGGCGACCCGCTCGTCGCGCTCGGCGGGGTCGGCCTTGCGCAGCCGCAGGGGTACGCCGACGTTCTCGGCGGCGGTCAGGATGGGGATGAGGCCGAAGGACTGGAAGATGAAGCCGACCCGGTCCCTGCGCAGCTCCAGGAGCCCCTTCTCGCCGAGCCCCGACAGCTCGGTGCCGTCGACGGTGATCCGGCCGCCGTCCGGGGTGTCCAGGCCGCCGACCAGGTTGAGCAGGGTGGTCTTGCCGGAGCCGGAGCGGCCCTTGAGCGCGACCAGCTCGCCGCGGGGTATCTCGAACGAGACCCCGCGCAGGGCGTGCACGGCCGCCGCTCCGCTGCCGTACGAGCGGTGCAGGTCCTCGACCGCGACCATGACCGTGCGGGCCGGGTCCTCGGCCAGGGCCGTGCCGGACTGCCCGCTGGTGCTCTCGGTCATTCTGCTCCCCCGTACTCACGTGCTCACGTGGTCTGCGTCGTCGCCCGCCAGTATGTGCGTCGGGCGCACGGCCGGGCAATGGCCGGCGGGCCGGACGCACAGAAAACGGCCGGTGGGCCGCACCCGCGAAAGGGTGCGGCCCACCGGCCTGTGCTGCGAAATGCCGCGGCGTACCGCTAGCGGACCTCGGTGATCTCGGGTCCGCGCTGGAGCTGCCCCATGCCGCCGGAGAACTTCGAGCCCTCCTGCTCGTCCTGCTGCACGCCCTCGGGCACCATCTGGGCGTCGTTGGGGAGCTTGAGGACGATCGGGTCGCGGGGGGCCATCGGCCCGTCGCCGCGGACGACCACGGTGTCCCGGAAGATCGTCTCCAGGAGGCCGGCAGCCTCCGGCTGGACGGCGCCCTGGCCGGAGATCACTCCGCGCAGGAACCAGCGCGGCCCGTCGACGCCGACGAAGCGCACGAGCTGCACGCCGCCCGTGCCGTCCGGAAGCTGTACGGGGACCTGCGCGCGCAGCTCCCAGCCCAGCGGGCCCTCGACCTCGTCGATGATGCCGCCCTGCTGGGTGATGCCCGAGGCGATCTCGTCGCGGACCTCGCCCCAGATGCCCTCTTTCTTGGGGGCGGCGAAGGCCTGCAGCTGGACCGCGCTGTCGCGCAGCACCACGGTGGCGGCGACGATCGCGTCCCCGGCCACCTCGACGCGCAGCTCCATGCCCTCGACCCCGGGGACGAAGATGCCGCCCAGGTCGACCCGGCCCTCGCCGGGCTGGGTGACCTCGGTGCTGTCCCAGGGTCCGTCCGGCCTGGGGGCCGGCGGAAGGTTCATCCGACGGGTGCCCTTGGCGGCGCCGTCATCACTGCCCTCGGGCTCGTCGGCGACCTGCTCGGCCTCGCGCACCTCGTCCGCCGCGTCCTCGGCGGAACCACTCTTCTTGCGACGTCCGAACACGTCACTGTCCTTCCCGGTCGGATACGACCGAAGCGTAGCTGTTCCCACCGTGGGTGATCCCGCCCTCGGCGCCGTCCACCGACGCGTGGCCGCCGGTGGACCCGAAGCCCCCTTCGGCCCGCGCCGAGCCGGGAAGCTCCGCCACCTCGTGGAAGCGCACCTTCTCGACCTGCTGGACAACCAATTGGGCAATCCGGTCGAACCGTTCGAATCGCACGCTCTCGCGTGGATCGAGGTTGACCACGATCACCTTGATCTCCCCACGGTACCCGGCATCCACGGTCCCTGGGGCATTCACGAGGGCCACTCCGCAGCGGGCCGCGAGGCCGGAGCGCGGGTGAACGAAGGCGGCGTACCCGTCGGGCAGGGCGATCGACACCCCGGTGGGGAGCACCGCGCGCTCGCCGGGGGCGAGTTCCGCGGCCTCGGTGGTCACCAGGTCGGCCCCGGCGTCGCCCGGGTGTCCGTAGGCCGGCACCGGCACGTCCGGGTCGAGCAGGCGGATCAGTACGTCGACGGGGTTGCGGGTCACGGGTTCACCTCGAAGGCGCGGGCGCGCCTGACCTGGTCGGGGTCGGACATGGCGGCCTGGATCTCGGCGGGCCTGCCGTTGTCGATGAAGTGGTCGACCTTGACCTCGATGAAGAGGGCGTCGGCCCGGACCGCGACGGGCCCGTCGGGGCCGCCGATCCGGCCGGTGGCGGTGGAGTAGATCTTCCGGCCGTGCACGGCGGTGATCCGGGCGTCGAGGTGCAGCACGGTGTCCACGGGGACGGGGCGGACGAAGTCGGTCTCCAGCCGGCCGGTCACCGCGATCGTGCGCAGCAGCCAGTTCAGCGAGCCGAGTGTCTCGTCCAGCGCCGTGGCGAGCACGCCGCCGTGGGCGAGGCCGGGGGCGCCCTGGTGGGCGGGCTGCACGGTGAACTCGGCGGTCACGCTCACGCCCTCACCGGCCCGCGCCATCAGGTGCAGTCCGTGCGGCTGTCCCCCGCCGCAGCCGAAACAGTGTTCGTAGTGCGCTCCGAGGAGCTCGCCGGGGGCGGGCGCGTCGGGGTGCCGGTCCGGCGCGACGGCGTCTGGCGGGGGTGTCAGAGCTGCTGATGTTCCACTCACAGGCGCAGACCTTACCCGCGCGGCAGCACGCCGGTCGCGCCGTGCCAAGCTTGGTTCCATGCAGCCTTCCGCACCGCCCTTCGACGAACGTCTCACCGCGCCCCGCTCCTGGTGGTTCATCGCCTTCGGGGTCGGTGTCGCCTGTGCTCTGATGCTTCTGCCGCTGGGCACTCTGCCGCTGCTCGCCGGGCTGGCCGGCGGCACGGTCGCCGCGGCGCTCCTGGTGAGCAGCTACGGCTCCGCCCGGATCCGGGTGGTGGCGGGGGCGCTCGTGGCCGGCGACGCCCGGATTCCGCTGTCGGCGCTCGGCCGGCCCGAGGTGCTGGACGCCGAGGAAGCGCGGGCCTGGCGCACGCACAAGGCCGACGCCCGTGCGTTCATGCTGCTGCGCGGATATGTGGAGACGGCGGTGCGGGTGGAGGTCACGGACCCGGACGACCCGACTCCGTACGTCTACCTCTCGACCCGGAACCCGCAGGGCCTGGCGGCGGCGCTGAGCACCGTCCCGACCGCCTGAGCGGACGACGCGGGCGGGGGCTGCGGACCCGGTGCGGGTTCAGGGGCCGCTCGTCGCTCAGGGGCCCTCGATCTCCCTGGGCAGCTCGGCCGGGTTCGGGGGCTGTTCCAGCGGGGGCAGCTCGGGCAGCCGGTCCCAGGGGACCGGGTGCTTGCGCAGGTCGTTCCTGATCCGGTCGGCGAGCTTGCGGGTGTCGCGGCGGTTCATCGTGGCGCCGACGGCGGCGCCGATCATGAACGGGATCAGGTTGGGCAGATTGCGCGCCATGCGCTTCATGATCTGCTGACGCAGTTCGCGCTTCATCTGACCGCCCAGCGCGGCGTTGAGCGTGGTGGGGCGGGTGATGTCGATGCCGCGCTCCTCCGTCCACGACGTCAGGTACGCGGTGCTGCGCTGGCCGAGATTGCCGGGGGGTCGGCGGCCGTAGACCTCGTGGAGCTCGGCGACGAGCTTCATCTCGATCGCGGCGACGCCGGTCACCTCGGCCGCCAGCTCGGCGATCATGGCGGGCGGTACGGGCATCATGGCGGCGGCCCCGATGCCTGCGCCGACGGTCGCGGTGGCCCGGCAGGCTCCCGTGACCAGCTTGTCGGCCAGTTCCTCGGGTCCCAGCCCGGGGAACTGCTTCCGCAGGGTCGCGAGGTCGCGCACCGGCACGCGCGGGGCCGTATCGATGATGCGGTCGGCCAGCTGTCCGGCCAGTGCCTTCGCGCCCTCCCGGCCCTTGCGTACACCCCGTTTCACCGCGTGCAGGCGGCCCCCGGTCGTGGGCTCCGCCCGACCCTGCTCTCCTGGCCGGTCCGGCGACGCTGCCGACCCGGCCACTTCGAGCGAGGCCGAACGGCCCCGCTCGTCGTCGAAACCGCCGGAGTGTTCCGGCAGGGCAGCGGACCGCTCGGCAGACGCGTTACCGCCTTCTGCCGGGCCTGTGCCGCCTGTACCGTCCTGGTTCGCCTCCGGGCCGTGCCGGCGCCAGGGGCGCCGCTTCCGGAACGGTGTCTCGCCTCCCACGGCCGACCCGACCTCAGTCGCAGTCGCGGCAGATGGGCTGACCGTTCTTCTCGCGGGCCAGCTGACTGCGGTGGTGCACCAGGAAGCAGCTCATGCAGGTGAACTCATCGGCCTGCTTGGGCAGCACCCGGACGGCCAGCTCCTCGTTGGAGAGGTCCGCGCCGGGCAGCTCGAGTCCCTCGGCCGCGTCGAATTCGTCGACGTCGACGGCGGATGCCGTCTTGTCGCTCCGACGCGCCTTGAGCTCTTCGAGGCTGTCCTGGTCCACGTCGTCGTCGGTCTTGCGTGGGGTGTCGTAATCCGTTGCCATGTCGCTCTCCCCCTCTTGGGTGTCTACGGGTGTCTCAGCGCACGTAACGCGTGAGAGGCCGGACTTGTGCCCGACCTGAGGCGGAGATTTTGCCTCACATCAAGGTCTGTTACTCAATCGACACCCAACCGCGCGCCTCGGCGAGGCTCGGCTTGGGTGGCGATGGGGACCGTACACGGTCCCGACTGCGCAGTTCACGGGTGCCACCCCGTGTACTTCCCGTGATAACGATGCCCGAAAACCTGGACGATTACCGGCTTTCCGGCGGAGTCGCGATCACGGAGAGTAGATGACCCGAAAATCGACTCTGTGATGGATCACACACGACCCGCCCGGGAACGGGTCCCGAAAATTCCGCCCAAAGCGAACATGAAGATTCGGTGCAGAGTCACATCGTGCAGCCTCTCAGACCGGCAGGGTGACGCGCATCACGAGACCACCGCCCTCGCGGGGCTCCGCGATGATACGGCCTCCGTGGGCTCGCGCGACGGACCGGGCGATCGACAGGCCGAGCCCGACTCCCTTGTCGCTGCCCGTGCGCTCCGTACGCAGCCGCCTGAAGGGCTCGAAGAGGTTGTCGATCTCGTAGGCCGGGACCACCGGTCCAGTGTTCGAGACGACAAGCAGGGCCTGCCCGTCCCGGGCCTCGGTGGCGACCTCCACCCAGCCGTCCTCGGGCACGTTGTAGCGCACGGCGTTCTGCACGAGGTTCAGCGCGATCCGCTCCAGCAGGACGCCGTTGCCCTGGACCACCGCCGTGACCCGCTCGCCCCGGACCTCGACCTTCTTCGCCACCGCCTCCGACCGGGCCTGGTCGATGGCGCGCTCGGCCACCTCCGCGAGATCGACCGGCTTGCGCTCGACGATCTGGTTGTCGCTGCGGGCCAGCAGCAGGAGCCCCTCGACCAGCTGCTCGCTGCGCTCGTTGGTGGCCAGGAGGGTCTTGCCCAGTTGCTGGAGCTCCGGAGGAGCCTCCGGGTCGGAGAGATGGACCTCCAGCAGCGTGCGGTTGATCGCCAGCGGGGTGCGCAGTTCGTGCGAGGCGTTGCCGACGAACCGCTGCTGCGCGGTGAAGGCCCGCTCCAGCCGGTCCAGCATGTCGTCGAAGGTGTCCGCCAGCTCCTTCAGCTCGTCGTCCGGGCCGTCCAGCTCGATCCGACGGGTGAGGTCGGTCCCGGCCACCCGGCGCGCGGTCCGGGTGATCCGGCCGAGCGGGGACAGCACACGTCCGGCCATGGCGTAGCCGAAGGCGAAGGCGATGACGCTGAGGCCGACCAGGGCGAGCAGCGAACGGTTGAGCAGGGTTTCCAGCGCCGCCTTGCGCTGGTGGTTGACGCAGGCGTTCATCGCGGCGTTGAAGGCGTCCGGGCTGGCGTTCGGGGGCAGGTCGCAGATCTCGCTGGTGACCTTGCCGCTGACGATCTCGAACGGCAGATCCGTGCCGACGCTCAGCGCCTGCGCCGCCAGCATGTAGATGATCGACAGCAGCACGATGCCCGCGATGAGGAACATCCCGCCGTACAGCAGCGTGAGCCGTATGCGGATGGTCGGGCGCAGCCAGGGGTACGGGGGCTCCTGCTGCTTGGGCTCCCAGGTCGGCTTCGGAGGCGCCGCGGGGGGCCCGGGGGTGGCGGCCATGGTCCTCAGATCCGGTATCCGGAGCCCGGCACGGTGACGATGACGGGCGGTTCGCCGAGCTTGCGGCGGAGCGTCATGACCGTGACCCGCACCACGTTGGTGAAGGGATCGGTGTTCTCGTCCCAGGCCTTCTCCAGCAGCTGTTCCGCCGAGACGACCGCGCCCTCGCTGCGCATGAGGACCTCCAGCACCGCGAACTCCTTCGGGGCGAGCTGGATCTCCACCTCGTCACGGAAGACCTCGCGGCGGTTCGGGTCGAGCTTGATGCCGGCGCGCTCCAGGACGGGCGGCAGCGCCACCGTCGTACGGCGGCCCAGCGCACGCACCCGGGCGGTCAGCTCGCTGAAGGCGAAGGGCTTGGGCAGATAGTCGTCGGCGCCCAGCTCCAGGCCCTCGACCCGGTCGCTGACGTCGCCCGACGCGGTGAGCATGAGCACCCGGGTGGGCATGCCGAGCTCGACGATCCTGCGGCAGACGTCGTCCCCGTGCACGACCGGGAGATCCCGGTCCAGCACGACGACGTCGTAGTCGTTGACCCCGATGCGCTCCAGGGCCGCGGCACCGTCGTAGACGACGTCGACGGCCATGGCCTCCCGGCGCAGTCCGGTGGCCACCGCATCGGCGAGCAGCTGCTCGTCCTCGACGACGAGTACGCGCACGGCGCAGTCCTTCCTTCGGTCCTTCGATGGGTTCACAGAGCCGGGCGGCCCCCGCGGGGCGCGCCCGGACACGGGCAGCAATGGCCGACTGTGCGCCTCCATCCTGCCCGCAACACGCATAAACCGGCGGTAAGGCGGCGGTGGGCCGGGCCTCCCGCCGACTGCCCGCCGGGAAGCGGGCGGATTTCCGGGCCAGTTGAGGTTTCTCCGAACCATGGCGCGGGGAAGAGGGGTTCACACCCGCGATCACGCCTGTCACGTGGCATGCCACTGCTCGCTCCGTTTCCCCGGAGCGGCGGCGCGATCACCCGCTCCTCCGGCCCCTCGGGCCGGGGGGATCCCGGGCACACCCCCGTGCCACCGACCCACGATGAGGGGGCGCATCATGGACGCTTTCACCGCAGGTCTGCTGCAGCGCATCAAGACGACCGAGACCGTCCTCACCCGGGCGCGCGAGGACGGCGACGACTTCCTCGCGGACGTCGAGCAGGGCGAGCTGGACGATCTGCGCCGTCTCGCCGCCGAGCACGGCGTGGAGATCGGCGCCACCAGCGTCTGAGCCGTACGCCACGGGGCCCCGGACACCGTCGTGGTGTTCCGGGGCCCCGTGGCATGTGCGGGGGCCTCAGGCCCCTCGCCAGGGCCTTCTCCGACGGGGCCCCGTCAGTCGTGCCAGGCGCCCAGCTCGTCGAGTGCGGCCTGCAGCGGCTCGAAGACGCCGGGGGTGGCGGCCACCGTCAGGTCCCCGTCGGCGGGCGACCCCGGGCGACCGCCGGTCAGCGCGCCCGCCTCCCGGGCGATGAGGTCGCCCGCCGCCAGGTCCCAGGGGTGCAGCCCACGCTCGTAGTAGCCGTCCAGCCGGCCCGCCGCCACATCGCAGAGGTCGACGGCCGCCGAGCCGCTGCGCCGGATGTCCCGGAGCCGGGGGATCAGCTGCTGGGCGATGTCCGCCTGGTGGGCACGGACGTGTCCGACGTAGTTGAAACCGGTCGAGACAAGCGCCTGGTCCAGTGGCGGGGCGGGGCGGCAGCGCAGGGCCTCGCCGTTCGCGAACGCGCCGCCGCCGAGGACCGCCCGGTAGGTCTCCCGGCGCATCGGGGCCTCGACGACGCCCACGACCCGCTCTCCGTCGCGCTCGGCGGCGATGGAGACCGCCCAGGTGGGCAGGCCGTACAGGTAGTTCACCGTGCCGTCGAGCGGGTCGATGACCCAGCGGATGCCGGTGCTGCCCGGGGAGCTGGCCCCCTCCTCGCCGAGGAAGCCGTCGTCGGGGCGGAAGTCGGAGAGGTAGCCGGTGATCAGCTTCTCGGCGGCGATGTCCATCTCGGTGACCACGTCGATGGGGCTGGACTTGGTCGCGGCCACCCCCAGGTCGGCCGGGCGGCCGTCGCGCAGCAGGGCTCCGGCGCGGCGGGCGGCCTCCAGGGCGAGGTCGAGCAGTTCGGACAGGGCGGGGTCGGTCACGGCGCTCCCAAGGGGTCGGTGCGTAGGGGCAGGCGGTGCTACGGGCTACGCGTACGGGCTGTCGGCCCCGGCGGCGGCGGGTTTCGGGGCCCTGGCGGGGCAGCAGCCGACCGGACAGAGGTCGTGGGAGGGGCCCAGGGCGCCCAGCGCGCAGCGCTCCACCGCCCGGCCGCGCTCGGTCGCGGCGCGCTCCAGGACCAGGTCCCGCACGGCCGCGGCGAAGCGTGGGTCGTCGCCCACCGTGGCGGACCGGCGGACCGGCAGGCCGATCTCGGCCGCCTTCGCGGTGGCCTCGGTGTCGAGGTCGTAGAGCACCTCCATGTGGTCCGAGACGAAGCCGATGGGCGCCATCACGACCGCGGGGACGCCCTCGGCGCTCAGGCTCTCCAGGTGGTCGCAGATGTCGGGCTCCAGCCACGGGATGTGCGGGGCGCCGCTGCGGGACTGGTAGACGAGCTGCCACCGGTACGCGATCCCGGTCTCCTCGCGCACCGCGTCGATGATCAGCCGGGCCACGTCGAGGTGCTCGGCGACGTACGCCCCGCCCTCGCCGTGCGCGTCGGCCGGGCCCGAGGCGTCGGCGGCGGAGGTCGGGATGGAGTGGGTGGTGAACGCGATGTGAGCGCCCGCGCGGACGTCCTCGGGGAGGTCGGCGAGCGAGGCGAGGACACCGTCCACCATGGGCTCGACGAAGCCGGGGTGGTTGAAGTAGTGCCGCAGCTTGTCGACCCGGGGCACGGGCAGCCCCTCGGCCTCCAGGGCGGCCAGCGACTCGGCGAGGTTCTCGCGGTACTGGCGGCAGCCGGAGTAGGAGGCGTAGGCGCTGGTGGCGAGGACGGCGATCCGGCGGTGCCCGTCGGCGGTCATCTCCCGCAGGACGTCGGTCAGATACGGGGCCCAGTTGCGGTTGCCCCAGTAGACGGGGAGATCCAGGCCATGCTCGGCGAAGTCCTCGCGCAGCGCTTCGAGCAGGGCGCGGTTCTGCGCGTTGATCGGGCTGACCCCGCCGAACAGGAAGTAGTGCTTGCCGACCTCCTTGAGGCGTTCCTCGGGGATGCCGCGGCCGCGGGTCACGTTCGCCAGGAACGGGACCACGTCGTCCGGGCCCTCGGGGCCGCCGAAGGAGAGCAGCAGCAGGGCGTCGTAGGGAGCGGGATCGCGCAGATCGGACATGACATCGATCCTGCCACCCGCCTCCGACAGGGCGGCCACCGACATCCGACGTCCCGTCGGAAAGACCGGGAAGGCCGGGGCTCCCGGGGGTCAGGGACCCGGAGGCCGGGTATCCCGGAGGCAAGGTATCCCGGGGGTCGGGCAGCCGCGTCGCTCCCCCGCGCCGCCGCCCGGAATCCAGTGTCCGGGACGTCCGGCCGACCGTAAGCTGTATCGGCCAGCCATACGCCTGACAGGCACGACCGGAGTACCCCTTGCCCAGCCCCTACCGCGCCATCTTCTCCGCCCCCGGTTCGAGGGAGTTCTCCGCCGCGGGCTTCTTCGGCCGGATGCCCTTGTCCATGATGGGCATCGGCGTCGTGACGATGATCTCCCAGCTCACCGGCCGCTACGGGTTGGCCGGGGCGCTCTCCGCGACCCTGGCGATGTCGGCGGCGGTCTGCGGCCCGCAGGTCTCCCGGCTGGTCGACCGCTACGGGCAGCGCCGGGTGCTCCGTCCGGTCACGCTGGTCGCGGTGGCGGCGGTGGCGGGCCTGCTGATCTGCGCCCAGCAGGGGGCGCCGGAGTGGACGCTGTTCGTCTTCTCGGTGGGCGCGGGCTGTGTGCCGAGCGTGGGGTCGATGGTCCGCTCCCGCTGGGCGGCGATCTACCGGGGCTCCAGCCGGGATCTGCACACCGCGTACGCGTGGGAGTCGATCGTCGACGAGGTGTGCTTCATCTTCGGCCCGATCATCTCCATCGGTCTCTCCACCGCCTGGTTCCCGGAGGCGGGGCCGCTGATCGCCGCCGGCTTCCTGCTGGTCGGCGTCTTCTGGCTGACCGCGCAGCGGGCGACCGAGCCGGTGCCGCACCCGAAGTCGCAGCACACCGGGGGCTCGGCGCTGCGCTCGCGGGGACTCCAGGTCCTGGTGGCCACCTTCGTGGCGACGGGAGCGATCTTCGGGGGCGTGGACGTGGTGACCGTGGCCTTCGCCGAGGAGCGCGGCCACAAGGCCGCGGCCTCGCTGGTACTGGCCGTCTACGCGCTCGGCTCGTGTCTCGCGGGGGCCGTGTTCGGACTGCTGCACGTGAAGGGGAACCCCGGGACCAGATGGCTGGCGGGTGTCTGTGCGATGGCCGTGAGTATGATCCCCCTCCTACTGGCCGGGAACCTTCCGTTGCTGGCCGTGGCGCTCTTTGTCGCGGGCCTCGCCATCGCACCGACGATGGTCACCACCATGGCCCTCGTCGAAGCGCACGTACCGCGCACCAAGCTGACCGAGGGCATGACCTGGACCAGTACCGGGCTCGCGGTCGGAGTGGCGCTCGGCTCCTCGGCCGCCGGCTGGGTGGTCGACGCCGCCGGGGCGAAGGCGGGGTACGCGGTGCCCGTCGTGGCGGGAGCGCTCGCGGCGGCGGTGGCGGTCCTGGGATATCGCCGGCTGGCCGGGCCGGCTGCGACGGGAGGGCGCGGGGAAGATGACCGACACCTACGCACGGACGACGACGAGCGCGTGGCGTAACTGGGCGGGCACCGTCACCGCCCGGCCCGCCCGCACCGAGTCCCCCGCGTCCGTGGACGAGCTCGCGGACGTGCTGCGCCGGGCGAGCGCCGAGGGCCTGCGGGTGAAGCCGGTCGGCGCGGGCCACTCCTTCACGGCGGCGGCCGCCACGGACGGAGTGCTGATACGCCCGGACCTGCTGACCGGGATCCGGCACATCGACCGGACGGCGATGACCGTGACGGTGGAGGCGGGCACTCCGCTCAAGCGGCTCAACACCGCACTCGCCCGCGAGGGCCTGTCGCTCACGAACATGGGCGACATAACGGAGCAGACGATCGCCGGGGCGACCTCCACCGGTACGCACGGCACGGGCCGGGACTCGGCGTCGATAGCGGCGCAGATCCGCGCACTGGAGCTGGTCACCGCCGACGGCACGGTCCTTGTCTGCTCCGAGCGGGAGAACCCGGAGATCTTCGCGGTGGCCCGGATCGGGCTCGGCGCCCTCGGGGTGATCAGCGCCGTCACCATCGCCGTGGAGCCGATCTTTCTGCTGACGGCCCGTGAGGAGCCGATGAGCTTCGACCGGGTGACCGCGGACTTCGACTCCCTGGTCGCCGAGAACGAGCACTTCGAGTTCTACTGGTTCCCGCACACCGGCAACTGCACCACGAAGCGCAACAACCGCAGCGCCGGTCCGGCCGCCCCGCCCGGGAGAGTGAGCGGCTGGATCGACGACGAGCTGCTGTCCAACGGAGTCTTCCAGGTCGCCTGTTCGCTCGGCCGCGCGGTCCCGGCGACGATCCCCTCGATCGCCAGGCTCTCCAGTCGGGCGCTGTCGGCGCGTACGTACACCGACATCCCGTACAAGGTGTTCACCAGCCCGCGCCGCGTGCGGTTCGTGGAGATGGAGTACGCCGTTCCGCGCGAGCGGGCGGTGGCGGCGCTGCGGGAGCTGAAGGCCATGGTCGAGCGGTCGCCGCTGAAGATCAGCTTCCCGGTCGAGGTGCGCACCGCTCCGGCCGACGACATGGCGCTGTCGACCGCTTCGGGCCGGGACAGCGTGTACATCGCCGTACATCTCTACAAGGGCACGCCCCACCGGTCGTACTTCACCGCGGTCGAGCGGATCATGACCGCGCACGCCGGCCGGCCGCACTGGGGCAAGATCCACACCCGCGACGCGGCCTACCTGGCGGAGGTCTACCCGCGCTTCGGCGAGTTCACCGCCCTGCGCGACCGGCTGGACCCGGACCGGCTGTTCGGCAACGACTACCTGCGGCGCGTGCTCGGCGACTGAGTTCCCGAGCCCTCCGGTACGCCGTCGGCCCCGGTCCTCTCCCTTGTGGAGGGGGCCGGGGCCGATGTGCTGTGCGCGGTACGCCGGCGGGTCACTCGGCGTCGGCGCCGGGCGGGGCCTGCTCGCCCTGCCCCGGAGCGACGCCGGTACCGGTCGAGGGAGCGCCCGTTCCGGCGTCGCCGGAGGGCGTCGGGGTGGGCGGCGCCGGGTCGGGCGCGGTCCCGCCGCCGGTCTCGGAGGGGGTCGGCGTGGGGGTGGACCCGGTGCCCGGGTTCTCGCCGCCCGTGCCCGTACCGGGATCGGCACTCTCGCTGGTGCCGTCGCCGGGGTCCGTGGCGGGGGCGGAGCCGGTGTCACCGCCGGGGGCCGGCCGCTGCTCGTCTTCCTCCCCGTCCCGGTCGGTGTCCCCGGAGGGCGTGGGGCCGGCGGGTCCGGGGTCCCGGTCGTCGTCGCCGCCGCGCACGACGGAGCTGAGGGTGGTGCCCTGGCCGCCGCTGAGGTCGTTGCCCGAGATCATCTCGAACGCGGTGATCCCGGCCATGGAGACGGCGAAGACCGCGGCGGCCGCGAGCGCGGGGCGCTTCCAGCCGCGCAGCCGGGTTCCGTGGGTGACGCCCTCTCCGAACGCGTCGTCACCGACGGCCGCGCCCGCCGCGGTCCGCGGCAGCATCTGCGTACGGTCGTCGGCCCGCGAAAGCATCTGCGTACGGTCGTCGGCCCGCGGCAGCAACTGCGTACGGTCGGCTCCGGCCTCCGCTCCCGCGCCCGGACCCCGGCCCGGCGGAATCCGGAGCATCCGGGTCCGCGCGTCGCCGAGGTCCAGCAACTGG
Organism: Streptomyces sp. CNB091; assembly: GCF_000377965.1. Taxonomy (NCBI): domain Bacteria; kingdom Bacillati; phylum Actinomycetota; class Actinomycetes; order Kitasatosporales; family Streptomycetaceae; genus Streptomyces; species Streptomyces sp. CNB091. The sequence continues at coordinate 371,843 of NZ_KB898993.1, forward strand.
GTGCGGTCCGTGTCGACAGGCTTCAGCGGCCGCGTGCTCTCCGCGTCCGGGATCACCTCCGGGACCGCGCCCGGGTCGACCGTGGGCACCACCGTGGTGGCGTCCTCGGCCGGCTCCGGCTCGGACCGCCGGGCGGCGCCCCGGTGCCCGGCGGGCGTCGTCTCCTTGGTGTGCACCGTCACCTGGCGGCCCTCCGGGTGGGTCACCTGGACCGTCACCTCGCGGATCTGCTCGCCGGTGCGGCGGAAGAAGTGCTGGAAGACCGAGCCGCCGCAGGTGGCGACGACACTCATCACACCCGCTCCCGCGATCGTGCCGTACACGCCCAGCTGCGAGGCCAGCACGGCCGCCGCGACGGCCGCCACGGCACTCCCGGCGACCTGCGGGAGACTCAGATCTATGCGCCTTTCCTTGGGTTCTGTGTCACTTTCCGGCTTCTGAACCATTACCAGCCCCTGCTTGACATCTCTCCCACCATGCAACAACAAGGGACAAATGAGCGAAGTGGATAGTTCCATTTCCGGAGATTGTGTGAAGCACAACACCCATCAGGGGCATTTCACGGAGAACTGGGTACCTCAACTCCCGCGCCGCACGAGAAGTTCGGCGGCGCGCCGGTCCACCTCGATGGCTCGAATGGAGTACTGTGACGAGCCCTGGGGCGGACTCCGACGTGGGAATCCGCAGCCACCGGAGGGTCCGACGGCACCACTCGAACCGACGGCGTGAAGGCATCACACGGACGCCTGCTGCACAGAGCGGCCAAATCGGTCGCTTTGGGTCGCAATGGGTAACCGTGTCATGGTGGTGCACCAGGACGAGCGCCCGACACGCCGGGCAACTTGGCAAGGTTGTGGCAGGCTGCACCCGGGCAGGTCACACTCGACTAGCGGAAGCAGCGACGCACGTGACGTCGGCAGGCACCACCCGGGAGGTCCCCATGCCCGAACTGCGTGTCGTGGCCGTCTCCAACGACGGCACACGACTGGTGCTCAAGGCTGCGGACAGCACGGAGTACACGCTTCCGATCGATGAGCGGCTGCGCGCCGCCGTGCGCAACGACCGCGCCCGGCTCGGCCAGATCGAGATCGAGGTGGAGAGCCACCTCCGGCCCCGCGACATCCAGGCCCGCATAAGGGCCGGTGCCTCCGCGGAGGAGGTCGCCCAGTTCGCGGGCATCCCCGTCGACCGTGTACGCCGCTTCGAGGGCCCCGTGCTCGCGGAGCGCGCCTTCATGGCCGAGCGGGCCCGGAAGACTCCTGTGCGCCGTCCCGGCGAGAACACCGGCCCTCAACTCGGCGAGGCGGTGCAGGAGCGTCTCCTGCTGCGCGGCGCCGACAAGGAAACCGTCCAGTGGGACTCGTGGCGCCGTGACGACGGCACCTGGGAGGTCCTGCTCGTCTACCGGGTCGCGGGTGAGCCGCACTCGGCGAGCTGGACGTACGACCCGCCCAGGCGGCTGGTCCAGGCCGTGGACGACGAGGCGCGCTCGCTGATCGGCGAGACCGACGACGTCGCCGCGCCCGAGCCCAGCTTCCCGTTCGTGCCCCGGATCGCCCGGCTGCCGCGCGACCGGCCGCTGGACCGGAGCCTGGACCGGCAGATCGACCGCGACCGGCCGCTGGACCGGGCCCTCGACCGGCAGATCGAGCGGCCCGCACCGGCCGCCGCCGAGCCCGAGGAGTACGTGAGCAGTGCCTCGGCCGGAGAGCGCGACTCGCTGACCAGCCTGCTGGAGGCGGTGCCGAGCTTCCGGGGCGACATGGTCGTCCCCGAGCGGCCCACCCAGCCCGAGCCGCCCACGCTCGAACCGGCCGAGGAGACCGAAGCCGACGAGCCGCCGGCCGCCGCATCGGCGGGCGCCGGGTCCGCGTACGCGGATGTGCTCATGCCCCGGGCGGTGGCCGGTCACCGCGACCGGCTGACCGGGACGACCGACCGTCAGGCGGAGGCGGACGGGGTCCGGCCGGGCCGCCGGGCCGCGGTGCCGAGCTGGGACGAGATCGTCTTCGGCACCCGGCGCAAGAAGCAGGACTGACCGGTCATGACCACCGGTGGGAGCGGGGTCCGTACGCGGTCGCGTACGGACCCCGCTCCTTTTCCGCCTCCCCGGCCCCGACCGCACCTTGCGGCCGGGGCCGCGGGACTACTGGGGCTCGGGCCCCGTGGCGACCGGCCGGGAGGGGTCCGAGGACCACTCGGACCAGGAGCCGGGGTACAGGACGCCCGTGAAGCCCGCGATCTCCAGGGCCAGCACCTCGTGCGCGCCCGAGACCCCGGATCCGCAGTAGACGCCCACGCCTTCGGGGCTTCCCCCCGCCCCCAGGCCGGCGAACCGCGCGGCGAGCCGCTCGGCCGGCAGATAGCGCCCGTCCTCGTCGACGTTCTGTGTGGTCGGCGCGGAGACGGCCCCGGGAATGTGGCCGCCGACGCGGTCGATCGGCTCCACGTCGCCCCGGTAGCGCTCCGCCGCGCGCGCGTCCAGCAGCAGACCCGAGCGGGCGAAGGCCGCCGCGCTCTCCGCGTCCAGTGTGGGAAGGGCACCCGGCTTCGGCCGGAAATCGCCCTCGGCGGGGCGCGGGGTCGCGGTGGAGAGGTCGCCCGTCCAGGCGGCGAGGCCGCCGTCCAGGACGCGTACGTCCTCGTGCCCCGTCCAGCGCAGCAGCCACCAGGCTCGCGCCGCGGCCCAGCCCAGGCCACCGTCGTACACCACGACCGGGGTGTCCTGGCCGACTCCGGCCCGGCGCATCGCGGCCCCGAAGGCCTCCGGGTCCGGGAGGGGGTGGCGGCCGCCGTCACCCGGCGGCCCCGCCAACTCCGTATCGAGGTCGACGAAGACCGCGCCGGGCAGGTGACCGGCCTCGTAGTCGGGACGGCCGTGGGGACCGCCGAGCTGCCAGCGGACGTCCAGGAGCACCGGCGGTCGCGACCCGGCCGACTCGCTCGCGCATGCGGATGCGGTGATGATGGGCTTCATGGGTGCCATCCTCGCGCAGCACCACCCGCGCCCGTAACAGCATCGGAAGGGACGGCCGGCGGGAAACCGGCCGTCCTTCGTCGAGAACCCGGACGACGCGGCGCGGCCGGTGCGTCTCCCGCGCCGGGGGGTGCGAGCATCTGCACGGGGCACGCGGACCGCTTCCCGACCCGGGACGGCGTACCTGTCCCGTCCCCCGCACGGCCACCCATACGGTCCGAGGAGAGAAGACGATGACCGAGGCCCACGCCCGGCGCACGCCCGGAACACCTTGCTGGGTGAGTCTGATCGTGCACGGCCTGACCACCACCCAGGAGTTCTACGGGGCCCTGTTCGACTGGGAGTTCCGGCCGGGTCCCGAACAACTGGGCCCCTATGTCCGCGGGCTGCTGCACGGGAAGGAGGTCGCGGGCATCGGCCAGCTGCCGCCCGACCGCCACCTCCCGATCGCCTGGACCACCTACCTCGCCACGGACGACGCCGACGCCACCGCGGAGGCCATCCGCTCCTGCGGCGGGACGGTCGCGGTCGGACCGCTGGACGCGGGCGAGGCGGGACGGCTCGCCATCGCCTCGGACCCGGTCGGGGCGGTCTTCGGCATCTGGCAGGGCTCGGAGCACATCGGCACCATGACGGCCGGCGTGCCCGGCACCCCGGTCTGGAACGAGTTGGTGACCCAGGAGACCTCGATGGTCGCGAAGTTCTACCAGACCGTCTTCGGCTACGAGACGGAGGCGGTCGTCTCGGCCGACTTCGACTACCAGACGCTTCACCTGGACGACGTTCCGGTGGCGGCGCTGCACGGGGTCGGCCACGCGCTGCCGCGCGACCGGGGCCCGCACTGGATGACGTACTTCGAGGTCGCCGACACCGACCGGGCCGCGGCCCGGGTGGTGGAACTGGGCGGGCGCGTCCTCCAGCCGCCGCGCGAGGGGGCGAGCGGCAGGGTGGCCACGGTCGCGGACCCGGAGGGCGCCGTGTTCACGGTCATCCGGACCGCCGCCGGGGGCGGATCAGCGGAAGGCCGGGCGTAGCAGGCGCTCAGGCGTCGGAGGCGACCGGCAGGACGTCCGGGGAGAGAATGCCCGCGCGGGCCGCGGTCGCGGTCGTGCGGCGGCGGTGGTGACGGCGGCACAGCACCTCGTAACCGACCTCGCCCGCCTGCCGGTCGACGTCGCCGACGACGACCTGTGCGCCCTCCACGACCATCTCCCCGTCCACGGTGCGGGCGTTGTGCGTGGCGCGGGCGCCGCACCAGCACAGCGCCTCGACCTGGAGGGCCTCTATCCGGTCGGCCAGCTCGATCAGCCGCTGGGAGCCCGGGAACAGTTTGGTGCGGAAGTCCGTGGTGATACCGAAGGCGAAGACGTCGAGCCCCAGGTCGTCGACGACGCGGGCCAGTTGGTCGATCTGGTCCGGGGCGAGGAACTGCGCCTCGTCCACGATCACGTAGTCGACCCGGCCGCCCCGGCTGACGCGGCCGACGATGTGCGCGTAGAGATCCATGTCCTCCCCGGCCTCGACGGCGTCCGTCACCAGACCGAGCCGGGAGGAGAGCTTCCCCTCCCCCGCGCGGTCGTCCCGGGTGAAGATCACTCCCTGGAGCCCGCGCGCCGAACGGTTGTGACCGATCTGCAGGGCCAGCGTGCTCTTTCCGCAGTCCATGGTTCCGGAGAAGAACACCAGCTCGGGCATGAGGGGTCGAGCACCTTTCGGAGGGGGGTGAGCACTGCGGGAAGGGTTACGAGCGTACTTCGAGGAGGGGGACGAGCTGTTCCACGGGGGTCAGGGAGCCGTGTACGCCGGCCATGGCCGACTCGTGCGGCTCGTTGACGGAGGCCGTGATGATCACGTCGTCGTGGGCGGCGGCGACCACGTCGCCGATCCGGCCGTACACCCGCTCGTCGACCGTCGGCCCGAACCAGCCGGCCGCGATGGCCTCGTCCCGGCTCGCGACCCAGAACTGCTCGCCGAGCACCTCGCGCCAGACGGCCAGGACGTCGGCCTGGGCGCCCGGCACCGCGTATACGTGGCGGGCGCGTCCCTCGCCGCCGAGCAGGGCGACGCCGGCGCGCAGCTCCCAGTCCTCGTCGAAGTCGATCCGGGACTGCTCGTCGAACGGGATGTCGATCATGCCGTGGTCGGCGGTGATGTAGAGCGCCGAGCGCGGCGGGAGCTGCTCGGCGAGGCGTCGGGCGAGCCCGTCGACGTACATCAGCTGGCCGCGCCAGGCGTCCGAGTCGGTGCCGAAGCGGTGACCTTTGCCGTCGACCTCGCTGTAGTACGTGTAGACGAGCGAGCGGTCGCCGGCGGCCAGGCGCTGGGCGGCGACGTCCATCCGGTCCTCGCCGGAGAGCCGGCCGAGGAAGGAACCGCCGCTGAGCGCGACCTTGGTGAGGGGGGTCTGCTCGAACGTCGGCGCGGAGACCTGCGCGGTGTGCACGCCCGCGGCGTCGGCGAGCTGGAAGACCGTCGGGTACGGCTGCCAGACCTTCGGCGCGGTCCACGGCTTCCAGCGGAGCTGGTTCATCAGCTCGCCGGTCTCCGGGTTGCGCGCGGTGTAGCCGGGCAGGCCGTGCTCACCGGGCGGCAGCCCCGTGCCGACCGAGGCGAGCGAGGTGGCGGTGGTGGAGGGGAAGCCCGCGGTGAGGGGGCGGCCGGTGCCTCCGCGCGAGGTGGGGAGGAGGGAGTGCAGGAAGGGGGCCTCGTCCGGGTGGGCCTTGATCTGCTCCCAGCCGAGGCCGTCGATCAGGAAGACGCAGTTGCGGTCGGCCGGGGTCAGCTCGGGGATCGCGGCGGTGAAGCCGGGCACTTCCTGTCCGGCGGCGAGCGTCGGCAGCAGGTCGGCGAGCGAGCCGCTGCCGTACTCCGGCACGGGCGCGGTGTCGAGGGGCAGCGGGACGGGGTCCTGCCAGGCGGGCTGGGCCATCAGCGGCCGGTCGCCGCGGTGGCGGCCGTGGCCTCGGAGAGCGACTGGGCGAAGACGAGGGTCTGGCGCACGGCGTCGGGGCCGTCGCCGGCCTCGCTGACCCGCAGGCTCAGGTCGTCGGCGGTGGAACTGCCGGTGTAGCCGTGGTCGGCCTCGCAGTTGGCGTCGCCGCAGGCGGCGGGCTCCAGGTCGATCCGGGAGACCGCGCCCCAGCCGATGGTCAGGACGACCTCGCGGGGCAGGGTGCCCGGAACGTACTTCTCCGGGTTGGCCACGACGCGGCTGACCACGACGGAGGAGATCCGCTCCAGCTTCACCGACTCGGTGGAGGTGGTGGCGTACGGCGTCGGGGAGCTGGTGTCGGCTGCCTGCTCGTCGGTGTGGCTGACGATGAACCGGTGCTCGGTCAGGACGAGGACCGTCACATGGCGGCGCACCTCGTTGGAGTCGAACGTGGTCTCCTGGTGCACCAGGTACGAAGCGACCGGCTCTCCGCCGACGGCGGCCTCCACCGCCTCGGCCACGAGGGCCGGGTAGTAGCCGCTGCGCTCGATCGCCGCGCGCAGCCCCTGGGTCGTCGTACCGGTCTTTGCCATGAGCACCATCCTACGGCGGACCGGTGGCTGCCGGGGACGCCCCGGTGGGTGGCCGCGGTCGGACCCGCCGGCGATCGCCGGCGGGTCTCAGTAGTTAGGAAGACGGCGGGGACCGAGGTCGCTCCGGGCGGGCGGCGGGGCGAGCCGGACGCTCGCGCCGAGCACGGTCAGTCCGTGCGGGGCGACGACGACCGGTTCGAGGGCGACGGAGACCACCTCGGGATGGTCGTCGACCAGCCGGGACAGCCGCAGCAGCAGCTCTTCGAGCGCGGTCGTGTCGACCGGGGCCGAACCGCGCCAGCCGAACAGCACCGGGGCCGCCCTGATGGACCGGATCAGCTCGGCGGCGTCACGGTCGGTGGCGGGGACCAGCCGGTGCGCGGTGTCGCCGAGCAGTTCGGAGGGCGCGCCCGCGAGGCCGAAGGAGAGGACGGCCCCGGCGGCGGCGTCGATGGAAGCGCGGACGACGGTGTCCACGCCGCGCGGGGCCATCGCCTGGACGACGGGGAGCAGTTCGGCGGGCTTGCCGAGAAGGTCGGTGAGTTCGCTGTACGCGCGGCGCAGCGCCTCCTCGTCGGCGATGTCGAGGCGGACCCCGCCGAGGTCGGCGCGGTGGCGGAGGTGGGGTGCGGTGGTCTTGAGGGCGACCGGGTAGCCGAGCCGGGCCGCCGCGGCGACGGCCGCCCCGGGGTCCGGGGCGGGGAGGGTGGGGCGGACGGCGATGCCGTAGCGGCCCAGCAGTTCGCGGGCCTCGTCGTGGGTGAGCGGGCGGCCGCGTGGGTCGGGGGCGGTGGCGAGCTGTGCCTCGATCAGGGCGGCGGCCCCGGGCTCGTCGATGGTGTCGTCGAGGAACTCGGGGATCCTGCCGGGCACGGCCGCCTGGCGCCGCCACTGGGCGTACTTCACGGCCTCGGCGAGGGCCCGTACGGCGCGTTCGGCAGCGGGGTAGGCGGGGATGCGGCCGGGGCCCTGGCCCGTGGCGGTCTCCGGGGCGGGGCTCGCTTCCGGGGCGGCGGGGGTAGCCGGGCCCCCGCTCGGGGCAGGGGCGGGGCTTGCCTGCGGGGCGGCGGGCGCGCGCAGGGCCGGGACGGGGCTCGCTTCCGGGGGGCCGGGGGTGGCCTGGGCGGGGCTCGGGGCCTGGGCGGGGCTCGCCTGCGGGTCGGCGGGCGCGCCCGGGTCCGTGCTCGGGGCCGGGGCGGTCGAGGAGGAGGTGGCCGCCCGGGTCCGGTCGGCGGCGGGCGTCGCCGTGCGGGGGCGGGGCGCGGCGGTGCTGGACGCGGCGGCCAGCGCCTCGGCGAGGCCGCCGATCTCGACGTGGACGACGGCCACCGGCTTGGCCGCGCCCCCGGCCACGGCCTTGTGGAGGGCGGCGGCCAGCACCTGTCCGTCGCCGGTCTCGGCCTCCCCGTTCTCCCCCACCCACGGGATGGCGGTGACGATCACGGCGTCGCAGGTGCCGTCCGCCAGCGCCTCGGCCAGCGCGTCCCGGAAGTCCTGCGGGGAGGCGGCGGTGGTGAGGTCGATCGGCGGGCGCGGGCGCAGCCCCTCGGCCAGGCAGGCGTCGTACGTCAACAGGCCGAGGGACTCGGAGTTGCCGAGGATGGCGACCCGGGGTCCGGCCGGGAGCGGCTGGCCCGCCAGCAGGAGTCCGGCGTCGACCATCTCGGTCACCGTGTCGACCCGGATGACGCCGGCCTGGCGCATCAGCGCGGAGACCGTGGCGTCGGGGATGCGGCTGACCGGGACGGCGTGACCGGGCGGGGTGGACCCGCTGTGCCGGGCCCCCTTGACCACGACGACGGGCTTCACGGCGGCGGTACGACGGGCGAGGCGGGTGAACTTGCGGGGGTTGCCGAGCGATTCGAGGTAGAGCAGGGCGACGTCGGTGTCCGGATCCTCGAAGGAGTACTGGAGGAAGTCGTTGCCGGAGACGTCGGCCCGGTTGCCCGCCGAGATGAACGAGGACAGGCCCGCGCCGCGCCGGTGGAGGCCGGAGAGCAGGGCGATGCCGATCGCGCCGGACTGGGTGAACAGGCCGATCCGGCCGCGGGCGGGCGACTCGGGGGCGAGCGAGGCGTTCAGGCGGACGGACTCGGCGGTGTTGATGATGCCGAACGCGTTCGGGCCGATGATCCGCATGCCGTACGAGCGTGCCTGGCGGACCAGTTCGCGCTGGAGTTCGCGGCCCTCGGCGCCCCGCTCGGCGTATCCGGCGGAGAGGACGACCAGACCCTGGACTCCGTGCTCCCCGCAGTCGGCGACGGCCTCGGGGACCCGGTGGGCGGGGACGGCGATGACCGCGAGGTCGACCTGCTCGCCGATCTCGCCGAGCGAGCGGTGGGCGGGGACGCCGTCGAGGGTGGTCAGGCCCTCGTCGAAGGCGCGGTTGACCGCGTGCGTGCGGCCGGTGTAACCGGCGGCGAGGAGGTTGCGCAGGACGGTGCGGCCCACGCCGCCGGGGGTGCGGCCGGTACCGATGACCGCGACGGAGCCGGGGGCGAGCAGACGCTGCACCGAGCGGGCCTCGGCGCGCTGTTCGCGGCCGCGCTGGACGGCGAGGGACTTCTCGGTGGGTTCGAGGTCGAGGGTGAGGTGGACGGAGCCGTCCTCGAAGCTGCGGCGCTGGGTGTAGCCGCCGTCCCGGAACACCTTGATCATCTTGTTGTTGGCGGGGAGCACCTCGGCGGCGAAGCGGCGGATCCCGCGCTCCCGGGCGACCGCGGCGATGTGTTCGAGCAGCGCCGAGGCGACGCCCCGGCCCTGGTGGGCGTCCTGGACGAGGAAGGCGACCTCGGCCTCGTCGGCGGGGGCGGAGGCGGGGCGGCCCTGGTCGTTGATGCGGTCGTAGCGGACCGTTCCGATGAACTCGCCGCCGATCGTGACGGCCAGTCCCACCCGGTCGACGTAGTCGTGATGGGTGAAGCGGTGCACGTCCCGGTCGGATAGGCGCGGATACGGGGCGAAGAACCGGTAGTACTTCGACTCGTCGGACACCTGCTCGTAGAAGCTGACCAGTCGCTCGGCGTCGTCCGTGGTGATGGGCCTGATGCGTGCGGTGCCACCGTCGCGGAGCACCACGTCCGCTTCCCAGTGGTCGGGGTACGCGTGATGCGGACTCTGCTCCGGCGTGGGCTCCATGGGCAAAGCCTACGGCGGGGACCCCGGTCGCGGAGAGATCGGTGCCCGGGCAGTCTGAGGGGGCCCGGACCGGGGCCGCCGGAGCACAGGACCGGACAGGAGGCGGGCACAGCACCGGGCGGGAGGCCGGGCACAGCACCACGCACTGCATGAGAGACTGGTCTAGACAACCGTTGATATGTGAAGGGCAGAACCATGGCTGAGCGCCGCGTAAACGTCGGTTGGGCCGAGGGCCTGCACGCCCGCCCCGCTTCCATCTTCGTCCGTGCCGCCACGGCTTCCGGCGTCCCCGTGACGATCGCCAAGTCCGACGGCAACCCGGTGAACGCCGCCTCCATGCTCGCGGTGCTCGGCCTGGGTGCGCAGGGCGGCGAGGAGATCGTGCTCGCGTCCGACGCGGACGACGCCGAGGCCGCTCTGGACCGGCTCGCGAAGCTGGTCGCCGAGGGCTTGGAAGAACTCCCCGAGACCGTCTGACCCACGCGACCCGGCCCGGCCGGATTCGACAGGTGCGAGAGCCGTGACCCCTCTGAGGGATCACGGCTCTTTCGCTTTCGGGAAAGAGCTACGCATCGAAAATTTCGGGCAGCACAAACAATGCCCCGCAATTACTTCTCTTTGTCTACGACTCTTCTGTTAATTGCGCACGCCCGCGATGTTTACGTCATGTTGCGAAGTCCTCACGCGGGGAACGGGCGCGGTGCGCCGCCCGGGCGGTTGCGGGCGGCGCAGCCGGTGGGTCCCCGCGGCGCGTTCCGCGTACTGGGCGGTCAGCGCCCTCGCCCGCTCCGCGTCGCCGCGCGCCACGGCGTCCAGGATCGCGCCGCGCTCGACCCAGGAGTCGACCGGGCGGGCCGGCTGCTCGACCGCGTACATCCAGGCGATCTTGTGCCGGAGCTGGGTGAGCAGGGCGATGAGTCCGGGGCTGCCGGAGGCGTGGGCGAGGGTCTCGTGGAACCAGCCGGCCAGGGAGCGCAGATCCTCGCCCTCGCCACGGCGAGCCCGCTCCTGGCCCAGTCCGACCAGGCCCCGGAGCACCTTCAGGTGGGCTTCCGTGCGGCGCTGCGCGGCGCGGGCCGCACCCAGTGGCTCCAGGAGCATCCGCACCTCCAGGAGGTCGGCCGCCTCCTGCGCCGTGGGCTCGGCGACACAGGCGCCCGCATGTCTGCGGGTGACGACGAAGCCCTCGGACTCCAGTGTGCGCAGGGCCTCGCGGACCGGGACGCGGGAGACCCCGTAGCGGCGGGCCAGCAGCTCCTCGGTGAGGCGGCTGCCCCGCTCGTAGACACCGGAGACGATGTCGTCACGGATTGCCGTGCATACCGAATGCGCGGGAATGCGCATGCCCGAACCTCCGCCTCGTTCCCCGCGAAACGCGGCCGCCCGACGTCTGTTCCGTGACTCTATTGCAATCTGCCACAATTTCCGATGGCAGGCCGGAATCCATGGATATCCACGGGCCGGAATCGCCGAAGGCCCCGGGGGCGCCGGGGCCTTCGGACGGGGTCGCGCGGGGCGGGTCAGACGTTCAGCCCGTGGGAGCGCAGGTAGCCGACGGGGTCCATGTCGGAGCCGTAGTCGGGGCTGGTCCGGGCCTCGAAGTGCAGGTGCGGGCCGGTGGAGTTGCCGGTGGAGCCGGAGAGGCCGATCTGCTGGCCGGAGGAGACGCTCTGGCCGACGGAGACGCCGATCGAGGAGAGGTGGCCGTACTGGGTGTACGTGCCGTCCGTCATCCGGAGCACGACGTTGTTGCCGTACGCGCCGCCCCAGCCGGCCTCGACGACCGTGCCGGCGCCGACGGCGACGACGGAACTGCCGGAGGCGGCCTGGAAGTCCACGCCGGAGTGGCTGCCGGAGGACCAGAGCGAGCCGCCGGCGTTGTAGCCGGTGGTGACGTGGGAGCCGGCGACCGGGAGGTGGAAGGCGTTCAGGCGGGCGCGCTCGGCGGCGCGGGCGGCGCGGGCCTTCTCCTCGCGGACCTCCTTGGCGCGGGCCTCGGCCTTGCGCTCGGCCTCCGCCTTCGCCTTGGCCTTGGCCGCCTTCTCGCGGGCCTCCGCGGCGGCCTTGGCCTTCGCCTTCGCGATCGCGTCGGCCTGCTGCTTCTGGGCGTGGGCCTGGGCGTCTATCTGCTCGGCGAGAGTGGCGTCGAGGGCGACGGCCTGGGTGAGGCCGGTGTCGGCGACCTGGGCGGCCTCGGTGTCCGCGGCGAGGGCCGGGGAGGCCGGCGAGCCGAGGACGCCGACGGTGGCCAGAGCCGCGATGCCGGCGGCCTGGGCGCTCCGGCGCGTGAGGCGGCTCGGGGCACGGTGCTTCCCGGTGGCACGGGTGAACGCCATGGAGGGGCTGATCCTTTCCTTCCTTCTCGCCTACCGGGTTAGCTGACGGGTTCGGAGCAGGAAGGTCTCCTACGGAGCCCCACGCCGGTCTCGCGGCACGGGCCTCCGATTCACCCCAGGGACTGCGTGGGTCCCCGGCTCCCCAGGCTCGCGCCTGACGGGGACTCGGCGATGACTGTCCGGCGCCGCGGCTGCGGCATACGGGTGGCGGACAGCCGAGCCGACGCTAGGCCGGGCGGCTTCCCATCGCCAAACGGACCAGGGGATTTGTCGTACATCCCACAGGGCAGACAGGCAGCCTCTCCCTCAAAGGGGACGGACTGGATTAATCAGCCAAAAAGGGAAGGACCCCGACGAATACGCGTTCGTCGGGGTCCTGTTCGCGGCGGTGTGCCACACATGCGTCAGCCGGTGACGACGGACACCTCTCCGAGGCCGAGGGCCTTCACGGGCTCCTCGATCCGGGCGGCGTCCCCCACGAGGACCGTGACCAGCCGGTCGACCGGGAAGGCGCTGACCACGGCGGCGGTCGCCTCCACGGTGCCCGTCTCGGCGAGCCGGGCGTAGAGGTGGGCCTGGTAGTCGTCGGGGAGGTGCTGCTCGACCTGGTCGGCCAGCGTGCTCGCGACGGAGGCGGCGGTCTCGAACTTCAGCGGGGCGACGCCCACCAGGTTCTGCACGGCCGTCTCGCGCTCGGCGTCGGTCAACCCCTCGGCGGCCAGCGTCCGCAGGACCTTCCAGAGGTCGTCCAGTGCCGGCCCGGTGGACTCCGTGTCCACCGACCCGCTGATCGCGAGCATGGCCGCGCCGCCCGAGTCGGGGCCGCTGGAGCGCAGCACCTGGGCGAAGGCCCGCACCCCGTAGGTGTAGCCCTTCTCCTCGCGCAGCACCCGGTCCAGCCGGGAGGTGAGGGTGCCGCCCAGGCAGTACGTGCCGAGCACCTGGGCGGGCCACACGCGCTCGTGCCGGTCGGCGCCGATGCGGCCGATCAGCAGCTGGGTCTGGACCGCGCCGGGCCGGTCCACGATCACGACGCGGCCGGTGTCGTTCGCGGTGATGGGTGGCACCGGGCGGGCCTGGCCGGCGTTGCCCGACCAGTCGCCGAGGGTCTCCGCCAGCAGCGCGTCCAGGTCGATGCCGGTCAGGTCGCCGACGATCACGGCCGTCGCGGTGGACGGGCGGACATGGGCGTCGAAGAAGGCGCGCACGGCCCTCTCGTCGATCCGCCGGACCGTCTCCTCGGTGCCCAGGCGCGGGCGGGACATCCGGGCGGTGGCCGGGAACAGCTCCTTGGAGAGCTGCTTGGCGGCGCGCCGGGACGGGTTGGCGTGCTCGTGCGGGATCTCGTCGAGGCGGTTGCCGACGAGGCGCTCGATCTCGCTCCCGTCGAAGGCCGGGGCCCGCAGCGCCTCGGCGACCAGCCCGAGGGCCTTGGCCAGGCGGGAGACCGGGACCTCCAGGGAGACCCGGACGCCGGGGTGGTCGGCGTGCGCGTCGAGCGTGGCGCCGCAGCGCTCCAGCTCGGCGGCGAACTCCTCGGCGCTGTGCTTGTCGGTGCCCTCCGAGAGCGCCCGCGACATGATCGTGGCCACGCCGTCCAGGCCCTCGGGCTCGGCCTCCAGCGGCGCGTCCAGGAAGATCTCCACCGCGACGACCTGCTGGCCGGGGCGGTGGCAGCGCAGCACGGTCAGCCCGTTGGGCAGGGCGCCGCGCTCGGGCGCCGGGAAGGCCCAGGGGCGGGCCGTGCCGGGCGTGGGCTGCGGGTGGTACTCCATGGCTACTCCAGTCACGGCGGCGTCGCTCACTTGTCCGCCCCCTCGTGCGCGTCGCTGCCCTCGGTGGCTGCCGCGCCCTCGTCGGACCCGTCGGACTCGTCCGCCGGCTCGATGGGCTCGTACACCAGCACCGCCCGGTTGTCGGGGCGCAGGGCCGCCTCGGCCGCCGCGCGCACCTCCTCCGCGGTGACGTCCAGGACACGGCCCACGGCGCTCAGGGCGAGCTGCGGATCACCGAACAGCACCGCGTAGCGGCACAGTTCGTCGGCGCGGCCGGCGACCGTGCCGAGCCGGTCGAGCCACTCGCGCTCCAACTGCGCCTGGGCCCGCTCCATTTCCTCGGGAGTGGGCCCCTCGGCGGCGAACCGGGCCAGCTCCTCGTCGACCGCGGCCTCGATCGTCTCGACCTCGACGCCGCCGGACGTCTTCACGTCCAGCCAGCCGAGCGAGGGCGCTCCGGCGAGCCGCAGCAGTCCGAAACCGGCCGCCACCGCCGTACGGTCGCGGCGGACCAGACGGTTGTGCAGCCGGGAGGACTCGCCGCCGCCCAGCACGGTGAGCGCCAGGTCGGCGGCGTCACAGGCGCGGGTGCCGTCGTGGGGGAGGCGGTAGGCGGCCATCAGTGCGCGCGCCGGGACCTCCTCGTGGACCACTTCGCGCAGCTGCTCGCCGATGGTCCCGGGCAGCGTCCCGTCGCGCGGCGGCTGCTTGCCGTCGTGGGAGGGGATGGAGCCGAAGTACTTCTCGATCCAGGCGAGCGTCTGCTCGGGGTCGATGTCGCCGACGACCGAGATCACCGCGTTGTTGGGCGCGTAGTACGTACGGAAGAACGCGCGGGCGTCCTCCAGCGTGGCCGCGTCCAGGTCGGCCATGGAGCCGATCGGGGTGTGGTGGTACGGGTGGCCCTCGGGGTAGGAGAGGGCGGTCAGCTTCTCGAACGCGGTGCCGTAGGGCACGTTGTCATAACGCTGGCGGCGTTCGTTCTTGACGACGTCGCGCTGGTTCTCCATGGACTCCTCGTCGAGCGCGGCGAGAAGGGAGCCCATCCGGTCGGCCTCCAGCCAGAGCGCCAGCTCCACCTGGTGGGTGGGCATGGTCTCGAAGTAATTGGTCCGCTCGAAGCTGGTCGTCCCGTTGAGCGAGCCGCCGGCCCCCTGGACGAGCTCGAAGTGACCGTTCCCCTTGACCTGACCCGAGCCCTGGAACATCAGGTGCTCGAAAAGGTGAGCCAGACCGGTGCGTCCCTTGACCTCGTGGCGCGAGCCGACGTCGTACCAGAGGCAGACCGCGGCGACCGGGGTCAGATGGTCCTCGGAGAGCACCACACGCAGGCCGTTGGCCAGGCGGTGCTCGGTCGCTGTCAAGCCGCCGGAGCCGGCCTGTGCGGTGGCCGTGTGACCCATGGGCATGTACGTCCCTTCGATCGCGATACTGGACTTCCTGCCAGACCTGCCACTCTAAGCAAGCGCACCGGCACCTGGCGAAGTTCCCGTTCCTCGGATGTTTCCGTCGATGGTGTCGCGGACGCTGTCCGGGCGGGCCCCTCGGCCCGCTTCGGACGGGTCGAGGTCGGCGTTGTCAGCACGGCGGTCCACAATGGACCGCGTCACTAACTCGTGTCGTACCGAACAAGCTCAGGTTGTCCGAACAGAATCTGTGAAGGAGTCGCAGCCGCGATGGCCCGCCGTAGCACGAAGACCCCGCCGCCGCCGGACGACTTCGAGGAGAAGATCCTCGACATCGACGTCGTCGACGAAATGCAGGGCTCCTTCCTCGAGTACGCGTACTCGGTGATCTACTCCAGGGCCCTGCCCGACGCCCGCGACGGCATGAAGCCGGTGCACCGCCGCATCGTGTCCCAGATGAACGAGATGGGGCTGCGCCCCGACCGCGGCTATGTGAAGTGCGCCCGCGTCGTCGGCGAGGTGATGGGCAAGCTGCACCCGCACGGCGACGCCTCGATCTACGACGCCCTGGTGCGCATGGCGCAGCCGTTCTCGATGCGCCTCCCCCTGGTGGACGGCCACGGCAACTTCGGTTCCCTGGGCAACGACGACCCGCCGGCCGCCATGCGGTACACCGAGTGCCGGATGGCCGACGCCACCTCGCTGATGACCGAGGCGATCGACGAGGACACCGTCGATTTCCAGTCGAACTACGACGGCCAGGAGCGCGAGCCGGTCGTCCTCCCCGCCGCGTATCCCAACCTCCTGGTCAACGGGGTCTCCGGGATCGCCGTGGGCATGGCCACCAACATGCCTCCGCACAACCTGGGCGAGGTCATCGCGGCCGCCCGGCACCTGATCAAGCACCCGGGCGCCGACGTCGAGACGCTGATGCGCTTCGTCCCGGGACCCGACCTGCCCACCGGCGGCCGCATCGTCGGGCTGGGCGGCATCAAGGACGCGTACACGGCGGGCCGCGGCACGTTCAAGATCCGTGCCACCGTCGCCGTGGAGAACGTGACGGCCCGCCGCAAGGGCCTCGTCGTCACCGAACTGCCCTTCGCCGTCGGCCCGGAGAAGGTGATCGCCAAGATCAAGGACCTGGTCTCGGCGAAGAAGCTCCAGGGCATCGCCGACGTCAAGGACCTCACCGACCGGGCGCACGGACTGCGTCTGGTCATCGAGGTGAAGAACGGCTTCGTGCCGGAAGCGGTGCTGGAGCAGCTCTACAAGCTGACGCCGATGGAGGAGTCCTTCGGCATCAACAACGTGGCGCTGGTCGACGGCCAGCCGCTCACCCTGGGCCTCAAGGAGCTGCTGGAGGTCTATCTGGACCACCGCTTCGAGGTGGTGCGCCGGCGCAGCGAGTTCCGCCGCACCAAGCGCCGCGACCGGCTGCACCTGGTCGAGGGCCTGATCGTCGCCCTGCTCGACATCGACGAGGTCATCCGGATCATCCGGGACAGCGACAACTCCTCGCAGGCGAAGGAGCGTCTGATGGCGCACTTCTCGCTGAGCGAGATCCAGACGCAGTACATCCTGGACACCCCGCTGCGCCGGCTCACCCGCTTCGACCGGATCGAGCTGGAGAGCGAGCGGGACCGGCTCACCGGCGAGATCGACGCGCTGACCGCGATCCTGGAGTCGGACGCGGAGCTGCGCAAGCTGGTCTCCTCGGAGCTGGCCGCCGTGGCGAAGAAGTTCGGCACGGACCGGCGCACGGTGCTGCTGGAGTCGGCCGGTGCGCAGATCGCTGCCGTGCCGCTGGAGGTGGCGGACGACCCGTGCCGGGTGCTGCTCTCCTCGACGGGCCTGCTGGCCCGCACGGCGAACGCGGAGCCGGTCGAGATCTCCGAGGACGCCCGGCGGACCAAGCACGACGTGATCGTGTCGGCGGTGGCGGCGACGGCGCGCGGCGACGTCGGGGCGGTGACCTCCACGGGCCGGATGCTGCGGCTCTCGGTAATCGATCTGCCGCAGTTGCCGGACACCCACGCGGAGCCGAACCTCTCCGGCGGGGCGCAGATCTCCGAGTTCCTCAGCCTGGAGGCGGACGAGGAGCTGATCTGCCTGACCACCCTGGACGAGTCCTCGCCGGGCCTCGCGATCGGCACCCTTCAGGGCGTGGTGAAACGCGTCGTGCCGGAGTACCCGCCCAACAAGGACGAATTGGAGGTCATCGCCCTCAAGGACGGTGACCGCGTCGTGGGCGCGACCGAGCTGCGCACGGGCGAGGAGGATCTGGTGTTCATCACCTCCGACGCCCAGTTGCTCCGGTACCCGGCGGCGTCGGTACGTCCGCAGGGGCGGGCCGCCGGGGGGATGGCGGGCGTCAAGCTGACGGCCGGGGCCGAGGTGCTGTCGTTCACGGCGGTGGACCCGGCGGCCGGGGCGATCGTGTTCACGGTGGCCGGCTCGCACGGCACGCTGGACGACTCGGTGCTGACGTCCAAGCTCACCCCGTTCGACCAGTATCCGCGCAAGGGCCGGGCCACCGGTGGGGTGCGCTGCCAACGGTTCCTGAAGGGCGAGGACGTCCTGGTGTTCGCGTGGGCGGGCCCCACCCCGGCACGGGCCGCGCAAAAAAACGGCACCCCGGCGAAGCTGCCGGAGCCGGACCCGAGGCGGGACGGCTCGGGCACTCCGCTGCTGGAGACGGTGGACGTGATCGCGGGACCGCCGCTGTAGGCACCCTCTCCGTACGGCGGGAGCGGCCCGGGGTGTTACGCCTCCACGGCCGCTTCCCGTACGTCCACGGGGTCCGTCTCCTGTTGCACGTAGCGGAGCACACCCCACATGGCGCGCTCCACGTCAGCGGCGTCCGCACGCTCGGGCTCGTCCGCGCGGCAGGCGGCGAGTCCGGCCAGCAGCCCTTCGGCGTCGATGCCCGCGCCGATCATGACAAGCTGGGTGAGCCGCTGTTCGCCGCGCGCCCACGGGCGGGGGACGAAGCGAAGGAAGCGGCCCACCACGTGCAGCGCGTACGTGTGGTCCCGGTCGCCGGCGCCGAAGTCCGCGAACCCCTTGATCCGGTAGAGCCCGTCGGGCCGGGAGTCGAGGAACTCCATGAAGCGGCGTGGGTCCATGGGGGCGTCCGAGGTGAAGTCCACGCTCTCGTAAGCGGCGTGGAGATGCCCCTCGTGCCCCTCGGTCGCCTCTTCCCTGAGCAGGTCCTCGAAGGTGAGCTGGCGGACCGTGTCCTCGTGGTCCGGTCGCAGAGCCGGGTCGAAGAGGAACTCGGGGTCGATCCGGCCGTGCACGGCGGAGATCACGGCGGCGGGTCCGCTCAGCTCCGCGACCGACGCACGCAGCCGCTCCCGGTCGGCCTCCCCCACCCGGTCGGTTTTGTTCAGGACGACGAGGTCGGCGACGGCGAGGTGGCGGTCGAGCTCCGGATGCCGCTGACGGGTGCTGTCGAACTCCGCCGCGTCGACGACCTCGACGAGGCCCCCGTACAGAATGTGCGGGTTGTCGCTGGCCAGGAGCATACGGACGAGCTCCTGGGGTTCGGCAAGACCGCTCGCCTCGATGACGATCACGTCCAGTCGGGCGGACGGCCGGGTCAGCGTCTCCAGGAAGGTGTCGAGTTCGCTCGCGTCGACGGCGCAGCACAGACAGCCGTTACCCAGCGAGACGGTCGAGCCGACCTGCCCGGAGACGGTCATGGCGTCGATCTCGATGGCCCCGAAGTCGTTGACGATCACGCCGATCCGGGTGCCCGCACGATTGCGGAGCAGATGGTTCAGGAGCGTGGTCTTGCCGGAGCCGAGGAAGCCCGCCAGGACGACGACCGGGATCTGTGGAGTGCGGGGCGGGGTCAACGGGGGCCTTCCTGGGGACGGCGTCAGGGTGCCGGGACCGGCTGCGGCGGGGGTGCGCCGACGTAGCGGGCCGCCGGGCGGATGATCTTCGAGTCCTCCGCCTGCTCCAGGATATTGGCGCTCCAGCCGATCACCCGTGCCGCGCAGAAGGTGGGGGTGAACATCGCGCGCGGCAGCCCGCACAGCTCCATGACCACCCCGGCGTAGAACTCCACGTTGGTGTGCAGTTCCCGGCCCGGCTTCAGCTCGGCGAGAATGGCCTCGACCTGGCGCTCCACCTCCACGGCGAAGTCGACGAGCGGCCCGCCGAAGCCCTGCGCGAGGGACTTGAGCATCCGGGAGCGTGGATCCTCGGTGCGGTAGACGGGATGGCCGAAGCCCATGATGCGGCGGCCCGAGAGGACCTGTTCGCGGATCCAGCCGTCGATGCGGTCCGGGGTGCCGATCGCGTCCAGGGTGTCCAGGGCCCGGCTGGGGGCTCCGCCGTGCAGCGGCCCGGAGAGCGCGCCGACCGCCGCGACCAGACAGGCGGCCAGGTCGGCTCCGGTGGAGGCGACGACCCGGGCGGTGAAGGTGGAGGCGTTGAAGCCGTGGTCGACGGTGGAGGTGAGGTACTGCTCGACGGCCCTGGCGTGCTCGGGCTCCGGCTCCGACCCGGTCAGCATGTACAGGTAGTTCGCGGCGTGCGGCAGGTCCTCGCGGGGCTCGACCGGCTGGAGCCCCTGACCCAGGCGGTGGAGGGCGGTGAGGATCGTGGGGACGGCCGCGCAGACGGTGAGCGCGTCCTGGCGCCGCTGCTCGGTCCCGATGTCGTACACGGGGCGGAATCCGGCCGAGGAGCCGAGCAGGGACAGCGCGGTGCGCAGACCGGCGAGGGGGCCGGAGACGGCGCCGACGCGGGCGATGGCGGGCAGCGCGTCGCGCACCTCGGCGGGCAGGGCGCGCAGAGCGGCCGTGCGGGCGGCGAAGTCGGCGGCGGCCGCCCGGTCGGGCAGTTCGCCGTGGACCATCAGGTACCAGACGTCCTCGAAGCCACGGGTCCGCGCGAGCTCGATCGCCGAGTACTGGCGGTAGTGGTAGAAGCCCTCGCGGCCGCGCACGTCGCCGAGGGCGGTGTCGGTGACGATGACGCCGGCGAGACCGCGGGGGACGGCAGGGGTGGTGGTCATGGCTGTTCTCTTTTCGACGCACGGAACATTGATTCGACTGTCTATGCTTGACTCAAATTCTGTCAACGTTGATTGAATCAATATATGAGGTGAATCGCTTGGGCTCCTCCATGGATTCAGGATGGATACGGTGGTCGGCGTGACGGATCAATCAGCGCCCGACAAGCAGGAGCCGCCGCCCCGGCTCACCACCCGGGAGGCCGCCGAACTGCTGGGCGTGAAGCCGGAGACGGTGTACGCGTACGTCAGCCGGGGCCAGTTGAGCAGCGCGCGGGCCGCCGGGGGGCGGGGCAGCACGTTCGACGCCGACGAGGTCCGGGCGCTGGCCCGGCGCTCGGGGCGCAGGGACGCCTCCCCGGCCGGGGGCGACCTGGCCTTCCGCACGGGCATCACGCTCATCGAGGGCGACCGCTGCTTCTTCCGCGGGGTCGACGCGACGGAGCTGGCCGGGCACTACAGCTACGAGGAGGTCGCCGAGTGGCTGTGGACGGGTGAGCCGAGCCCGGGCGCCCGGTTCACCGCGGCAGCCGGGACCCTCGCGGCGGCTCGCCGGGCGGTCGGCGCGCTGCCCGCGCACAGCGGGTCGACGGACCGGCTGCGGGTGGCGGTGACCGCCGCGGCGGCCACGGATCCGCTGCGGTTCGACCTGTCGCCCGAGGCGGTGCTCAGCAGCGCCCGGAGTCTGATCCCGACGCTGGTGGGAGCCCTGCCGGAGCTCGGCGTCCCGGCGGACGAAGAGGATTCCCTGGCGCGGGGGCTGTGGTCACGGCTCACCGCGGAGCCGGCCGACGCCCCGTCCCTCGCCGTGCTGGACGCGGCCCTGACCCTCCTGATCGACCACGATCTGGCCGCCTCCACCCTGGCGGCCCGGGTCGCCGCCTCCGCGCGGGCCCACCCGTACGCCGTGGTCTCGGCGGGCCTCGGCGTGCTGGAGGGGCCGCTGCACGGCGCGGCGAGCGGACTGGCTCACCGGATGCTCCGGGAGGCGGTGGACCGGGGCAGCGCGGTCCCCGTGGTCGCCGATCACCTGCGGACCGGGCGGCGGGTGCCGGGCCTGGGCCACCGGCTCTACCGGGGCGAGGACCCGCGGGCGACGGCCCTGTTCGCGCTGCTGGAGGACGTGCCGCAGGCAGCCGGGGCGCTGGCGGCGGCCCGTGAGGTGGTCGGCACGACGGCGCGGCATGCCCCGCTGCACGCCAACATCGACCTGGCCCTGGCCGTCCTGTCCGTCTCCCGGTCCATGCCGGCGGACGCGGGCGAGACGGTGTTCGCGGTGTCCCGCACCGCGGGCTGGATCGCCCACGCGCTGGAGGAGTACGGAGAGCGCCCGCTCCGCATCCGCCCGAGCGGGCAGTACACGGGCCCCAGGCCGCCCCAGCCGCTGCCCGGACTCCGGACGGCCCCCTGAGCCCTGTCAGCGCAAATTAGCTACGAATCAGAGGGAATTCCCGCGCGGCGGCTGCGCGGTGGATCCGCGCACCACCAGCTCCGGCTCGAAGAGCAGCTCGTCCGAGGGGACGGTCCGCCCGCCGATCTGCACCGAGAGCAGCTCCACGGCCGCGCGCCCCATGGCCTCGATGGGCTGGCGGACCGTGGTCAGGGGCGGCTCGGTGCAGTTCATGAAGGCCGAGTCGTCGTAGCCGACGACCGACACGTCGGCGGGGACCGAGAGCCCGCGACGACGGGCGGCGCGCACGGTGCCCAGCGCGAGCGGGTCGCTCGCGCAGATGATGCCGGTGACGCCCCGGTCCAGCAGCCGCATCGCGGCGGCCTGCCCGCCCTCCAGCGAGAACATCGCGCGGGCCACCCATTCGTCGGGCACGGTCGTGCCCGCTTCCTCGGCCAGCACCCGGGCGGCGGCGAGCTTGCGCTGCGACGGCACGTGGTCGGAGGGGCCGAGGACCAGTCCGATGCGCTCGTGACCGAGCGAGACGAGGTGCCGCCAGGCCTGCTCGACGGCGACGGAATCGTCGCAGGAGACACCCGGGAAGCCGAGGTGGGCGATGGCCGCGTTGATCAGCACGACGGGGATCTTGCGGTCGGCGAGCACCTTGTAGTGGTCGTGCGGGGCGTCGGCCTGGTGGTAGAGGCCGCCCGCGAAGACCACGCCGGAGACCTGCTGCTGGAGGAGCAGCTCGACGTAGTCGGCCTCGGAGACGCCGCCCTTGGTCTGGGTGCAGAGCACCGGCGTCAGCCCCTGCTGGGCGAGCGCGCCGCCGACCACTTCGGCGAACGCCGGGAAGATCGGGTTCTGCAGCTCGGGCAGGACAAGGCCGACCAGCCGGGCCCGTTCGCCGCGCAGCTGGGTCGGGCGCTCGTACCCGAGGACGTCCAGCGCGGAGAGCACGGCCTGCCTGGTGGCGTCGGAAACGCCCGGCTTGCCGTTCAGCACCCGGCTGACCGTCGCCTCGCTGACTCCCACTTTCTGGGCCACTTGAGCAAGTCGTCGCGTCATGTGCGCAAGATTAGCGCAAGAAGTGCAAGTCGATTGCGTTGACGGCGAACTCCTCGGAACCGCTCCAGGAACGCTCACAGAGACAGCGCCGCGAAGCAAGAGGCGCGTACACCGGAGGCCCGGACAGCGGGTCCGGAACGCGGCCGAATTTCCGCCCCGGCGTCCCGCCCCTTACCGTCTCTACGATGAACGCCCCCCCGACCCCCGGCAGGGGACCGCGCCGGTTCGGCTGGCCCCAGCGGGTCTTCTCCCAGGTCCTGCTGATGCAGCTGGCCATCATCACCGGCGTGACCATCCTGGTCACCGGCCTGTTCCTGGCCCCCCTCAGCGACCAGCTGGACGACCAGGCGATGCGCCGCGCCCTCGCCATCGCCCAGAGCACCGCCGCCCAGCCGGGGATCGTGAAGGACCTGACCAGCACGGACCCCTCCGAGCGGGGCCCCGTCCAGTCGGCTGCCGAGCGGATCAGACGGGCGACCGGTGCGGAGTACGTCGTCGTCATGAACCAGCGCGGGGTGCGCTGGTCGCACCCCGACACCCACCGGATCGGCGCGATCGTCTCCACCGACCCCGGCGAGGCGCTGCGCGGCCGCGAGGTGATGGAGATCGACAGCGGCACCCTCGGCCGCTCGGCGCGGGGCAAGGTGCCGTTGTTCGGCCCGTCCGGCGACGTGATCGGCGCGGTGTCGGTGGGCATCTCCTACGACAGCGTCCGCGCCCGGCTCCTCGGGGCGATCCCGGGACTGCTCGCGTACGCGGGCGGGGCCCTGGCCGTGGGTGCGCTCGCCGCGTACCTGATCTCCCGCCGGCTGCAACGGCAGACCCATGACCTGGCGTTCTCCGATATCAACGCGCTGCTGACGGAGCGCGAGGCCATGCTGCACGGCATCCGCGAAGGGGTCGTCGCCCTGGACGGGGCCGGCCGCGTCCGGCTGCTGAACGACGAGGCGCAACGGCTGCTCGGCGTGGGCCCCGAGGCGGCGGGCCGGACGCTGGAGGAGGTGCTGGGCGACGGCAGGACCGCGGACGTCCTGGCGGGACGGGTGGTCGGCGACGACCTGCTGGCGGTACGGGGCAGCCGGGTGCTGCTGGCCAACCGGATGCCCACGGACGACGGCGGGGCCGTGGTGACCCTGCGCGACCGGACCGAGCTGGAGAACCTGGGCCGCGAGCTCGACTCCACCACAGGGCTGATCGACGCCCTGCGCGCCCAGGACCACGAGCACGCCAACCGGCTGCACACCCTGCTCGGGCTGCTGGAGCTGGAGATGCACGAGGACGCGATGGAGTTCGTCACGGAGGTGGTGGGCGTACACCGGGCGACGGCCGAGCAGGTCACCGAGAAGGTCCAGGATCCGCTGCTGGCCGCCCTCCTGGTGGGCAAGGCGACGGTGGCCGCCGAGCGCGGCGTGGCACTGCGGCTGGCCCCCGGCACCCTGTTGCCGGACCGGGTGGTCGATCCCCGGGGCCTGGTCACCGTCATGGGCAACCTGGTCGACAACGCCACGGACGCGGCGGCCGGATCCGAGGGGGCGCGGATCGAGGTCGGGCTGCGCACGGAGGGACGTACGGTGATCCTGGAGGTGCGCGACAGCGGCCCCGGCGTCCCCCCGGAGCAGCACGCGTCGATCTTCACGGAGGGCTGGTCCACCAAGGAGGTCCCGGCACACGGCAAGCGCGGCCTGGGGCTCGCCCTCGTCCGGAGGCTCGCGGAGCGTCAGGGAGGCAGTGTGACGGTGTCAGGGGCGGACGGAGGCGGTGCGGTGTTCACGGTCGTCCTGCCGGATGCGCTGGCCGAGCCCGGGCCGGGGGTGCCCGCCGAGCCCGCCGCCTCCCCCGACGGTCCGCCGTCCGCCACGTGTCCGGCCACCGCGGGAGGGCAGCCGTGATCCAGGTCCTGATCGTGGACGACGACGTCCGGGTGGCGCAGATCAACGCGGCGTACGTCGCCAAGGTCCCCGGCTTCCATGTGGTCGCGCAGGCCCACTCGGCGGCCGCGGCGCTGGAGGCGGTCGAGAAGGTCCCGGTGGACCTGATCCTGCTGGACCACTATCTGCCGGACCGCAACGGCCTCGCCGTCGTACGGGAACTGCGCCGGCTGGGCCGTCAGGTCGACGTGATCATGGTGACGGCCGCCCGGGACGTCGCGACCGTGCAGGACGCGATGCGGCACGGCGCGCTCCAGTACCTGGTGAAGCCGTTCACGTATGCGGGCCTGCGCTCGAAACTGGAGGCGTACGCGGCGCTGCGCCGGGCGCTCGACGGGGGCGGGGAGGCCGAGCAGGCACAGGTGGACCGGCTCTTCGGCGCGCTGTGGGCGGCGGACGAACCGGCCCTCCCCAAGGGCCACTCCCCCACCACGGCCGAGCTCGTCCGAGGGGCCCTGCGCGGAGCCGACGGCCCGCTCTCCGCCCAGGAGATCGCGGACAGCGCGGGGATGAGCCGCCAGACGGCCCAGCGCTATCTGAAGCTGCTGGAACGCACCGGCAAGGTCCGGCTGACGCTGCGCTACGGGGAGACGGGCCGCCCGGAGCACCGGTACGCCTGGTCCGCCGGCTGAGCTGCCCGGGGCACCCTCGCACGCCCTGCACAGGCCCCCTACGCCGCCCCGGCCCCCGTCAGCGCCCGGACCTCGGCCTCGGCGTGCTTGGCCTCGTCGGGCGGCTCGGGCGAGGCGACCGTACCGATCCAGCCGGCCAGGAAGCCGAGCGGGATGGAGACCAGGCCCGGGTTCTCCAGCGGGAAGAGCTGGAAGTCCACGCCGGGGAAGAGGGACGTGGGGCTGCCCGAGACGACGGGTGAGACCAGCACCAGGACGACCGCCGGGACCAGGCCGCCGTACACGGCCCAGACCGCGCCCCTGGTCGTGAAGCCACGCCAGAACAGGGAGTAGAGCAGGGCCGGGAGGTTCGCCGACGCGGCCACCGCGAAGGCCAGGCCCACCAGGAAGGCCACGTTGAGGTCCTGGGCGAGCAGCCCGAGGCCGATCGCGACCACGCCGATTACCGCGGCGGCGACACGTGCCACGGCGACCTCGCCGTATCTCTTGCGCCCGGGGCGGCGGAGCGAGGCGTAGAGGTCGTGGGCGACGGACGCGGACGAGGCGAGCGTGATGCCCGCGACGACGGCCAGGATGGTGGCGAAGGCGATGGCGGCGACCACGGCGAAGAGAATCGTTCCGCCGGTGGACCCCTCACCGCCACCGAGGTGCAGCGCCAGCAGCGGGACCGCGGTGTTGCCCGCCGCGTTCGAGGCGCGGACCTCGGCGGAGCCGACGAGGGCGGCGGCACCGAACCCGAGCACGATCGTCATCAGGTAGAAGCCGCCGATCAGGCCGATGGACCAGACGACGGAGCGGCGCGCGGCGCGGGCGGTGGGCACCGTGTAGAAGCGCGACAGGATGTGCGGCAGCCCCGCCGTGCCGAGAACCAGGGCGACACCCAGGCTGATGAAGTCGAGGCGCGAGGTGAGATCCCCGCCGTAGCGGAGGCCGGGCGCGAGGAAGTCCTCGCCGTGGCCGCTGCGTTCGGCCGCGGTGGTGAGCAGGTTGTCGACGTTCCCGTGGAAGTGGACCAGGACGAGCACTGTGAGCGCGACGGCCCCGGCCATCAGCAGGACGGCCTTGACGATCTGGATCCAGGTGGTGGCGCGCATGCCGCCGAACGACACGTAGATCACCATGAGCGCGCCGACCCCGACCACCGTCCAGGACCGGGCCGCGTCGCTCGTCCCGCCGAGCAGCAAGGCCACGAGGCTGCCCGCGCCGACCATCTGGGCGACCAGATAGAGCACGGAGACCGTGACGGACGAGGTGCCGACGGCGGTACGCACCGGGCGCTCCGCCATCCGCGCCGCGACCACGTCGGCCAGGGTGAACCGGCCGCAGTTCCGGACGAGTTCGGCGACGAACAGCAGGACGACCAGCCACGCGACGAGGAAGCCCACCGAGTAGAGCATGCCGTCGTAGCCGAAGAGGGCGATCAGCCCGGAGATCCCGAGGAAGGAGGCCGCCGACATGTAGTCGCCGGCGAGGGCGAAACCGTTCTCCATGGGCGAGAACAGACGCCCGCCGGCGTAGAACTCCTCGGCGGAGCCCTGCCGGTTGCGGCCGACCCAGGTGGTGATGAAGAGCGTCACCGCGATGAACGCGCTGAACAGCAGCAGGGCGAGAGTCTGGTGGTCGCCCCTCAACGTCCGAGCCCTCTCGCCGTCTCCTGGCCGAGGCCCCGCGTCATCTCCCGGCCGAGGCCCCGGGTCATCTCCTGGGTGTCCCAGCGCAGATCGAGCGCCGCCCGGTCCCTGCGCAGCCGCGAGTGCCGTGCGTACGCCCAGGTGAGCAGGAACGTCGTGAGGAACTGGCCGAGACCCGCCACCATCGCGACGTTGACCGCTCCGGCGACCTGACGGGCCATCAGCTCGGGCGCGGTGGTCGCGGCGACGACGTAGGCGAGATACCAGAGCAGGAAGGCGAGGGCGGCGGGAGCCACGAAGCGGCGGTAGCGGCGGCGCACCTCGCGGAAGGCGGCGCTGCGGTGCACCTCCAGATAGATGTCGGCCGCGCTGGGCCCGGGGCCCGGGTCCGCCGCGGCGGGCGCGTCGAGCTCCGGGACGCCTGCCGTCCCGTCCCGGCCGCACCGGTCAAAGACCGGCGCGTCGTCCCACGGGTCGTCGAGCCGCACCCCCGCGGCCTCCGGCCCTTCGTCCCTCTCCACCGCACAACTCCCCTGATCCACGGACCTTTTCGGCCGCATGGCCAACCATGGGCGGTTCGAGAGGATCCCGGGCGCGCCATTCGCCCGGCTTCACCCCTTCAGGTGACAGAAGTCCCGTACGGCTGCGCGAACGCGGGGACCCGGGCCCGGGACTTCGGAAACGCACGCGGCCCCCGCTCCGGCGGTACGGGAGCGGGGGCCGACGCGGGCGCCAGGGGCCGGGGGTCAGGCGTCGATGCGCGAGCGGTCCAGGGTGGCCGCGGAGCTGGTGATGAACTCCTTGCGGGGCGCGACCTCGTTGCCCATCAGGAGGTCGAAGACCTGCTCGGAGGATTCCAGGTCGCCGATGTTGATGCGCCGCAACGTGCGGTGGCGCGGGTCCATCGTCGTCTCCGCCAGCTGATCGGCGTCCATCTCGCCCAGGCCCTTGTAGCGCTGGATCGATTCCTTGATCCGGACGTTCTTGCGCTGGAACTCCAGGAGGGTCTGGCGCAGCTCGCTGTCGGAGTAGGTGTAGACGTACTTGTCCTGGCCCTTCTTGGGCTGGACCAGCTCGATCCGGTGCAGCGGCGGGACCGCGGCGAAGACCCGCCCCGCCTCGACCATCGGGCGCATGTAGCGCTGGAAGAGGGTCAGCAGCAGGCAGCGGATGTGGGCGCCGTCGACGTCGGCGTCCACCAGCAGGACGATCTTCCCGTACCGCGCGGCGTCGATGTCGAAGGTCCGCCCGGAGCCGGCTCCTATGACCTGGATGATCGCCCCGCACTCGGCGTTCTTCAGCATGTCCGAGACGGACGACTTCTGTACGTTGAGGATTTTTCCGCGGATCGGCAGCAGCGCCTGGAACTCACTGTTCCGGGCCAGTTTGGCGGTGCCGAGCGCCGAGTCCCCCTCGACGATGAACAGTTCGCTGCGCTCGACGTCGTCGCTGCGGCAGTCGGCGAGCTTGGCGGGCAGCGAGGAGGACTCCAGGGCCGTCTTGCGGCGCTGGGCGTCCTTGTGCTGCCGGGCGGCGATCCGGGTGCGGGCGGCGGCGACGGCCTTCTCCAGCACCGCCCTGGCCTGGGCCTTGGCGTCCCGCTTCGTCGAGGTCAGGAAGGCCTTGAGCTCCTTGGCGACCACGCCGGCCACGATCCGGTTGGCCGCGGAGGTGCCGAGCACCTCCTTGGTCTGCCCCTCGAACTGCGGCTCGGCGAGCCGTACGGTGACGACGGCGGTGAGCCCTTCGAGGGCGTCGTCCTTGACGACGTCGTCCTCGGCGACCCGCAGCATCTTGGCGGAGCGCAGCGCCTCGTTCACGGTCTTGGTCAGGGAGCGCTCGAACCCGCTGACGTGGGTGCCGCCCTTGGGGGTGGCGATGATGTTCACGAACGACCGTACGGTCGTGTCGTAGCCGGTGCCCCAGCGCAGCGCGATGTCGACGGCCAGCTCACGGGTGACCTCGGTGGCGGTCATGTGGCCGCGGTCGTCGAGGACGGGCACGGTCTCCTTGAAGGTGCCGGTGCCGCTGAGGCGCTGGACGTCGCAGACGGCCTTGTCCTGGGCCAGGTACTCGCAGAACTCGCTGATGCCGCCGTCGAAGCGGAACGTCTCCTCGGTCTTGCCCTCGCCGTCCAGCCCCCGCTCGTCGCGGACGATGATCGTCAGGCCGGGGACGAGGAAGGCCGTCTGGCGGGCGCGCTGGTAGAGCGTGTCCAGGTTGAGCTTGGCGTCCTTGAGGAAGATCTGGCGGTCCGCCCAGTACCGCACCCGGGTACCGGTACGGGTCTTGGGGACGCGCTTGCCCTTGCGCAGGCCGTTGGCCGGGTCGAACGGGCTGTCCGGCCCCTGTTCGGTGAACATGCCGGGGACACCGCGCCGGAAGCTGATGGAGTGGGTCGCGCTGTTGCGGTCGACCTCGACGTCCAGGCGGGCGGAGAGGGCGTTGACCACGGAGGCGCCGACGCCGTGGAGGCCGCCCGAGGCGGCGTAGGAGCCGCCGCCGAACTTCCCTCCGGCGTGCAGCTTGGTCATGACGACCTCGATGCCGGAGAGACCCGTCTTGGGCTCGACGTCGACCGGGATGCCACGGCCGTTGTCCCGGACCTCGACGGAGGCGTCGTCGTGGAGGATGACCTCGATCTGGTCGCAGTGGCCGCCGAGGGCTTCGTCGACGGAGTTGTCGATGATCTCCCAGAGGCAGTGCATCAGGCCACGGCTGTCGGTGGACCCGATGTACATGCCGGGCCGCTTGCGGACCGCCTCAAGACCTTCGAGGACGAGAAGGTGCCGCGCGGTGTAGTTGGAGCTGTCCCGGTCGCCGCCTGCTCCGGTCAGCATCGCGGTGGACGGCACGGACGTTTCGGCGGTCACGCGGTTCGCTCCTCGCTGAATTTCATCTGGGCCCCCGTGGGTACAGGGTTGGTCTTCGGTTGCCGCTGAGAGCCTACAGAGGCCTGGTAGAGCGGTTGTAACGCCACCCTCGGGGAATCCTCATGCTAGTCGAGCTTCTTCCGGGCTCGCATGGGTGTTCGATCATTCGTTGGAGTGACGTGCACATCACGTTCCCTTCGGCGCATGAACCATTTAGGCTCCGGGCACGTCCTCATGAACAAACCGGCAAGCCGGCCGGCGGGACCGACCCCTAGACAAGCAATGCGAAACCGTAGCGCTCCGCATACGGCACATTCGCCGCCAACCGGCGACAGACAGCCACACCGAGAAGAAGTTTCGAAGAAAAGCCACGAGCGGGAACGTTTTCGGCCTGGTTGGATGTTGACCCTGGTACGACAGCTCGTCGAGCTAGAGAAGAGGCGACGTGACTACTGTTCTGACCCCCGCGAGCCCGCTGACCGCAGCAGACCGCTGTGACCGTTGCGGCGCCCAGGCATATCTGCGTGTCGTCCTGATCAGTGGCGGTGAACTGCTCTTCTGCGCCCACCACGGGCGCAAGTTCGAGCCGGAACTCAAGAAGATCGCCGCGGAAATACAGGATGAAACGGATCGGCTCACCGCCGTGCAGACGGCTGCCGCCGACGAGGAACAACACTGATACCTCGCATCCACGACGAGCCAGGGGCCGGTCCAGGACCGGCCGACGGGCGGCTTCCCCACCGGGGGAGCCGCCCGTTCTCGTCGGCGAGGCCCCGCGCGGACCCAGCGCGGGGAATCACCGCCCGCACTCGGTCCCGGCGCGGATCAGACGCGGCCCTCGGCCCAGTCCAGCGCGGCGGAGACCCGCGTGTACACCCCCGGGCTGCCCGCGCGCCCGCAGCCGCTGCCCCAGGACACCAGCCCGATGAGCCGCCCACGGGCCACCAGCGGCCCGCCGCTGTCGCCCTGGCACGCATCCCTGCCACCCGCCGGATCGCCCGCACAGAGCATCGCCGAGGCCTTGTACGTGCCCTCCTGGCCGCCCGGGTAGGCCCGCGCGCAGTCGCTGTCCGGCAGGACCTGGACCCGCGCGGAGCGCAGCACGGAGGCGTACGCGCCGCTCCCCGTCGTATCGCCCCACCCGTAGACGGCCGCCGCCGTACCGGCCCGGTAGGCGGGGTCCCCGCCCTTGGCCGTCGGGATGACGCCGCCCTTCGGCATCGCGCGGGACAGCGTCAGCACCGCGAGGTCGCCGGCGTTGGAGGCGGGGTCGTACGCCGGGTTCACCCAGATGGACCGGACCGGGATCTCCTGGCCGCCGGAGTCACTCAGCCGCTCCCGGCCGGCGATGACCAGCAGATCCCTCACCCGCTCCGCCGGCCCACCGAGCGCCTCGTCACTCAGACAGTGGGCGGCCGTCAGGATCTTCGTGGGCGCCACGGCGACGCCGCCGCAGAACTGTCCCGAGCGCGCCCCTCCGAACCGGTCCCGGCTCGACAGCGCCACCGCCCAGGGGCTGTCCGCCACCGGAGCGGGCTGTCCGCCGACGATGATGCTGTCCGCGACCGCCGCGGAGGGCTTGGCGAGGGGCGCCACGGTCGCGGCGGCGGTCAGGGCGAGCACCCCGGTCAGGGCACGGACGACGGAACGGGGCATGGAGGCTCCTGACGCTGAGGCGGTAACGGTCCACCCAGCGTGATCCAGCCGGTCACCGTCCGCACCCGAGGACACGCCGGAGGGCCCGGATCCCCTGGGGGTTCCGGGCCCTCGGCCGGTGAATCTTCCGCGATCTAGTCGAGGTAGTCGCGCAGCACCTGCGAGCGGGACGGGTGCCGAAGCTTCGACATCGTCTTCGACTCGATCTGACGGATGCGCTCACGCGTCACGCCGTAGACCTTGCCGATCTCGTCGAGCGTCTTCGGCTGACCGTCGGTGAGACCGAAGCGCATCGAGACCACGCCGGCCTCACGCTCGGAGAGCGTGTCGAGCACGGAGTGGAGCTGCTCCTGGAGAAGCGTGAAGCTGACCGCGTCCGCCGGGACCACGGCCTCGGAGTCCTCGATCAGGTCACCGAACTCGCTGTCGCCGTCCTCACCGAGCGGGGTGTGCAGCGAGATCGGCTCACGACCGTACTTCTGGACCTCGATGACCTTCTCGGGGGTCATGTCGAGTTCCTTGGCCAGCTCCTCCGGGGTGGGCTCGCGGCCCAGGTCCTGGAGCATCTGGCGCTGCACGCGCGCGAGCTTGTTGATGACCTCGACCATGTGCACCGGGATACGGATGGTGCGGGCCTGGTCGGCCATCGCGCGGGTGATCGCCTGACGGATCCACCAGGTGGCGTACGTGGAGAACTTGTAGCCCTTGGTGTAGTCGAACTTCTCGACCGCGCGGATCAGACCGAGGTTGCCCTCCTGGATCAGGTCCAGGAAGAGCATGCCGCGACCGGTGTAGCGCTTGGCCAGGGAGACCACCAGGCGGAGGTTGGCCTCCAGAAGGTGGTTCTTGGCCCGTCGGCCGTCCTCGGCGATGATCTCCAGCTCGCGCTTGAGCTTCGGCGCGAGCTTGTCGGCGTTCGCCAGCTTGTCCTCGGCGAAGAGGCCGGCCTCGATGCGCTTGGCGAGCTCGACCTCCTGCTCGGCGTTGAGGAGGGGAACCTTGCCGATCTGCTTCAGGTAGTCCTTGACCGGGTCGGCGGTGGCGCCGGCGACGGCGACCTGCTGCGCGGGTGCGTCGTCCTCGTCGTCGTCGGAGAGGACGAAGCCCTTGTTCTCGCCCTCGCCCTCCTCTTCCTCGCCCTTGGCGGCCTTGACTTCCTCGGCCGCCTCGTCGCCGTCGAGGATCTCGTCGTCCTGCTTGCCGGACTTCTTCGCCGCTGTCTTCTTCGCGGCGGTCTTCTTCGCGGCGGTCTTCTTGGCAGCCGTCTTCTTGGCAGCCGTCTTCTTGGCGGGAGCGGCCGCGACGGCGTCGTCGGCCACCGCGTCCGCACTCTCGGCCGCCGGGGCGGCCGTGGCCGCGACGGTCCTGGTCACGGTGGTCTTGGCCGCGACAGTCTTGGTGGCGGTGCGCTTGACCGGGCTCTTCGCTGCGACGCTCTTGCGGGCGCGCTTCGGCGACTCCGCGGCACTGACCATCAGCGTCACACCCTCTTCCTCGAGGATCTGGTTGAGGCTGCGCAGAACGTTCTTCCACTGGGTTGGCGGAATCTGGTCAGCCTCGAAGGCCCGACGCACGTCATCGCCGGCGATCTGCCCATCAGCCTTTCCCCGCTCGATGAGCGCCATCACAGATTCGGACTCGGCGATCTCCGGCGGGAGCGTACGGGATGTGCTGGCCGACACGAACAACCTCTCGGAACGATGGAAACGGCTTCCGGCCCGGCCCTGGAGAGGGCTGGAACCGACGACCGTCGACTGGGGATGTCGCCGACGGCGCGGGTTTGGCCTCAGAACTGCACAGCGCACCCGAGGGCTGCTGTATTCCTTCCGCGACGCTCACCTCTTAAGTCATCGCGCTGCTTCGAGGAGTGTTACGGCCGATCCGCGTGGTCCGAGTCACACCCCATACGCGACGAAATGGGCCAAGGGTGCCATCCCCCCACAATTATCCCGCCGGACCCGTGCGGCCGGCGGTGCCGGGCCCACGCCCCCGGCCGCGCTTCGGTCAGTGCTCGCGCGGCGCGGGAACCACACGCTCGACGTCGGGGTGGACGACGAGCAGTTGGCGCATGGCCGTCTCGGCCGCCCCGGAATCACCGGAGGCGAGGGCGTCGGCGATGCGCGCGTGGTGCGCGAGCGAGGTCTCGCCCGGACGGTCACAGCCGGTGACCGGACCGCCGGAGACATGAAGGGCGGCCGAGACGATGCCGGAAAGGTGTTCGAGCATCCGATTGCCCGCCGCCTGGATGAGCAGGGCGTGGAACTCCGCGTCGGCACGGGAGAAGGTGATCGTGTCCCCCTGCCCCATCGCGTGCCCCATGATCTCCACCATGTCGCCGAGCCGCTGCTGAAGGTCGTCCCGGCCGTGCCCGGCCGCGAGGCGGGCGGCGAGCGGTTCGATGGTCCAGCGGAGCTCGGCCAGCTCACGGCGCTGGTCGTCGCGCTGCGGACCGAAGGCCCGCCATTCGATGATGTCGGGATCCAGCAGGTTCCAGTCGCTGACCGGGCGGACCCTCGTACCCACATTGGGGCGCGCGCTGACCAGCCCCTTGGCTTCGAGGACGCGCAGGGATTCGCGTACGACGGTGCGGGACACCTCGAACCGCTGGCCGATCTCCTCGGGAACGAGGGGGCGGTCCGCGCCGAGGTCACCGGAGACGATCATCTGGCCGAGCTGCTGGACGAGTTGGCCGTGGAGACCGCGCCCCCGGCTGGCAGACCCGCGTCGGCTCGCCCGCCCCAGCTCGGAATCGGAACCGCCCCAGGCCCGGGAAGCGGCACGCTCGCCGGCCGGCGCCTCCGTATAGGGGTAGCGGTCGAGTTCGCCCGCGCCGGCCAGGCCGGAATCGGCAGTGCGGGCGGCGGTCATCATGGTGTGCGCAAGGGTACTCACGCATCCTTTGTCGGCGCGGCTCGCCCACCCCTTGAGGTCTTTGGTGAAAAGCACACGAAAGGGTGATCGGCGCTCGCTCCGCAATTGACGCCATATCCCCACAGATCAGTCATTTCTCAGGGAGTTGTGGACCTCTGCCCTCGATGCGGGGCGACGGCGGTCACCAACGCGCCTTTCCCCGAAGGCTGGTGAACAGATACGCGCAGATCAGGGCTGACAACGACAGGGCGAGTGCGGTGCCGACGGGCTGCGCCACCACCCGCGCGACGGCCAGGACCCAGTGGTCCGCCTGCTGCGGCAGCTGCCACCCGGCCAGTTCGCGCAGTCGGCCCGGGAGCCCGGCGACCGAACGCGCGGACGGCGCCGCGAAGAGCTTCTGCACCAGCGGAACGACGAGTACCGGAACGGCCAGCACCGCGGCGATCCCCGCCCCGGCCACCCGGAAGACACCGGCGGCCAACAGCCCCGCCCAGGCGCAGCCGACCGTCAGACCGGCCCAACTCGCGCCGAGCGCGACGGCGTTCGAGGGGATCTCGATCAAGTCCGGCCCGTACACGAGCCGGAGACTCTGCGCTCCGCACACCACGGCGAGGCCCGCGAGCAGCAGAGCGAAGCTCGCGGTCACGGTGAGCTTGGCCAGCAGCAGACCGAGCCGCCGGGGCACGGTGCCGCGCGCGGCGGCGAGTGCCGGATACCGGAACTCGTCCCCGAAGGACAACGCCCCGAGCAGACCCGCGCCGAGCGCGGCGGGAGGGAGCGGCAGCAGAGCGGGCCACGCGGCGAGCACACGGGGCAGCGCGGTGCCGTCCGTGCGGGCGAGCAGGACGGACACCGCGGCCGACACCACCAGAACGGCCGCCATGATCATGGCCGTTGTACGGACGCCCAGGGAGCGTCGCAGTTCGTACCGGAGGGGGTGCAGGGGGCCGCGCGCGGGGCGCACCCGGATCGGGGGCGGCAGCTCGGACAGCGCGACGGTCGAGTCGCCCCGTTCCTCGCTCCCGGCCCCCGCCGGGGTGGCCGGCCCGGTGTCGCCGATCTCGTCGGCGAGCCGGTGCACGGGGACGCCGTGCCGGTACGCGGTGTCGCCGATCTCCGCGCAACTGCTGCCGTACACCGTCAGCCGGCCGCTCGACTCCTCGACCACCTCGACGGAGCGCCGCGCCGCGCGGGCCTCCCGGCTGACCACGGCGGCCAGCCTGGCCGCGTGCGGGGTGCGGACGGCGACCCGGGCCCGGAGCCGGGTGCGGGCGAAGTCGGAGACGTCCTGGTCCGCGACGAGACGCCCGCCGCCGATGGTGACGACGCGGTCGGCCGTGCGGGCCGCCTCCTTGGGGTCGCCGGTGGTGTAGAGGACCGTGCCGCCCTGGTCCGCGTGCGCGCGCAACAGCCCGTACAGCCAACTGTTCTCCCGCGGGGACAGCCCCTCCGCCGGCTCGTCCAGGATCAGGGTGTGGGGGTCCCCGAGCAGCGCGGAGGCGAGGCCGAGCCGCCGGTCCATCCCCACCGAGAGGGCGCCCAGGCGCTGGTCCCCGAGCCCGGCGAGACCGACGACCTCGAGCACCTCGTCGGCCCTGGCCGCGGGCGCGCCCGCGGCCGCGCAGAGCATACGGAGCTGTCCTCGGGCGGTCCGGGCGGGATGACCCGGTACGTCGCCGAGCAGTACGCCCACCTCCCGTGCCGGGTGGGCGATGCGGTGCAGCGGCCTCCCCCGGAAGTAGGCGACGCCTCGCCCCGCGTCCAGTTCGAGCATCAGCCGCAGGGCCGTGGTCCTGCCCGAGCGGGGGGCGCCCAGCAGGGCCGTGACACGGCCGGGGGGAGCCTCGAAGGTCAGATCGTTCACGGCGGGCGGAGCGTCGCGACGTGGGGTGCTGGTGAGTCCGATGGCCTGGAGCATCGCTTCTCTCGCGTCTCTCGCGGAAGGTGAGACCGCTCGGCGGCAGGGGGTACCGCAGCAACATAACGCGACATTTCAGACTTTTGGCGCAGGGGTGGGCCGACAGGCGTTCCGCGAGGCCGTCGCAGCGGAACGCCCGGTGGCTCAGACCTCGGGTCGCAGCATCGGCGGATTGAGCACCGTGGCCGCCCCGGCCCGGAACAACTGCGCGGGCCGACCTCCCTGACGCGTGGTCGTCCCACCGGAAGGCACCAGGAATCCGGGTGTTCCGGTGACCTTGCGGTGGAAGTTACGGGGGTCGAGGACCACACCCCAGACCGCTTCGTACACCCGGCGCAGCTCGCCGACCGTGAATTCCGGCGGACAGAACGCGGTGGCCAGCGAGGAGTACTCGATCTTGGAGCGGGCGCGCTCCACGCCGTCGGCCAGGATCCGCGCATGGTCGAAGGCCAGCGGCGCCGCCTGCTCGCCCTCCCGTCCGGCGGCGGGATGCAGCAGGTCCTCGACCGGCGCCCAGCGCGCGCTGTTGGCATCGCCGCCCGCCCGGGGTGCGGGCAGGTCCGGCGCGAGGGCGAGGTGGGCGACGCTGACCACCCGCATCCGGGGGTCGCGGGCCGGATCCCCGTACGTGGCCAACTGCTCCAGATGGGCCCCGTTGCCCGCGGCCGGTCTCGCCGGGTCGTGCGCGCAGAGGCCGGTTTCCTCGACGAGTTCACGCGCCGCCGCGGACCCCAGGTCCTCGTCCATCCTGACGAAACCACCGGGCAGCGCCCAGCTGCCCTGGAACGGAGTCTCTCCACGGCGGACGACCAACGCGCAGAGCGCGTGACGGCGCACCGTGAGCACGACCAGGTCGACGGTGACAGCGAAGGGCGGGAAGGTCGACGGGTCGTAGGGCGGCATGCCGCGATCATAGTCGTCTTCCTGACGATAAACACTCCCTTCGGCATGCTCGTGATCAGTCGGGGCGTCACGATTTCGGATGCGTGGCGATCAGTCGGGCGGTGGCCCGGACCCCGACGGCCGGCGGACCGGGCCGGACGGCCGGCCCGCAGGCCGGGACGGACTTGCCCCGGCGGTTTCCCGGCTCGCACCCGGGTCACCTCCGCGTCCTGCTGCCGCGTCGCCCGTACTGCCGGGCCTCGTGCGACCGCCGCCCGGCCACCGAGGCCCGGGGACGGGCCGAAGCGGGTGACGGCTTCACCCGCCCCACACCCGGGCGCCGGTGAGGGCGCCCCCGCCGCCGGCCCCCGTCCGGCAGCGGGCGGACCTTGCGGACGCGCAGCGAGGTGGCGCCCCGGTCGGCGGCGGTCTCCATCACCCCCCGCACGGCCCGGGTGTCGGGGCTCGCCCCGTCCGCGGCCTCGCGCAGGCAACGGCGCAGGGCCTCCGGGTCGAGCCCTTCGTTGCAGGCCCGGTGCAGCAGCTGGGCGAACGTGTAGCCGGGATCGGCGCGCAGCGCCAGCGTCAGGGCGACCCGCGCGCCCGGTTCGTCGCCCGTGGACCAGGAGACCCAGCCCGCCAGGGTGAGCGGGGCGGCGGCGTGCTCCCCGTAGGGTCCGACGCAACGCCGTGCCAGCGTCCGCCAGAGCCGCAGGGCCGCTTGCGCTTCCGCCCCCTCCATCCAGGCCGCGGCCTTGTCCCGGGTCTCCCGGTCCTGGAGCCCGAGGATGACGGCCGCGGCCTCGTCGGAGCCGATCAACTGGTCGTCCCCGGCGTCCGAGAGCGCGGGCGGTGCGGGCTGCGTCTCCTCGATGCGGTCCATGAGGGTGCGCGCCAGCCGGAGGGTCTCCGCGGCGACCTCCCCCCGGGCCCGCTCGTCGAGGAGCCGCGGGATCAGCGCGGGCCCCGCCCTGTCCAGGGCCTCCTCCTGCGCGGCCACGGCTGCCGGGGTCCGCCAGGGCCGGAGCCGCGCCTCCATGTCGCGCAGCGTGCCCCGCACATGGACGCCCGCGTAGGCGGCCGCCGCGGCCATCACCGTGGTGCCGGGCATGGCCAGGGGATTTCCCTGGTCGGGACAGCACCGGGGGTCGGGGCAGCAGTAGGACCAGTAGCGGCCGTCGGAGATGCAGAGCGCTTCGAGGACGGGAACGTCGAGTGCTCCGCACGCCGTGCGCAGGCGTTGCGCGAAAGGCCTGAGCCGCTCCATCGTGAGCCTGCCGCCCGACCCGTCCGGAGAGTCCTGGCAGAGGAAGATCACGATCGCGTCGGGTCGTCCTTCGCGGCGCTCGCTCCCCGATACCAGGCAATCCGCCAACTGGTCGGCGACCGGTCCCCATTCGCCGGGCGACTGCGGAATTCCGAGACGGAGCCGGCCGCCGAACCGGCCCTGGCCGCCGTGCAGGGCGACCATCACGACGCTGTCGTTGGGATAGAAGCCCATCAGATACGGGAGGGCGTCGGCGAGCTCGGCGGGGCCGCGCAGGGTGATCTGCTGCTCCGCGGCCGGGCCGGTGGATTCATGGTGCTTGTTCATGCCTTGACGGTCCCTCAGTCCGCCCCGCCCCGCGACCCCTGTGG
Source organism: Streptomyces sp. CNB091 (assembly GCF_000377965.1). Lineage (NCBI taxonomy): Bacteria > Bacillati > Actinomycetota > Actinomycetes > Kitasatosporales > Streptomycetaceae > Streptomyces > Streptomyces sp. CNB091. Next base: position 410,513 of record NZ_KB898993.1, read on the forward strand.
ATAACGTTATCCACAGGGGTCGCTCCCGTTGCTCGGGGCGCACTATCGTGCTGTGCTCGGTCCGGTTCGCGCCTCTCGACCCTGGAGGCGAGCACACCCGGGCCGGATCAACTCGGTTTCGACCTGCCGTAGTTCGCCGCTGCCAGGGACCGCTCGCCGGGGAGGGCGTCGTGCTGCTGCACGCATCGGGATACCGCACTCTGGCACCCGACCAGCGGGGGTACTCGCCCCGGGCCCGGCCGCGCGGCAGGATCTCCTACCGCATGTCCCAGCTCACCGAGGACGTCGTCGCCCTCATCGAGGCAACCGCACCCCGCGGCGGCAAGGCGCACGTCGTCGGGCACGACTGGGGAGCCGCGGTCGCCTGGACGCCGGCCGCGGCCTGGCCGGAGTCGGGCACTGGATTCCGGAGCTGGCCGCTCCAGCAGTGGCAGGACTCCTGCGCGTTCACCTTTCGAGCTCGCTCCGGGGGCCGGCGACGGTAGAGCGACCTGGGCTCGGCTATCCCGCCACGGCCAGGACCAGCGGGAGCACCTGACCGGCACCGGCCTGACGGAGCAGGCGCGCGCCCACGGCGAGGGTCCAGCCGGAGTCCGTGGAGTCGTCGACGAGCAGAACCGGGCCATGGGCTTCGGCCAGCGCGGCGGCGAGTTCGTCGGGCACCGTGAACGAGTCGGCCAGGGCACGCAGCCGCTGGGCGGAATTGCTGCGGTGCGCGGCGTGCTCGTCGGCATGCGGGGTGTAGGCCAGGCTGCCCAGGAACGGGAGCCTCCCGACCCGGGCCACGCCCTCGCCCAGGGACGTGACCAGTTGGGGGCGAGTGCGTGACGGCACGACGACCACCCCCACGGGGCGCGGCACCGCGTCGGGAGATCCGCCCGCCCAGCCGCCCGGCGAGCGGGCCCAGTCCGCCAGCACCGCCACCACGGCGTTCAGTACGTCGTCAGGGACCGGCCCGTCCGCCGCCTGCGCCGACAGGAGCGGGCGCAGCCGGTTGCCCCAGCCGATGTCGGACAGCCTTCCCAGCGCACGTCCCGTCATCGCCTGCTGCCCCGCGGGAATTCGGCCCTTCAGGTCCATGCCTACCGAGGCCAGGCCCGTCGGCCACATCTTGCGGGGCTCGACCTCGACGCCCGGCCGGTCCAGCTCACCGGTCGCCGCCGAGAGGGCCGAGGAGGAGACGGCCGGGTCCAGCCAGGGGCCGGCGCAGTTGTCGCAGCGGCCGCACGGCACCGCCTTCTCGTCGTCGAGCTGCCGCTGCAGGAACTCCATGCGGCACCCCGTGGTCGCCACGTAGTCCCGCATCGCCTGCTGCTCCGCCGCCCGCTGCTTCGCGACCCACGCGTACCGCTCCGCGTCGTACGCCCACGGCTGTCCCGTCGCGGTCCAGCCGCCCTTCACGCGCTTGACCGCACCGTCCACGTCCAGGACCTTCAGCATCGTCTCCAGGCGCGAGCGCCGAAGATCCACCAACGGCTCCAGCGCCGGCAGCGACAACGGACGGCCCGCCTGCCCCAGCACGTCCAGGGTGCGCCGCACCTGCTCCTCGGGCGGGAAGCCCACCGAAGCGAAATACGCCCAGATCGCCTCGTCCTCCCTGCCCGGAAGCAGCAGGACATCGGCATGGTCCACGCCGCGCCCGGCACGCCCCACCTGCTGGTAGTACGCGATCGGCGACGAGGGTGATCCGAGGTGCACCACGAAGCCGAGGTCCGGCTTGTCGAAACCCATCCCCAGTGCGGAGGTCGCCACCAGGGCCTTCACCCGGTTCGCCTGCAGATCCTCCTCCGCCCGCAACCGGTCCGCGTTCTCCGTCTTCCCCGTGTACGAGGCCACCGGATATCCGCGCTGCCGCAGGAACGCGGCGACCTCCTCCGCCGCCGCCACCGTCAGCGTGTAGATGATCCCCGAACCCTGCAGATCCCCCAGCCGCTCCCCCAGCCACGCGAGCCGGTGCGCCGCGTTCGGCAGCTCCAGCACGCCCAGCCGCAGGCTCTCGCGGTCCAGCGGCCCCCGCAGCACCAACGCGTCCCCGCCCCCGGTGCCCAATTGCTCCGCCACGTCCGCGGTCACCCGCGCGTTCGCCGTGGCGGTGGTGGCGAGCACCGGCACTCCCGCCGGCAGCTCCGCGAGCATCGTGCGCAGGCGACGGTAGTCGGGCCGGAAATCATGGCCCCAGTCGGAAATGCAGTGCGCCTCGTCGACCACCAGCAGGCCGGTCGTCGCCGCGAGCCTGGGCAGCACCTGATCACGGAAGTCCACGGAGTTGAGGCGCTCCGGGCTCACCAGGAGCACGTCGGTCTCGCCGCGCTCCACCTCCCCGTAGATCGTCTCCCATTCCTCGGGGTTGGCCGAGTTGATGGTGCGTGCCTGGATGCCTGCCCGCGCCGCCGACTCGACCTGGTTGCGCATCAACGCCAAGAGCGGCGAGATGATCACTGTCGGTCCGGCTCCGCGCCGCCGCAGCAGCGCGGTGGCCACGAAATACACCGCGGACTTGCCCCACCCCGTGCGCTGGACCACCAGCGCGCGACGGCGCTCCTCCACCAGGGCCGCCACCGCCTGCCACTGATCCTCCCGCAGCCGCGCCGACCCTCCGGGCGCACCGACCAGCTCAGCGAGGATGGCGTCGGCTTCGGTGCGGAGCTCCAGGGTGTCCATGCCTCCATGCAACCCGATGGGACTGACAATCAGCGAATCCATCCACCGCGACGACGGTGTTTCTGCTGGTCCTCGCGATTCAGGGGGGACGGAGGGAGTCATCCCGGGCGGGTATGGGCAGGGATATCAGTGTCATTCCGGCTGATTCCCGTCAGCCACAGCAATTGCTCGTTGCCGCCTGCCGGTAGGCCAGGGAGAATTGGAGCCGCCCCCGCACAGTTCCTCATCGGGCCCGGAAGGGCTGTGCCGCGGCGCGCCCTCATTCGACCCTGCCCGCACCGTGGGCGCGTAGCGAAGGGAGGACCGTGACCTTCGGATTCGCCCCGTCCACAGTCACTTCGACAGCGGCGTCCTCGGTTTCCGCAGACTCCGACAACCGCCTTGCCCGGATGCTCGAACCAGCGGAGTGGGCCTCGGCGGGCATACCCCTGCTCCGGAGTCCCCGGGAGGTCGTCAGCGGGCTGCATTCCCGGCACCGGCCGACTCCGGCCACCGCCGTGGTCGCGGTCCTCGATCATGAGGAACGGCTCACGGCGAGCGCCTCGTTCGCCCGCCGGTCGACGGTGGCCGCGGACGGCTGGGAGTTCCGCAACGCCCTGCTGGCACAGCTGCGGCGCGTCATCCCGCACGATCTGCGACGCCGCACTCCGGTCCGTACGGCCGTGCTCCTGTACTGCCGCGACGGCGACGAGCGCTGGACCGAGGAGGACGGTGCGTGGATGTGGGGCCTGCGGGACGCCTGCACCCTGCACGGCCTCCGCTGCGGCGCCTACATCACGCTCACCCGCGGGGGCTGGCAGGTGCTCGGCGAGGGAAGGGGCGGGCGGCGGCCCAGTTCGCTGTCGGAGCCGGCGCTCCTGGCCGACGCCCTCGTCGAGCACCGGACCACGCCGACGCGGTCGGGCGGCGGAGCGGCGGAGGCGCTGCGGCACACCGCCGCCCGCTGAGCGAGCACGGCGCACCTGCCGGGCGGGCACCGGCCGGTGCCCGTGGCCGGGCGACCGGCGGTGGTGCTCCCGCCCGCCCGTGGGGGTGGCCGGGAGCACCGGTGGGTGTGTTCAGACCCCGGCGCCGAGTGCGGAGTTGACCGTCTGCGGGTCTCCGCAGACGATCAGCAGCGCGGCGGCGCGGTCACGCGCGACGGGCAGGGTACGGGCCACGGCCGGGTCCGCGTCGTCGTTGACGGCGACGACGACCACGGGCCGGGACGTGGCCCGGTCCGCCGCGGAGATGTCGGCGAAGAAGACGTCGTCGCCCGCGTCGTGCTGGGCCCAGTACGCGGCTTCGCCGAAGGACAGCTCGTGGGCGGCCCACGGGTGCTGTTCGCCGGTGGTGAGCACCAGGATGTCGCCCGGTGCGCGACCGGACTCCAGCAGCAGGTCGACTGCTTCCTCGGCCGCGTCGAGTGCTCCGGCCGCCGGGGCCGGGATCAGCTGGACCTGCGGCGCGGAACGATTCTCCGTCGGCTCCGGACGGGCGGGGGCCGGCGCCGGAGCGGGGGGTGCCGCGGGGGCGGGCTGGGCGCGCTGCGCCGGGGGCGCGGGGCGCGCGGGGCCGGGACCCGGACGGCCGGGACGCGGGGTGGCCGCGGAACGCGGACCGGGTACGGGACGGGGGGTCGGCGCGGTGCGGCCTGCGGCCGGAGTGACGCGGGGACCCTGGGCGCTCTCGGGAATCTGAGGCTCCTCGGAGATCAGAGGCATGAAGGTGGTCTGTGGCGAACGCCGATGTCGTCGGCGTCGGTGGGAGGGGCGCGTGTGCGCGATCAGAATTCGAAGCCGAGCTGGCCCCCGCTTTCGAGTGCGGCCGCCTCGGCGGAAAAACGGACCTTCTTCAGGTGCTGCCACCGGGGCAGCGCGTCCAGATACGCCCAGGAGAGGCGGTGATGGGCCGTGGGCCCCCGCTCCTCCAGCGCGGCCCGGTGCACGGGCGAGGGATACCCCGCGTTGGCACCGAAGGCGAAGTCGGCGCAGTCCTCGGACGCGGCGCCCAGCTCGGCCATCATCCGGTCACGGTGCACCTTGGCGATCACCGAGGCAGCCGCGACCGCGATACAGGACTGATCGCCCTTGATCACGGTACGGACCTTCCAGGGAACGCCCAGATAGTCGTGCTTGCCGTCGAGTATCACCGCGTCGGGGCGCACCGGCAGCCCCTCCAGGGCGCGCACGGCGGCGAGCCGGAGGGCGGCGGTCATTCCGAGGTCGTCGATCTCCCGCGGCGAGGCGTCGCCCAGCGCGTAGGCGGTGACCCAGCTCCGCAGCACGGGAGCCAGCTCGGCGCGCCGCCGGGGGGTCAACAGCTTGGAATCGGTGAGGCCTTCGGGCGGTCGGCGCAGACCGGTGACCGCCGCGCACACGGTGACGGGGCCGGCCCACGCTCCGCGTCCGACCTCATCGACACCGGCGACGGTCCTGGCACCGGTGGTAGCGCGAAGTGAGCGCTCGACGGTGTGCGTGGGTGCTTCGTACGGCATGGCGCCAGCCAGCGTACGCCGAGAGCCACGGCAACAACACCCCGGGGCGCCGTGCGTCCTGCGAATCAGTCTGCGGAGGCGGATTCGAGGTCCCGCCGCCCCCGTTATGTTTTCTGTGGTTCCGCAACGGAGCCGCTGGCCTCCGGGCTCGGCATGACTGTGTCCCCCTGTCGAAGGAATGACCTGGGGGGTGGTGTCACCGGGCCCGGGGGTGTTCGTCGGAGACGCTGATCAGAGGTCCGGCCACCGTCCGGTCCGGCGCAATGCCGGACAGTTCGCGGGCGGCAGGTCTGCATAACGTGGATGCGCGAGCACGACACCCGAGCCGAGGCCGGCACCGTCAACACCCCTGAAG